>DDQB01000041.1:9996-54971 GCA_002342505.1 Acidaminococcaceae bacterium UBA2453
TCAGCCCGGGCCAGTATAATTTCTCTTTGTTGCCTTTCCCTGACGCATCACTAACGTACAAACTTCAATTTTATAGATTAATGCAGAAAGGAAGCATACCATGACAAAAGGAAGATTTGGCATCCATGGCGGGCAATACATTCCGGAAACGCTGATGAATGCAGTACTGGAACTGGAAAAAGCGTATGAATTTTATAAACAGGATACAGCATTCTGGGATGAGCTGCGACAGCTGTACCGGGACTATGCCAACCGCCCCAGTATGCTGTATTATGCGGAAAAGATGACAAAAGACCTGGGCGGAGCCAAAATCTACCTGAAAAGGGAAGACCTGAACCACACCGGCGCCCATAAGATTAACAACGTACTGGGGCAGTGCCTGCTGGCCCGGCGCATGGGGAAGAAACATGTCATTGCGGAGACCGGCGCGGGGCAGCACGGCGTGGCAACGGCTACGGTAGCAGCGCTGATGGGTATGGAGTGCACTGTTTATATGGGTAAGGAAGACTGTGAGCGGCAGGCGCTGAACGTATTCCGCATGGAACTGCTGGGAGCAAAAGTGGTTCCTGTCACTACCGGGACGGGCACCCTTAAAGACGCGGTGAATGAAGCGCTACGGGTGTGGACGGCCCGGGTGCAGGATACGTATTATGTACTTGGGTCGGTCATGGGGCCGCATCCCTATCCGGAAATGGTCCGTGATTTTCAGAAAGTAATCGGGGAAGAAGTAAAAGCACAGATAATGGAAAAAGAGGGAAGGCTGCCGGATGTGGTCATTGCCTGCGTAGGCGGCGGTTCCAACGCCATGGGTCTGTTCTACGATTTTATTCCGGATAAAGAGGTGCGGCTGATCGGCGTAGAAGCAGCCGGGGAAGGCGTAGATACGGAACGGACCGCGGCCACCATCGCCCGGGGCTCGGAAGGAATCTTCCACGGCATGAAATCCCTGTTCCTGCAGGATGAATACGGGCAGATCGCTCCGGTGTATTCTATTTCAGCCGGACTGGATTATCCCGGCATCGGACCGGAACATGCATATCTGCATGACATCGGCCGGGCCGAATACGTGCCCGCAACCGACAGGGAATCAGTGGAGGCGTTCCAGTACCTGTCCAAAACAGAGGGCATCATCCCGGCAGTGGAAAGCGCCCATGCGCTGGCCTATGCCATGAAGCTTGCGCCGGCTTTGCCGAAAGATAAAATCATCGTTGTAAATCTGTCCGGACGGGGCGATAAAGACGTGGCGGCCATTGCCAGATATTTGGGGAGGGAGATTCATGAGTAAATTAGCGGCTGTGCTGCAGAAGCATAAGAAGATATTTGCCCCTTTCATCACGGCGGGGGATCCGGACCTGGAAACTACGAAGAAACTGATCCTGGCCATGGAAAAAGCTGGCGCCACGTTGGTGGAGCTGGGGATTCCCTTCAGCGATCCCATGGCGGAGGGGCCGGTCATCCAGGAGGCAGATCAGCGTGCCCTTGCTGCGGGTACAACGACAGACAAGATTTTTGACATGATCAGAGAAGTGCGGAAAGAAACGGATATTCCATTGGTGTTCCTCACTTATGCCAATCCCATCTTCCATTACGGAACAGACCGGTTTTATGCCCGCTGTGCCGAAGCCGGTGTGGACGGGACTATTGTGCCGGATGTCCCATATGAGGAACGGGGTGAACTGGAAGCGGCCTGCCAGAAATACGGTGTAGATCGCATCACCATGATCGCGCCGACTTCGGAAGATCGGATCCGGGACATCGCCAGGGACGCAAAAGGTTATGTGTATATCGTTTCCAGTCTGGGCGTGACTGGTGTGCGCAGTGAGATTACAACAGATATCGGTACGATTTACAAAAGAATCCGCGAAGTGACGGACACGCCGGCGGCGGTAGGTTTTGGTATTTCCACGCCGGAACAGGCGGCGCAGATGGCACGGCTCAGCGACGGGGCTATCGTTGGCAGCGCTATTGTGAAAATTGTAGCGGAATACGGAAAGGACTGCGTGGAACCGGTACGAGATTATGTAAAAAAGATGTCAGATGCAGTAAAGCATTGTGAAGAATGAGCCGGAGGCTCCAAAAGTATGCAGGAGGAATGAAACATGGTAAAGAAAGCACCCCACAGATTATATTTGACGGAAGAACAGATCCCGACGGCATGGTACAACCTGAGGTCGGATATGAAAGAAAAGCCCGAACCGATGCTGAATCCCGCAACGGGACAACCGGTATCGGAAGAAGACCTGTATCCGGTATTCTGTAAAGAACTGGCCCATCAGGAAATGGATAATGACACGCCGTATATTGAAATACCTGCTGAAGTGCTGGAGATGTACAAAAACTACCGCCCGTCTCCTTTGTGCCGCGCCTACAATCTGGAAAAGGCGTTAGATACGCCGGCAAAGATCTATTATAAATTTGAAGGTAACAATACTTCGGGCAGCCATAAGCTGAACAGCGCGATCCCCCAGGCTTATTATGCAAAAAAGCAGGGACTGAAGGGCGTGACAACAGAAACCGGCGCCGGACAGTGGGGAACGGCACTGGCGGAAGCCTGCTGCTATTTCGGTCTTCCGCTTGAAGTATATATGGTAAAGGCTTCTTATAACCAAAAGCCCTTCCGCAAGGCGATCATGCAGACTTTTGGGGCCAGCGTAGTCGCCAGTCCCAGCGATACCACTAATGCAGGCCGGGCGCTTTTGGCGGAAAACCCGGACAACCCCGGCAGCCTGGGCTGCGCTATCTCTGAAGCGGTAGAACGCGCGGTGACCGGAGACAATGTGAAGTACGTGCTGGGTTCTGTACTGAACCAGGTGCTGCTGCACCAGTCTATTGTGGGGTTGGAAAGTGCTGTTGCAATGGAGTCGCTGGATGAATATCCCGACGTGGTAATAGGCTGCGCAGGCGGCGGATCTAATCTGGGAGGACTCATTGCGCCCTTTGCCAAAGACAAGCTGCAGGGCAGGGCCGATCCCCGGCTGGTGGCAATTGAACCGGCATCCTGCCCGTCGCTGACCCGGGGCCGTTATGCCTATGACTTTTGTGACACCGGCAAGATTACGCCTATGGCAAAAATGTATACGCTGGGCTGTACCTTCACCCCGTCTCCCATTCATGCGGGAGGCCTGCGCTATCACGGTATGGCGCCCATCCTGTCCAAGCTGTATCATGACGGTTATATGGAAGCAAAATCTGTCGTGCAGACCGACGTGTTCGACGCGGCGGTGCTGTTTGCCAAATATGAAAGCATCCTGCCGGCTCCGGAATCCGCCCATGCCATCTGGGGCGCTCTGGAAGAAGCAAAACGTTGCAGGGAAGAAGGCCGCAGCGAAACGATCCTGTTCGGGCTGACGGGCACCGGTTTCTTCGACATGACGGCTTATGAAAATTACCAGAGCGGCAAAATGAACGATTACATTCCGACGGATGAAGAACTGGCGGTAAGCATGGACCGGCTGCCGAAGATTCCAGGCGTACAGTAAGCTAAGCATAGGAAGGATCGAGCTTCTGAATGGAAACGTTATACTATAATACTATTGCTATTGCGCTGATATAAAAGTTACGCGCTCTGAGGATGCGGGTGCAAGCCTGTATGCCAGAGCGCGTTTTTGCGCCAGAAACAGGCCGACGGGCCATAGGTTTTCCCTGTCCGCTGAAGCAGAAAGGACTGCGTGACGCGCTTTAGACTGTTGTAATGTACTGTAAGGGAATCGCCTGTTTACTTTTAGGAAAAGGTCTTTACAAGCATAAAAAATTATGCTACTATCATTGTGCAAGAACATTTAAACGATTGCTCAAATGTTATATAAAGTAAGCGAACTATCATGCATGAACCGGAATATCAGTGTATTACAAAGGAGCGAAGACGATGAGGAAGATCTGTGCAGGAATAGCGGCTTCCGTACTGGCAGTAGGGATACTGGCAGCGGGTTGTGGCGGATCGGAACAGAAAGCGCAGAAGGAGCAGAAAACGGTTACGAAACCGGCAACCGAGCTGACGGTTTACACTTCTGTTTATAACGGGATGGTTAAGGAAATGGCTAAGCCGGTTGTGGAACAGCACTTGAAGGAAATCAAGGTCAACTGGCACACGGAAGGCAGCGAAAAGGTAAAGGAACGAATTGCGGATGAGCTGAAGAGCGGAAAAGTAAAAGCAGATATCGTGATGATTTCCGACCCGGGTTTTTATTTGCAGCTGAAGAAGGATGGCAAGCTGCTGAATTACAAGTCGCCGGAAGCGGCAGAGCTTGCGGAAACCGTAGATGCGGACGGCTCTTTTACCCCGATCCGAAACAGCGCCGTAGTGATTGCAGTACATAACGATAAGGTAAAAGAACCTCCAAAAAGTTGGAAGGATCTGCTGGATCCAAAGTATAAAGGCATGATAGCCATGCCGGATCCGAAAGTTGCGGCCACGGCGTTGGCAGCCGTAGCGGCGCTGACGGACAAATACGGCTGGGAATACTGGCAGAAACTGAAAGCCAATGGCGCAGTTGTGAGCAAAACCAACGAGATGCGCGAGAAGTTTGCAAAAGGGGAATACCCCATCACCATTACGATGGAGGAAAACGTGCTGAAGCAGAAAGCGACCCAGGGAGTGAATGCTACTATTGTCTATCCGGAAGAAGGAAGCATACTGGTGCCTGGCTACATTGCTATTCTTAAAGACAGCGCTAACCCCGAAGGAGCCAAAAAACTGGTGGACTGGTGGCTGAGCAAAGAAGGGCAGAGCGCCATGAGCCTTGCCTATATGCACCCGGTGAAATATGGGGTGCGGGAGCCTGCCGGCGCGCTGAACCTGAACGATCTGCGAATCCATTCCCTGTCGGTGAACTGGAACAAGCTGGCGGTAGAAGGAAAACAGGTCAAGGAGAAGTTTGCCGAAATCATGAAGTGATTGCGGAACAGTCCCCCTGGAGACGCATAGCCGGGGGACTTTTTTACAACGAATGGTTAGCTATCGCTAACCAAGATGGGGCAACCGGATCAGGGTTATTAAAATAAAATACATTTTGAAATTTATTCTCATTTATGTTATGATTCCTCCCGAAATTATAAATAACAACATGTAATTACATTACTGGAGATAAGGAAAATATATTCCAAGAAGAGAGGAAACGATGGCTTTACTTAACAGGTTTTTGAAAACTGACTACGAAAAACGGTATATGGATATTGCCATGCCGGCTTCTGTTGAATGCATCTTTATGAACGTGCTTGCCGCTGCCGATCTGATCATGGTTGGATCCCTTGGCGCAGCTTCTATTGCCGCCGTAAGTATTTTTTTGCAGCCACGTATGATGCTGCTGTGCATTGCCCGTTCCATTGCGTCTGCCGTTACGTTGCTTACGGCGCGTAAAGCTGGGGCAAAAGATGTGGCGGGCGTATCTGGACTAATGCGCCAGTCCCTGTTCCTGAGTTTCGTTTTTATGGGACTGTTGCATATTTTGTTTTTCCTTTTTTTACAGAAAATCTTATGGCTGATGGGGGCGGGACAGGATTATCTTCCCCAAGCGCTTACATATGCGAAAATTGCAGTCTTATCTGTTTTTATCACGTCCATGACATCCGTGCTGCAGGCTGTGCAGCTGGGCTTTGGGGAAACGGGCGCGATCATGCGTACCAATGTGTCCGGAAATATACTGAATATTATTGTAAACGCCCTGCTGATCTTTGGTCTTGGGCCTTTCCCGAAGATGGGGGTCGCTGGGGCGGCTATCGGCACGGTAGTGGGCACCCTGTTCACCTTATGCGCTACTATTTATGTAATGAATGTAAATAAGTACTTCTCCCAGGGCGGGAGTTTTATTCCGGGCCGAATGTATTTTAAAGAGTTCCTGCCGGTGTTTGGCAGCATCATCAGCGAGCAGGGGTTCGAGCGGATCGGAATGGTGCTTTTCGCCCGGATGGCTGCCGGACTTGGTACGATTCCCTTTGCAGTGCACAGTATCTGCATGAGCATTTGCGACTATTACTGGGATTTTGCTATGGGGCTGGGCAAGGCCAGCATGGTACTGGCAGGCCAAAGCTGCGGCGCGAAGAATGAGAGTGACTGGCATGCTTTCCGGAAAGTCGGCATCAAGTGGGGACTGATTTTTTCAGCGGCGAGCTGTCTGATCATTATTCTGCTAAGAGAACCCATTTTTATGATTTATTCCCGCGACCCTGCGGCGTTGGCTATGAGCGGGATCATTATGTTCGGCGTCGCCCTGGTAGGATTTCCGGAAGCGCAGGGACTGGTGTGCGCCGGTATTTTGCGGGGCAGCGGAAAGACGGCGGCTGTCGCAACCTATTCCTTTGTTTCCGTTACCGTGATCCGCCCGTTGCTGACAGCGTTTTTCCTGTATGTAATGGGATGGGGCCTGTATGGCGTATGGCTTGCGCTTTTCCTGGACCAGTCAATTCGGGCAGGATGCGCTTCCGTTTTAATGCTGCGTTTGAAAAGAAAGATTGGGCAGCATATGGAAAGACTGGGGAAAATGAGATGATATTCCGGGATGCCGGTTTTGGCGCGCGGGACTTTATCTCCCAGTATGTAATCTTTTTGCGTATGCTGCTGAAAGGGATTAATACGGAGTGACTTAACGAAGTTATTAATATAGTCTATTGAAAAAGAGATAAAAGTTTGTTAATATATATTTCATAAATTAGTATTTGTTATCATTTGTATCAAGAGTTAATTAAATTTTTGTTTACTATAGGAGGTAATATGTTACACACAGTCTGTTTTGCAAACCATCACATTGAACCCTGCACCAAGTTACGCACGTATGTGGATGTTCCCCATACGCTGAACATTATTCCCGTAACGTTCATTAACGGAAAATATGACGGCCCCACGGTCCTGGTCACCTCCGGCGTACACGGCAGCGAGTACCCGGGCATCGCGGCCTCTATAGAACTGGGCGGAGAACTGACGCCGGAAGATATCCACGGCTGCCTTGTCATCATGCATCCCGTGAATGTTTCGGCTTTCTGGGCCCGTATGGCGGAGATCTGCCCGGAGGACGGCCTGAACCTGAACCGGGTCTTCCCCGGCAACGCTTCTCTCAGCCGTACTTATAAACTGGCGGATTTCATGCTCCGGGAATTTATCCTGAAAGCGGATTATTACCTTGACCTGCACAGCGGCGACCTGCAGGAAGACCTGCATCCTTATGCCTATTTCCCCGGGAACTCCACGGAAGAGGTCAACAACAAATCCCGTGAGATGGCCAGACAGCTGAATGTGGAATACCTGGTGCGCTCTACCGCAACAACAGGCGCCTACAACTGCGCGGCACTGCACGGGGTGCCCAGTATCCTCATCGAGCGGGGCGGCACCGGCTTCTGCTGCCGGGAGGACATTGATGAATACAAGGACGACGTGATGCACGTGCTGAAGCATGTTGGCATGGCTCCCGATTACGATCACGGCCACGTACATACATTTACGCCTCAGGAGCTGACCAAGATCGAATACCTGGAAGCGACCCAGCCGGCCTGCTGGTATCATGCGAAACACAGCGGCGAAATGGTGGAAAAAGGGGAGCTGCTGGGTTACACCACCGACTTCTTTGGGGAAAAGCAGGAAGAATTCCATGCCAAATTCAGCGGCGTGATGCTGTATATGACCCCGGCCTTTTCCATTACCGCGGGGCGCACCCTCTGCGCTTACGCAGAACTGCCGGAAGATTATGTGCCACAGGCTCCGCATACCCATGTCCATACCCATGCGCTGCCGGAAAAAGTGCAGAAGGAACCGCCCGCAAAGAGAGCGGCAAAGAAGAAATGACGTTTGCTGCTTTATTATGATTGCGACTGCCCCTTGACGGCATAAACAAATCTAATTATCCAGGTGACTATTTTGGCTAAAACCCTTGATCTGACCAGCGGCCCCATAGCGCGCAAGCTGTTATTGTTTGCGCTGCCTTTGCTGGGGGCCAGCCTGATCCAACAACTATACACAACGGTAGATATTCTCTTTGTCAGCAACTATCTGGGCGCGGAAGCGTCCGCGGCTGTAGGCGCCAGCGTATTGCTGAACTCAGCTCTCGTGAACCTGTTCACGGGTATCAGCATCGGCGCCGGCGTGGTCATTGCCCAGGCTTTTGGCCGTAAGGAAGAGGTGCAGCTCAGTAAATCCATCCATACTTCCATGATGCTGGGACTCATCGGCGGCATACTGCTGACGGTTATCGGTGAATTTACCGGCTCCGCGTTTTTAAGCGCGGTCAATACCCCGGCCAGCATTTTTAAGGATGCCCTTGACTATGTGCAGGTGTTTTTTCTCGGCCTGACATTTATGCTGGTCTTTAACATGGCGGCCGGCGTCATGCGTGCGCTGGGCAATTCCCAGACGCCCATGCTGATCCAGCTGGTGTGCGGCATCATCCACGTGGCGACCAATTACCTGTTCATCATGCATATGGAGAACGGGATCCTGGCGGTGGCCTGGTCGTCAGTCCTGTCCCAGGTGCTTTCAGCAATTATTGCCGTGTACTATCTGCTGAAGAGCGGCGTCATGAGCATCCCGAAACTGGCAGTAGACGGGCCCATGACAAAGGAAATCGTCCGCATCGGTCTGCCAGCGGGACTGCAGGGAGTAGTAGTTACCCTGTCCAATGTGTTTGTACAGTATTTCATCAACGGTTTCGATGTGGTTGCAATCGCCGCCTTCACGGCCTACTATCGCATCGAGCTCCTGTTCTACATGCCCCTGTGCGCCCTTGGCCAGGCCATGATGACCTTTACCGGGCAGAATGTGGGGGCGCGGCTCTATGACCGGGTGCGAAGCGGACTGCGCACGACGCTGGTTTTTGGGGTGGCCTATTCAATTATCCTTGCAGGCATCCTGCTCTATTTCGGGCGGGAGACTTTCGGGGTATTCTATTCCGACCCGGCTGTGATTGAGATGGGACTCTCCATCATCTGGATCGCATTCCCGTTCTATTTCTTTTATGTATTCCTGGAGACCTTCGCGGATACGCTGCGGGGCGCGGGGCTTTCTACTGTTCCTATGTACATCGTGCTCTTCAACCAGTGCATCCTGCGGACGGCCATCCTCTTCGGTTTCATGCAGCTGGCCCACGACATCCGCCTGCTGGCGGCCGTCTACCCGATAACCTGGGGTACGGCAGGGGCGATGCTGTACTGGTATTACCGGAAGGGGACCTGGTATATTAAGCCTCCGGCATAACCGGGCTCCTTGCAAAAACGAAGAAAGAAATAAAAAAATTAATAATAAAAACTCCTAATAAGCATATCATATATATTGACATCTCTTTTTTGATGTGTTAGTATTAACAAAGATAAAAATTTCCATCTGCAAATTTCCTGCAGGAACAGGAACGCCTTGCATTACGACGGAAGGAACGGACGTTTTGCCGGGACGGGCAGGCGGGATGATATTGGCTTTACGGTGAAAATTTCACCTGAAATTTATATTATATCTGACTTGGAAAGGAAGGAACTCTATGAAAAAATTATCCAAAAAATCTGCCGCTTTATTGGTAGCGGGCCTGCTTACCTGCAGTCTGCTGGCCGGTTGTGGCGGCGGCGACAAGAAGGCTGATACCGGCAAAGACGGCAAGGCTGCAGCCAAAACGCTTGTCTTTGGCTGCCAGATGTATGCTGACGGCGGTATCGACCCGTCTGCGCAGACCAACACTGCCTGGAACTGCAGCCGTTTTGGCGTTGGCCAGACGCTGTTCAGATTTGACGATAATGTAAAGCCGGTTCCTCAGCTGGCAGAATCCGCTACTCCCAGCGACGGCAACAAGACTTGGGTATTCAAGCTGAAAAAAGGCATCAAATTCAGCAACGGTACAGAAATGACCGCTACCAAGGTTAAAGAATATCTGGACTGGATCCGCGAAGCCGGCAAGAAAGGTTCTTCTACTCCGCATAAATTCCTGGATGCCGAAGCTGTTGTTACTGCCGACGATGCAGCAGGCACCATCACCATTAAATCCAAAAAGGCTTATCCGGATATGGCCGCCAGCCTGGCTGACCCCTGCATGGTCATCCTGGACGTAAAGGGCACCAAGGACATGAAGAACGGCGCTATCGGCACCGGCCCCTACATGGTTAAAACCTTCAAAAACCAGGTGGGTTACGAAATGGTGGCTAACCCCTATTACTGGAACGGCAAAGTACCTTACGACCAGGTTAACATTATGTTCATGGGCGATGCTTCCGCCAAAGCTAACGCACTGCGGGCCGGCCAGATCGACCTGGCAGAAAACATCATGAACGTTGCGGACCTGAAAGGTCTGCAGCAGGATAAGAAGTTCACGGTACAGATTGCTGCCGGCACCCGTTGCGGTTTCAGCTGGATGAATATGCGGGAAGGCCGTCCGCTGGCTAACAAGGCGTTGCGCCAGGCCGTGCTGAAAGCCATTGACTATAAGACCATCTGCAAATCCAACACCATCGGCGGCCTGTACACCCCGGGCCCGTCCGTTATCCCCAGCTCCCTGGGCTATGGCTTTGATAAGCTGAAGAATCCGTATGAATACGATCCGGAAGGCGCCAAGAAGATCCTGGACGAAGCCGGTATCAAAGATACCAACGGCGACGGCATCCGCGAGCTGAACGGCAAGAACATCGAACTCCGTTACATCTCCTATGCGAACCGCCTGCTGAACGACTTCTCCGATGCCCACACCCAGTACCTGAAGGCTGTAGGCATTGGCGTAAAGAGCGAATACGGCAGCTCTGACGACCAGTGGAGCAAGCTGGTTGCCGGTGAATATGACTTCAATAACAACAACTGGAACTCCATGATTGCCGGCGCCCCCACCGTTTACATGGCTAACTGGCACAGCAAGGCCGAAGCTAACTACTGTGGCTTCAAGAGCGACGCCTATGACAAAGCTTATGAAGAACTGCTGACCACCATGGATACGAAACGCTATGGCGAGTTAATGCAGACCCTGCAGCAGATCCTGATCGATGAAGCTGCGGTCCTGGTAGACGGTTACTACAACAGCTGCATCATCTACAACAACGAAAAAGTCGGCGCTGCCCATATGTATCCGTTGGATTACTACTGGATCACCGACGAAATCAAACCGGCTGGCGCAAAATAAGCCAATAACTAATTACAGGCTGTTGCAAAAGCAAGAAAAAAGGATACGGCGCAAGCCGTATCCTTTGTATAATTTTTTTCTCTGTAATCTGCGAGAGATCGCAAATGGAACTGTGAAGAAATATGTTGAACGACTCGCAATGTTGAAAGGTTCAGCGTATTGATGAACAGTCCCGATGACGAGGAGAGTTGACAATGAATAAGAACCAGATTCTTTCCAGATTGCTGCAAATGCTGATCGTGCTGATCGGCATCAGTTTTCTGACCTTTTTATTAACGTACCTGTCGCCGGGGGATCCTGCGCGAAACATCTTCACCCACAGCGGTATCATGCCCTCTTCGGAAATGATTGAAGAGATGCGTAAGACGCTGGGACTGGATAAGCCGTTCTTTACACAGTATAAAGACTGGCTCTTCAATTGCCTGCAGGGGAATTTCGGTGATTCGTTCATGCTGCAGAAGCCTGTCGCGGACCTGTTGATGGAACGTCTGTGGCCGACGCTGAAGCTGACGCTGGCTTCCACTGTGCTCATGCTCCTGTTTTCCGTGCCGCTGGGCGTTATTTCCGCGGTAAACCATAACAAACCCATTGATTATTTTGTACGCGCAATCACCTTCTTCGGGGTTTCCATCCCGAACTTCTGGCTTGGCCTGATGCTGATCTTGATTTTCTGTGTCAAGCTGGGTCTGTTGCCGGTCGTTTCTTCCGCCGGCGATTTTAAATCCCTGATCCTTCCGGCGGTAACGCTGGCGGTAGCCATGACGGCCAAGTACACCCGTCAGGTCCGCACGGCAGTGCTGGAAGAACTGCACTCGGATTATGTCATTGGCGCCCGGGCCCGCGGCGTATCGGAAAGCAGGATCCTGTGGGGCAACGTGCTCCCCAATTCACTGCTGCCGCTGATCACCATGCTGGGCCTGTCCATCGGCTCCCTGCTGGGCGGCACCAGCGTAGTTGAGATCATCTATTCCTATCCCGGATTGGGCAATCTGGCGGTTTCCGCCATTATGTCCGCCGACTATTTCCTGTTACAGGGATATGTCCTTTGGGTTTCGGTCATCTATATGCTGATTAACCTGATTGTAGATATTTCCTACAATTATGTGGATCCCCGCATGCGGTTGAGGAGGTAAGCGTATGGATACGAACAAGAATAAATTCCTGAATAATAGAGGCTTTGTTTTTTTCTCCGTATTGGCTGTGATTGTTGTGCTTGTGGCTATTTTTGCCCCGGTTCTGGCCGGTGGCATCGATCCCACAGCCGGTAATCTGGCGGATGCTATTATGGCGCCGGACTCGAAGCACATCTTCGGTACGGATAAAATGGGCCGGGATATTTACGCCCGGGTCCTGTACGGCGCCCGCATTTCATTAGCTTCCACTTTTGTCCTGGTGCTGACGGTCTTTGTCATCGGCACGGCTCTCGGCGTGCTCTCCGGGTATTTCGGGGGCTGGGTGGACACGGTGATCATGCGTCTTGCGGATATGATGATCGCATTCCCGGGCCTGGTGCTGGCCATTGCCGTAGCCGGTATGCTGGGCGCCAGCATGCGTAACGCCATCATCGCCATTGCGCTGGTGACCTGGCCCAAGTATGCCCGTATGGCGCGCTCCCTGGTACTGAAAGTCCGCCACACGGATTATGTGTACGCGGCCATTGTTACCGGTTCCAGCACCTGGCGCATGCTGTGGAAATACATGCTGCCTAACACCATTACCACGCTGGTCATCACAGCAGCCACGGATATCGGGGGCATGATGATGGAGCTGGCGGCCCTGTCCTTCCTGGGATTTGGCGCGCAGCCTCCTACGCCGGAATGGGGTTCCATGCTGAGCGAGGGCCGCGATTTTATCCAGTCGGCTCCCTGGCTGATGGTATACCCCGGTCTTGCAATTTTCATTACAGTTGTAATCTTCAATATGCTGGGCGATAATCTTCGGGATATTCTGGACCCGAAGGAAGAGTAAGGGAGGGAATATCATGTCATTATTAGAAATCAAGAACGTAGATATTTCCTATGGAAAAAACCTTACGGTAAAAAACTGCAGCCTGAACCTGGATAAAGGAGAGATTTGCAGTATTGTAGGCGAGTCCGGCAGCGGTAAAACTACGGTGATCCGCGCAGTCATGGGACTGCTTCCCGGAGCGGGCAGGGTTTCTGCCGGAAGTATTACATATGATGGCACAGATTTGTTGAAACTGACGCCGAAAGAATGGCGTAAGCTGCGTGGCCACGACGTGTCCATGATCTTCCAGGACAGCGGCGCCATGATGAACCAGACCCGGCTCATCGGCGACAGTTATGTAGAATACATCCTTACCCATGAAGACATTTCACGGAAGGATGCCTGGGATAAGGGTATTGAAGTCATCGAGCGGATGCGCCTGCCGGATGGCGACCGCATCATGCGTTCCTATCCATTCCAGCTTTCCGGCGGCCAGCGTCAGCGTGTCGGCATTGCCATGGGCATGACATACCAGCCCAAGCTGTTGTTAGCCGATGAACCTACTTCTGCCCTTGACGTAACGACCCAGGCGCAGATCGTCCGGCAGTTTATGGAGCTTCGCGACGAATACGGCACCAGCATTATTATCGTAACCCATAACCTGGGCGTAGCTGCCTATATGGGGGATAAGATCGTGGTTATGAAGCGCGGCGAGGTCGTCGACCAGGGCGACCGCGACTATGTGCTCCACCAGTCCACCAATCCATATACCAAGCTGCTGTTGGATGCGGTACCGAGTCTGGGAGGTAAACGCTATGTTTGATGAAAAAGACCTGCTGATTGACGCGCGCCATGTAACGCGCCGCTTTCCCACCAACGACGGGCGCATGCTTACCGCCTGCGACGATATCAACCTGAAATTCTATAAAGGGAAGACGCTGGGCCTTGTGGGCGAGTCCGGCTGTGGCAAGAGTACTTTCATGCGTTTCCTGGTATGGCTTGATTATCCCACGGAAGGGGAGATCTTCTTCCACGGTAAGGATATCACTAAGATGAAGGGCTCGGAACTCCATGAGAACCGCCAGCATATCCAGATGGTCTTCCAGGATCCTACCACATCCTTTAATCCCAAGATGAAGATTAAGGAAATCGTTTGCGAGCCCCTCCTGAATTACAACCGCATCAGCAAATCAGAAGTGGACGCAAAGGCGCGGGAGCTGCTGGAGCTGGTAGAACTGCCCGGCGATTTTGCAGACCGGTTCCCCCATAATATGTCCGGCGGACAGCGGCAGCGCGTGGCCATTGCCCGGGCCATTGCCCTGGAACCGGAGTTCATCGTCATGGACGAAGCAACCAGCGCGCTGGACGTTTCCGTACAGAAAACGGTCATCGAACTGATCACCCGCCTGCAGCGGGAGAAGAATATCGCCATCGGGTTTATCTGTCACGACCTTGGGCTGATTGAATCCTTTGCCCACCAGGTGGCGGTCATGTATCTGGGCAACATTGTGGAAGTCATGCCGGGCGAAGGCCTTTCCAATGTGTGCTGTCATCCCTATTCCAAAGCATTGCTGGCTTCTGTTTTTGATACGAAGATGGACTTTACGCAGAAAATCAAAAGTATCAAGGGCGAACCCCCCAGCCCGCTGGACCTGCCGCCGGGATGTCCCTTCAGCAACCGTTGTCCCCATTGCATGGACCGTTGCATGAAAGAAAAACCGAAACTGGTTGAACTGGAGCCGGGTCACGAGGTGGCCTGCCATCTGTTTGGGAAATAAGAGACACTTACTTTGCAGAGCAGGGGATTCCACACTTTTAGGAATCTGCTGCGCAGGTATTGTTGTCATTTTATACAGATGCTGCGGTGGATCGCAGCATCTGTATTCCTGAAAATATCATAGAAATAATTGTAACATTTGAAACACTAACGACGTGAATTTGTGAAATTTGAACTGATTTTAGTCTATTAAACATATGAACTATTGCTCATATGTTATAATATAAACAGAATTTGACATTACATTTAAACCCTTATCCCTTTAGGGATATCAGGACCGGGCGCACAAACCGCAGGGAAACGCGCCCGGCCCGGTGCTTAGGCGCAAGGAAAGGAGCATACCAATTGGCTAAAGAGGAAGAAGTAAACAAAATGCATCATGACCACGACCACGACCACGATCACGGGCATGATCACGATCACGGACACGACCATGACCACGGACATGACCACGACCATGGACATGACCACGACCACGGACACGACCACGACCATGATCACGGGCACGACCATGATCATGGAGGATGCGGCTGCGACGACTGTGCGACCCATGATCACAGCGAACACGAAGTGGCGCATCACAATGCAACATATACCCATGAAGGACATGCAGCGGGCCATCCGGCCGCCTGCACCTGTCCGGAATGCAATTCCCATGAAGAGTATTGCGATTTTTGCGGGGAAAGCCTGGCTCACTGCAAATGCCGTATGCCGGACGCTGATGATGTGAAACGGGTGTACAGTCTGATCAATCTGGACTGCCCCATCTGCGCGGCCAAGATCGAACATAAAATCAAATCCCTGCCGGGCGTATCCTATGCGACTGTCAGCTACAGTACCAAACAGCTCCGGGTTTCGGCCAAGAATCCCGACGCTATGCTGCCGATCTTCCAGGAGATCTGCCGTTCCTTCCTGTCCTACGTAACCGTAGTACCCAGAGAAGAAGGACCGGAACAGTCTGATAAGTTCCGCACTTATAATGTGGCCGGGCTGGACTGCGCGGCCTGCTCCATCAAAGTGCAGGATGCCATCGCCGCTATCCCCGGCGTAAAGATGGCCACGCTGGTTTACGAGACAGGCCAGCTCCGTGTTACCGCTGACAATTACGACGACCTGCTGCCGAAGATGCAGGCGGCGGCTGATAAAGCCGAAGACGGCGTGACCATCACGGAGCGGGTGCGCGCGACTGCCCAGAAAAAGTACCGCACCTATAAAGTAGAGGGACTGGATTGCGCGGCATGCTCCGTGAAAGTGCAGGATGCCATCGCAGCCTTGCCCATTGTGGATGAAGCGATCCTGGTTTATGAAACCGGCCAATTACGCGTCAGCGCCCGCAGCTACGACGGCCTGCTGCCGCAGATGCAGGCCGCTGCCGATAAAGCGGAAGAAGGCGTGACCATCTCCGAAAAAGAACAGTTCGGCGCAGCCAAATACCGTACTTATGATATCCAGGGCCTGGACTGTGCGGCCTGCGCCACCAAAGTGGAAGACGCCATCAAGGCCATGCCGGAAGTGGAAGAGGCCGTGCTGGTATACGCAACGGGTCAGCTGCGCGTTACGGCCCGCAGCTACGACGGCCTTACCGCAAAGATGCAGGCTGTCACCGATAAAGTGGAAGACGGTGTGACGATTGTGGAACGGGCAGACAGCGCGCCGGTTCCGGAACGTAAAAAAGAAAAGAAATCCTTCCTGAGCGAAAACGCGCGGGAACTGTTTGAACTGGTTGTAGGCGGCGTTATCTTCATTGTGACGGAATGGCTGGGACTGGTTCCCCACGAATACCACATGTACGCCCTGGTGATCGCCTATGTGATCCTGGGCTGGAAGATCGTCCTCACCGCTCTGAAGAACCTGACCAAAGGCGAATTCTTTGATGAAAACTTCCTGATGACAGTGGCCACCCTGGGCGCTTTTGCCATCCAGGCATGGGAAGAAGCTGTCGGCGTTATCTTCTTCTACCGCATCGGCGAATGGTTCCAGGACCGGGCCGCCGACCGCAGCCGCGACCAGATCATGGACGCGGTGGATATGCGTCCGGAAGTAGTCAACCTGCTCATCGGCGACGATGTTAAGGTCATTCCTTCCGCGGAAGCCCGGGTAGGCGATATCCTGCTGGTCCGGGTGGGCGACCGTATTCCTCTGGACGGCGTGGTCATTGAAGGCGAGAGCCTGCTGGATACCTCCCCGGTAACCGGCGAACCGGTACCCGTACGCAAATCCTACGGCGACGAAGTGCTGTCCGGCTGCGTAAACACCTCCGGCATGCTGAAGATCCGCGTAGAAAAAGAACTGCAGGAATCCATGGTTACCAAGATCCTGGACTCCGTAGAAAACGCGGCGGCCAACAAACCGTATATTGATAAATTCATCACCCGTTTCGCACGGGTTTACACACCCATCGTAGTAGCGCTGGCCCTTCTGGTTGCCATTGTGCCTTCCCTGATGACCGGCGACTGGAACAAATGGATCTACACCGCGCTGACCTTCCTGGTTATCAGCTGCCCCTGCGCCCTGGTGCTGAGCGTGCCCCTGTCCTTCTTTGCGGGCATCGGCGCCGGTTCCAAGCTGGGCATCCTGTTCAAGGGCGGCAACGCCATGGAAATGCTGAAAAACGTAGCGGCGGTTGTTATGGATAAGACCGGCACCGTTACCAAAGGCAACTTCGTACTCCAGAAAGTAGTTACTGCAGGCAACGTAAGCGAAGACGAAGTGCTGCAGGCAACCGCGGGAGCGGAACAGGTTTCCACCCATCCTATCGCCGTCAGCATCGTAACCGCGGCAAAAGAAAAGAACCTGCCCCTGCAGCGCCCGGACCGGTTTGAAGAAATTGCCGGGGAAGGCCTGGTAGCTTATTACGGCAGCGATACCCTGCTGGCCGGCAACTCCCGCCTGATGGACCGCTACCATGTGGATCACAGCGGTTACCAGCCGGCGGCTTACGGCAGCGAAGTGCTGGTTGCGAAGAACGGTAAATTCCTGGGCGGCATGCTCATCAACGATACCCTGAAAGACGACGCCAAGCAGGCCGTGGCCGACCTGACAAAACAGGGGCTCACCACCGTCATGCTCACCGGCGACGCGCGGAGAGAAGCAGAAGCCGTGGCAAAAGAAGCGGGCATCTCGGAAGTGCGCGCGGAACTGCTGCCTCAGGATAAGCTGAAAGAAATGAACGACCTCCGCAACAAATACGGCGGAGTCATGTTCGTAGGCGACGGCATCAACGACGCTCCGGTGCTGGCCGGCGCAGACGTAGGCGCAGCCATGGGCAGCGGCGCGGACGCAGCCATTGAAGCGGCGGACGTGGTCTTCATGAACTCGGAAATGAGCGCTATCCCCAAAGCCATTGCCATTGCCAAGGCCGTAAACAATGTTGCCTGGCAGAACGTGGTCTTTGCCCTGGTGGTCAAAGTCATCATCATGGCGGCGGGCCTCTTCGGCTACGCTTCCATGTGGGCCGCGGTATTTGCGGATACCGGCGTATCCGTGCTGTGCGTGCTGAACGCCTGCCGCGTGCTGTATAAGAAATTCTGATACGATTGGGGAATCACAGGAAAACGCTGTGATTCCCTTGTCTGTCATTCGGAAAAGACGCTGTTCCGAAGACAGGAATCCGCTGCTTTCAGAAAAGTATGGCAATCATCATATGCAAAATGAAGAACGATATGTCTGCGTGTCCGGCAGGCAGAAAGAGGCATGCAATGAAAAAAATACTGAGCTTTGTGTTGGCGGCAATCTGCCTGCTGGCTTTTGCAGGCTGCGGCGGTCACGGGTCCCAGGCGGGAACTCCGGCGGCGCATCAGGGAGCCCATGGGGAAACCGTGCTGCGGGTAGGAACCGACGCGGACTATCCGCCTTTTGAATATTATCAGGAAACGACCAAAGCCTTTACCGGTTTTGACATTGAACTGATGCAGGGCGTAGCCAGGGAGATGGGCTACAGCAGGGTTGAGTTTGTGAACCTGGACTTTGACAAGCTTCTGCCGGCGCTGAACGATAAAAAGGTAGACGCAGTGATCTCCTGCCTTACCGTTACGGAAGAACGCAAACAAAAGTCTGATTTTACAGAACCCTACCTGGACAGCGCCAATGTGGCGGTAGGTCCCGCCGGTACAGCATTCAACGGCGTGGAAGGGCTGAAAGGAAAACGCATTGCCGTGGAAGCGGGGAGCATCCATGTGAAGGAAGCCAAACGGCATTCCGGCGACGTTGTGGAATGCGGTTATGCAGGCGAAGCACTGAAGATGGTAGCGGATAAAAAAGCGGACTTTGCCATTTTGGACCAGTACACCGCCCGCTTCTTTATTACCCAAAATTACAGCGGGAAACTGGCCGTGCTGGCCGAGATCCGCGATAACAAAGATACCGGCATCGCTATCGCCGTGGCCAAAGGCAACAGGGAAATGCTGGATAAGCTGAACGCAGGCCTGAAGAACTATCAGGCGACGGCAGCGTTCATGCAGCTGAAGAACACCTATTTCGGCAGATTAGAAAAGTAAGCGGGACATCTGCCTGCAAAAGCAAAAACAGAAGACATAAAATGACCGTCCGTTCTTACCACTATGGCGTAAGGACGGACGGTTTTACTATAGGGCAGCCTGTTTACCGCAGGCTGTTTTTTTACGGTTTCCCGCCCGAATTTGAAATTAGTGTGAATCTCAGTATTTTTCTTGACTGGAGCGTTTTTTTTTTAATATAATAATGATGGATTAGTGTGCAATTATTCTACATATAATAGCAATTGTGAATTTTTATAAATCAGTAAGTATGTAAATCAGTAAGTATGGGAGAATTACGATGAACAAGTCTAATCTTATATGCCTGGCCCTTCTTCTTGGAATCCTTGCGGAAGGCCATGCGGCGCCTGCCGCCATGTCAGCGGGAGACATGAGTGCCTCTTTTGAAAGGGAGACGAACGCCACTTTTGCGAGAGAGTTGGATCGCGTGGATGCCGGCGCCCAGATGGAACGGGATCGTATGGCGATTGAGCGCGAACGGATCATGGAGCAGATTGCGGAAGATGAGGCTGCAAAAAAGAACAAGGTGGAGCAGGGAGAAGCGCCTTCTGCCGGGGAAGCCGGAACGGAAGTCAGTTTTGCCCTGCAGCAGGTGATCTGGAATCCCTCGGAGATTCTGACTAAGGAACAGATCCAGGCGGTTACGGAACCCTACATCGGAAAGCAGATTACCCTGAAGGATCTGCGGGAGATAGCAGAAAAGATTACGAATCTGTACCGGGACAGGGGCTACATGACCTGCGGCGCGGTACTGCCGCCCCAGCGGATCCGCGACGGCGTGGTGGAAATCCGGCTGATCGAAGGTAAGACCGGAAAGATCAACCTTACGGGAAACCGCTTCACCCGGACCGGATATATTATGAACCGTTTAGGACTGAAAGCGGGAGAAATTACCAATACGGACAAACTGAACAAGGACCTGCGCTGGTTCCAGGGGACCAACGACGTCCAGCTCCGGGTAGTGATGAAGCCCGGCGCCGAGGAAGGCACTACAGACTATGACGTTATGGTCTTTGAACCCAAGAACCAGTCCGTGACCCTTTACGTGGACAATGACGGTTACGAAACCAGCGGTCGCTGGCGGGAAGGCATTTTCTATAACATGAAGAGCCTGACAGGACATCGGGATCCCCTGCGGGCCCACTTCATCCGGAGCGATGGCACGAAAGCCTGGGCGCTGGGTTACAGCGTTCCCATTTCCAAAAAAGGGATGCGGCTTGACCTGGACTATTCGGGCAACAAGACGGAAATCAGGAAAGGGGAACTGAAACCCCTGGGTGTGGAAGGCAAGTCAACGTCTTTCTCCCTCACATGGCGGGTTCCCTTCCATGTAACGGATCGCTCCCGTCACGAAGCGGGACTCCAGTACATTCATCAGAAATCAGAAACGGAACTGGGCCATGGAACCAATCTGATCGTGCCATGGGTGGATGACAAAATTAACCGGGTGATTCCCTATGTATCCTTCACCCATTACGGGAACGACAGCGTGTTCTATCACAAACACTCCTTTGTCTTTGCGCGGCGGAGCGACATAGACGGGGATTCCGATACGGCGAAGCTCTACCGGCTCTCCTCTTTCTGGCAGAAGCGCACCAAGGACGGACAGTTCTGGCAGGCCCGGCTGGACGGACAGCTGGGATCGAACGACAACCTTGGCTCCTCGGACCGTTTCTTCATAGGCGGCGTTAACAGCGTCCGGGGCTACGAAGAGGGCTTCATCGGCGGGGGAAAGGGCATTTCCATGGGCATTGAGTACCATATCCCCGTGGATAAGGCGAAGCGCTTCTTCGTTTACCCCTTCTTCGACTGGGGCAGAGTAAGCGGTTATGCAGCGCCGGAGCATAACACCCTGATGAGCGCGGGCATAGGCCTGGAAGCCAGGTACAAACACCTGTACAGCACTTTGACCGTGGGCTTCCCCTTCAAGAAGGACTTCTACGATGATAAGGTAAGCAGCTCCAGGGTGGACTTCTCCATGTCGGCAACGTTTTAAATAAACCTGATATGAGTTGGGGGACCGGGGAGCAATTCCCGGCAGGGGCGGATGCCCCGTTAGCAGCAGAAGGATGAACAGATAGAAAAGAAAAGCACAGAAAGCAGGTAGCTACGATGACATACGGATACTACGGCGCGAAAGGCAGCCGCAAACAGTCCAAAATCAAAACCCTGGAAGTACGCAGGATCCTCGCATCCCTGGCCATGACAGCGGGGCTCCTTGTCTATCCTTTCAGCGTGGGCGAGGCAGCGATCGTCAGGAGAGACGAAACTACTATTAGTCCTACAAACAATGTCTACAACATTGATCCGGAAAAGGTAGTAAGCAACGAATTTGCCTACAACCGCTTTAAGGAATTTAACCTGTCGCAGGGGCAGATTGCAAACCTGCAATTCAAAAACGCGGCTACCCTTGCCAACCTGGTGAACAGCAAAGTCAGCATCAACGGTATCGTCAATGCGGTGAAGGATGGCAAGATTGACGGCCATCTCCTCTTTTTAAGTCCCAACGGGATTGCTGTGGGCGCGTCCGGCGTCATCAACGCGGGGCAGTTTACGGGCATTGTGCCGACAACCGATGCTTTTAACAAGCTGTATAATGCAAGTGATACTGATGTTGCTACGGTTATCACATTGGAGGCCATTAATACAATCAGGGACGGTGCTTACGCCAATGACAAGTCTATTGACATCAGCGGACATATTAACACCCACAGCGGTATCATGCTGGGAGCAGGCGTCATCAATATCAACGATGGCGCTATGCTGCGGAGTACGAAGGACGTCCAGTTTACAGACGTGGTGAACACGGGCGCGAATTCAGGCCTTTCTTTTGCCAAAGGCGCAGGCGGCGACATCATCCTGGCGGCGAAGCAGGTATCTGATGTTAAGGATACTAAGGTTACAAAAGATGAAAACGGCCAGGATAAAACAGAGGCCTATGCCATCCGCTGGAAGGATCGCTCCACGGATCTTAACGCTGCTGTCAACATTGGGAAGAACGTCACAATAATCAACAAAGACAAGGCTGTCAAGATCACGGCGGAAAGCTCCAGCACGTATGAAGACAGCACCCCCATGACGTTGACGAGCACTTTGAAGAGCCTCATTCTGGGGGACGAGAAGACTATCCTTGACGGGCTTGTGGACAAACTGGCGGGCAAGGAAGCCGGAGCGAACAATTATCTTTTTGTCAACTATTCCAACAAGAAGAACAAAGCTTCTGTTAGCGTAGGGGAAGACAGCGCTATTACGGGCAACAATATCAACATTGAAGCGAAATCCACATTGGAAATCAAGCAGTCTGTCGCCGTACCTGCGTCGGGCAAGGACAGCGAGGGCAATACGGTGTCGAATGATTCTGTGTTACCTGTGGCAGCTGTGACGGGTTCCCGCGTCTTCAACAGCGCGGACGTGGTTATCGAAGGTAACCTGACCGCTATGGGCGCGGAAGCAACCACCGGCAGCAGCATTAAGATTGCAGCCAATGCGGACACTAAAGTGGAGCTTTCTGCCACCGCCGCCGGTGGAGAGAAAACCTCCGCTGCGGTAGGCGTGGCGGTTCTGACTGGTGATACCAAGTCGAAAGTAACGGTGAAGGCAGGTACTACACCTCTTACCGCAGCTCAGGGCAAGGTGTCCGTAGAAGCGGTTACGGGCAGCGATATCAACGTCAATGTGGGCGCTGTGGGAACGAAGAGCTATGTGGTTTCCAACGTAGGCGTGGCAAACTATGACAACAGCGCCGATGTAGTTTTAAATCGTTCCATTACGGCGGGAGCCGTGGATGTCAAAGCGGAAAATAATATCACCGGACTGAAGATGACGGTGGACAATACGGTGAAATCTCCATCACCTACTGAACCGGGTAAGGACACTCAGGCGGCAGACGATGATGATAAGCAACAGGACGATGCTGACGCCAATGCAGAGAAGAACAAAGGCGACGCAGGGAAATCCGACGACGAAAAAAAGAGCGGGCAAAAGTCCATCGACCCCGCCAAAGTCACGCAGGAGGCTTTTACAGATACCACCAATGACGAGAAGACAAAAGACGCCAAGGATGGCGTCCGGAAAGTCAAGGACAAAGTAGTAGGCGCCAATGAAAGCGGCGCCAACGCGGGACAAATATCCGCCTTTGGACGCGGCGCCGCCGTAGGCGTTGTTTCCAACAAAAACGACGCCAAAGCCACTCTGGGGAAGGATGCTGTCATTACGGCGACTAAAGTGTCGGATGCGGTGGACGGCTCCGTCCATGTGAATGCCTATTCCTTGATGAACGGCCAGGACAGCATGCGGCTCTCGGTGCAGAACAGGCAGTCCGGCTCCAACGCGGAGATCGGCGCTGCCGTCCTGGTCAGCAGCGTGAAGAACAACGCCACCGTCCTGTTGGAAAACGAGGGGGATCAGTCCGCCAAAATCAGCGGAGCGGGCGCGGTGTCCCTGAACGCTTCGGCGGGCATGGGCAAATACAAAGTTGATGGGGGAAAAGAGAAAACCAGCGTCCTCGCTTATTCGGCAGGCGCCGAGAACCAGTCGGAGTGGTATCTCTCCGGGAATTCGCTGTCCGGTTCGGTGGGCGTCAACACCTTGAAGAACAACGCCATTGTCCTTTTGGGGCAGAAAAGCAAGGTAGCGGGGGCTGACATAAAATTGTCCTCTAATGCCACCACGAGCGCGGAGGGAAACTATGGCGCGGCGGACGAGGATGCCAAGGTTGGCCTTGGCGCCACGGTGGGTCTCCAGAACATCAGCGGTAACAGCATGGTCATGGCGGGGAAAGGCGTGGAGCTCACGGGCGCGAGCAAGGTGGCTGTCTCGGTAAACAACACCGTGGATTTAAAGAACAATGTCCAAAACGCCGGAAGGGGGGATTCCTTCGGTGTTTCGGGCATGGCGGCGCTCAGCTACGGGGACAGCAACAGCGTTGTTTCCTTGGATGACGAGGCCGTCATTCAGTCACCGACGGTCAGGCTCACTTCCATGAATTCTACAAACGTAGACAACTCCGCCCGCAGCCAGTCGAAGGGAAGCGAAAGCTCCAAGGCGTTCGGCATCGGCGTGGGCGTTGTCAACTATGACGTGAACAGCATTGCCATGGTCGGCGACAATGGCAGCGGAGATCGTGCGCCCTCCGAGGAAACCACGGACGAGGAAAAAGCCAATCAAAAAATTTTTCAGGACGCGGCGCTGGCGCGAAACATTGCCGGGGATGCCCTCGCGGGAAAACTGGGGGCAGCAACGACCGACGACGTGAAGGGCAGCATCACCGCGGAACGGCTTTCCGTTTCGACCATCACTACGGGCCTGCTCCAGAACGACGCAAAGGCCAAGGCCGTTTCCTCCGCCGCGGCGGACGCAAGAGAGAACGTAAACGAGCGGAAGGACTCCGAAAAGTGGAGCCAGTGGTCCGAGAAAGGCACGGAGGGAGCAAAGGAAGCCAAGGCGAACACAGAACAGATGGAACAGGACAAGGTAGCGTCGCAGAATGACGGGGCTGCCCCGAACGCCTCGCAATCGGCGCAGGAGGCTGGAAAGGCGGCAAACCCAGACGCGGCGCCGAAAAATGACGGCGCGGCTCCCGCCAGCGGGTCGAGCAAAAGCGCTGGGACGTCCATCGGGGTTGAGGGCAGCGTTGCCCTGACATTCCTCGGAGGCCGGACAGACGCCGTGCTGGATAACGTGACGGTGAAAAATGCCTCAGCTGCTGACGTGAAATCCGTCTCCCTTGCTGCGACGGATATCCTCGGTTCCGTCACTTTCGGCGGCACGGTCGCCAAGAATACGCTGTGGTCGGACAGCTCTGCGACCAAGGTGGGCATCGGCGGCACTTTCGCCATGAACGACTCCGCGCGGGATGTGGATTCCCTGCTGCGAAATTCCGACATTCAGCAGGTGAAGTCTGTCTCGAATTCCGCAACCAAGACGGGCATCGAAGCGGCGGCAGGCATGGGCGTCAGCGCCTACAAGGGCAACGGCACGAATATCTTTGGCGCGGGCGTGGTGTATTACAATCGGGCAAAGCAGGACGTCCATGCCTTGATGATCAACAACACTGTCACGGGAGCGTCGGACGGCGCCGGAACACTCACCAACAAGGCGAAGGGCACGGATTATCAAATCGCGGGCGGCCTTGCGGCCAATTTTGCCGACGGCAGCTCCACCAACGTGGGCGCGGGCGGCGCTGTGGCCGTCAGCAATCTGGAAAACAATCTGTCCAGCGGCATTATCGGCGGCAGCTATCAGAAGTTCCTGTCGGTGAACGTGGAAACCCAGAAAAAAACTGCCCAGCTCAACGGCGCGTTGGCGGCGACCTATGTCGGAGACGACAGCGGTTACGGCTTTGAAGGCGCGTTTGCCTACACCAGCGCAAAGAACACCACCCACGCCTATATTTCCGGGGCATCCATAGATGGGCCACAAGCAAGCGCGGTAAATGTCAAAGCAGGGGAAGGCTCTGTCCTCAAGACCTATGAGGAACGCATCGAAGAAAAAAATGCAATCGAAAGCGATGAAAGCTTTGATGAGAACACCAAATCCCTTTTGAAGGACGCGGCGGACGCAGACAAAAAGAACAAGGAACTCCTTGAAGAAAAAGGCATAGACACCACAGGGAAGAGCTATCTCGATACGACAGAGGCAAAATCCGCCCTTGACGAGACAAGCAAGGATACCGACGGCGGCAAGAGTGCGGACGAGGCGGCGCACGATGAGAACACCGCCAAGAGCGCACTGGACGCGAACAAGAGCTGCACGGTCACCGCCGCCATGGCCGGAGGCTGGAACGGCAAGGCCGGCGTCGGCTCGGGCATTGCCTACAACTATGTGAAGAACGACATCGCGGCGGACATCAAAAACTCCGTCATCCAAGCGGATACCATAAACGGCGAAGCCGCCGGGGAATCCCTGGTCGTTTCCGTGGGCGCGGGCGCTGCCGTCGGCGGCAAGGCGTTCAACGGGGCGGGTTCCGGCAGCTGGAACGACCTCAAGAACGATACCAAGGTTACTTTCGAGAACAACACCATCACGGGAAAGACCATCAGCGAAAAGGCGGAGAGCACCGCTTCCATTCTCAATATCGCCGGAGAGGTCGCCGGAGGAAGGGGCATGGCCCTCGGGCTGTCCCTTGCCTACAATTCCCTCGACAATACCACCGGGACGTATCTGACGGGCAATACCGTCAATCTGTCCGACGCGGCCTCTCTTGCCCTCGCGTCCGCGAACAAGAGCACCTCTTTGGCGGTGGCGGCCGGAGTGGATGTGGAGGCGAGCAAGTCCGTTGAGGGCGCCGTCGGAACCGTGGCCATCAACCGGGGCAGGAGCAACACGGAAAGCGCCATCGACGGTAAGACGGCGGGGAACGCCGTTGCCAGTACCGAGCTGAACGGAGTGCAGAATCTCTCCGTCACGGCGACGGACCTGACGCAAAAGACCACCGCGGCGGGCGCTGTGTCCGCAGGAAACGCCAAGGTGGGCGTCGGCGGCGCCGTTGCCTACACCGCCATTGGTTCCGCTGACGACAAAGAAATGCTGCGGGCGGAAGTGAACCATGCCGACATCACGACGACCGAAAGCGGCAAGATTGAAGTCTCCGCCGCGGACAGCAAGACGGACGGGACAACAACGGAGAAGTCCCGTGTCATCACCGTGGGCGCCGGCGTTGGCGTGAGCTGGGGCAAAAATCCCCTCAACCTCCAAGGAGCGGCGGCGGTATCGGAAATCAACAAGGACAACCGGGCCGCCCTGAACAACACGAACATCAACGCGGGCGATGCGGCAAAGCATCCGACAATCGACGTTGCGGCGGATACCAAGAGTAAAATCAACACCATGGGCGCCGTGGGCGATATTTCGGTCGGTAATTTTACGGCGGGAACCGTGGGCCTTGCCATCAACCGCATGAACCAAGATACGATGGCGGAGATGGCGACCGACGACGGGAAAATCACGAAGTCAAACGTCGGATTCACTCAAGTGCGCGCCACCGGAAACAGCGACATCCATTCCGCGGGCGTCGGGGGAACTGTGGCTGTGAACGGGACAGTTTCCTTTGCCGGCTCCGGGAGTTACAACTACATTGACAACGACGTAGACGCTATCATCAAGAACCAAGATCTCACATCGAACGGCAGCGTGGGCGCGGTGGCGCGAAGCGACGACCGCCTCTACAACTTCGCCGGGGGCTTCGCCATCGGCGCGAACACCAAGGCGGCTTTGGGCGCGGCGGTTGCCATCAACGAGATCACCGGCAGCACCAACGCGCTGATGAAAGGCGGCTCCCTTGCGGCGTCGGGTACGGGGAACATCACGGTTACAAGACCGCAGGACGACATTCTCTTTACCACGGAAAATATAG
The DNA here is from genome assembly GCA_002342505.1 of Acidaminococcaceae bacterium UBA2453. GTDB lineage: Bacteria > Bacillota > Negativicutes > Acidaminococcales > Acidaminococcaceae > Succiniclasticum. The sequence continues at coordinate 37,657 of DDQB01000041.1, forward strand.
ACCTCTCGACGGACAGGGAAAAACTCAGCGAAAGCCGTACAGAAGAAGAAAAGTCTGGCATCGTGGTGGACAGCTCCGCCACCCATACCATCATTTCCCAGATGGCTTCCGGCGGCGTGGCGGCTTCCTCCAATGCGGGGGTCGGCCTTGCGGGTACGGTGAACCTGAATACCGTCAAAGGGAAAACTACGGCCAAAATTCAGGACGCCGCCCTTAATTCTTCGGATCAATATTCCGATGTAAATGTAAACGCCATAGACTACACCAATCTCGGCTCCTTTACCGGCACGGCCTCCGTGGGCGCGGCGGGAACGGCGGGAGTCTCTCTTGGTGTGTCCGCGAACTGGGAAACTCTGAACCGGACGACGGCGGCGGAGATTTCCGCCGCCGAGAAAAAGAACGTGTACGCGAAGAACCTCGCCGTGGACGCTGCCTCCAAGCATGGATCCTCCGCTCTGGCTTTCGCGGTGGCCGTGGGCCTCGGCGGAGATGCGGGCGTCGCTTCCGGCGACAGCATCGTGCGCCGTGAGAACACAAGCGAAATCAGCGCAAAGCTGGACAATGTGAACGCGTTCTTTGACGGCAGTGCCGAAATCAAGGCGTCGCACCTTGGCAACAGCAATACCATGAATATCGGGGGAAGCGTTTCCGGCGGCTACGGCACAGCGGCGGCAGGGGCCGGCGTGTCTGTCATGGACGATGCCTCCACCGTGAAGGCAGAAGTGAAGAACAGCGACCTAAAAGCGAAAGAGAGCGGGGACGGAAAGAATATTTCCGTGCTCGCGGAAAACGAGAACCACTGGAAGAATACCCTCGTCACAGCCAGCGCGGCTGTGGGCATCGGCGCGGGGCTAGCCGCCAACGTGGGCGTCAACAACACTACCGGCGAAACCGCGGTTCTGGTGACGAACAGCAATCTGGAAGCCAAGGACATCACCGTGAAAGCCGCGGACACGCTGACGGAGGATTCCACGGGCGGCGTGGGCGCTGCCGGTCTCGCAGGCGTCGGTGTGTCTGTCGCCCTGAACAACGTGAGCAGCAGCGTCAGTGCCCGTGTGACGGGCGGCGCCATCAAGGCGGCGAACAATGCCGCTGTGGCAGCGGAAGAAACGCGCGACATCAAGAGCAGCGTGACAGGTGTTGCCGTGGGCGGCGTGGGCGCGGGCATCAATGTGGCAGTCACCTCGATAAACGAGAGCATCACCAATGCCCAGCTCAGCAATGCCGCCGACGAGGACGGCAAGAGCATGGGCACCGACGAGGTCACAAAAGACGAGATAAAAGTTCATCTGGACAGTGTGAACAAAGCGAAGGGCGCGCTCGGCGCCAGCGGTGCGACATTCTACGGCTTGACCGCCTCGGACAAGCAGAACCTCGAAGCGGCAAAGAATCAGGAAACCGACCTCTCTGTGCCCGATTCCGCTGCCAAGAAGCAGGGCGTCCATGCCGAGGTCAGCGGTAACGCATCTGTAGCATCTGTAACGGGCGGGGAGAGTGTCAATTTGACGGCGAAAGAGACCAGCAACATTTCCGCAAAAAATACGGAAGTCACGGTGGGCGGCACCGTGGCCGCGAGTGTCACGGACGCCATCATCCATGTGAACCATGACACGGACGTGACACTGGACAAGGCTGCCGTCACGGGCAAGAACGTCAACATCGAAGCTTCGCAGGCGGGCAACGGCTCCAAGGTCGATGTGAACGCGGTCGGCGTGGGAAGTGTCGGCGTGGGCGTAGGCTACGCGGGCGTAGTGAACAAGGGCGCGACGGACGTCAATATCGCGGACAGCGCCATTGAAAGCAAGGGGAGTCTCACTGTCAACGCAAACGACGAGAGCAAAGGCAGCGCTAAAATTGCTAATACGGGGGTTTCACTGGTCCAAGCCGCTTTCACTTTTGCCAACGTGGAAAATGCCAGCAATGTGGGGGTCACGCTGGCCGGGAAAAACGAAATCTCCGCCTCCGAGGACATCACCATCGACGCGAAGAAAGCCAACGCGCTGGAAGCCCATACCCAAGGCGTAGGCGTGAGCGGCGCGGATGTGGCGGTGAACCACGCCGCCATCAAGGACAAGGGGACTGCCGCAGCCAAAATCATGGGCGACAACAACACATTCGGCACATTCACTGCCAAGACGTTCCATCTGGGCGCGGTCAACGACGCCACGGGCAAGCTCGGTGCGGGCAACACCACCGTCTCAATTCTCGGCGTGAGCCGAATGCGGGGCAAGGGGAATATGGATTTGGGCGCGGAAGTGAGCGTGGCAGGCGGCGCTTTCAACGCGAAAACGGTGGAATTCGCTTCCCTGCTGGGGGACGCCAACGGCCGCACCCTGGAGGGCAATGTGAAAGGGCATAACGTCTCCGGAGTGGCTGTTAATCCGGACGCGGTTGTGCTGGACACCGACGCTACGTCCAAGGTCGTTGTGGCGAACTGCTCCTTTGCCTCGGACGCCAATCTCGTCCTGAGCAGCAAATCCTATGTGGACCGCAAGGCGTATATCAGCGGCGTCACCGTGGGCGCCGTGGCGGTGGGCAATACCAGCGCGGACATCAGTGGCAAGGAAACGCTGACAGCTGCCATTACTGGAAAGTCCGGGAAAACGACAGCGCTGAACAGTCTGCGGGTTTTGGCTTATGGCGAGAATAAGGGCAAGGCACTTGCCGATGCAGGAGGCGGCGGACTGGTTGACTATGTGGGCGCCCATGTAGGCAACACATCAACGAGCACCGTGGAAAGCAGTATTGGTGGCAAATGGGATATTCGTGATAATGTCTCCCTTTCTGCCACCCACCGGGATGAGACGCGCCTGACGGCATCGGAAGGTCACGGCGAAGTGATGGGCTTAAGTGGCACCAGTGCTGACAACGTAATCAACACTACCACCAGAGCCACGGTGGAAAAAGGCGCGGACATCATCGGCAACCGTTTTCAGGCGAGCGCGATGAACTCCATTATCACCGGATCTTTCGACGATATAGACGAAAACGGAAACACCGATGTGCGCTCCCATACCTTGGAGGACTATTTCGGCGGCATCATTTCCGGCAACAGTCTCCGAAGCCGTTTGGACATCACGGAAAACAGCAACGTCACCATTGGCGAAAATACGAAAATCACTACATCCAATCAACAGGAATACATCGCATCTTCCCTGAATGACCTGACAAACCATGTGCAGGCCAAGGGCGGCGGCGCAGCAGTGGAAACCGACGCAATAAGCGAGAACAAGCTGAATATCAACAACATGGTGGATGTGTTGCGTGGCGCGACGCTAAACAGTGAAAAAGAAGCCTCAAAAGAGGATATCATTATCTCCGCCTACGACAACCAATCCCTGAAATCCCATGCCGACGCTACAGTGTATGCTTTTGCCGGCTACTCTCTTGCGGCCAAAAATAAGACCACGATGAACCGCACGAACAATATAAATGTAGCGGGTACCATTGACAGTGGCAGCGATGTTGGTCTCTACACGGGATACGATGCGCATGGCATCAAGTCCAATCTGAAGGCCGACCTCAAGGCGGGAGCCTACAACTACTCGGCAATCCCTGTTTCATCCCCGGATGTGGACTATGATATCGCCGCCGACAAGGGAACGGTGGATGTAAGTGGGACCGTGCGCTCCACCGGAAACATCAACGTCGTTGCCAGCGGTGGCCGGGAAGAGATTGCCAAGGACGAGAGCAAGTGGGAGTGGACCATCGGCGGCTCCAGCACTGATAAGAAGTTCCTTTCCTCCAATGCGGTGGTAGAGAGAGAATCCTCAGACAAGATGAAGGAAAGCACTGTCCACGTGACTGGTGCTCTCATTGCGGGCACAGCCGATCCTATCAATGTGACCATCAAAGGCACCGTAACGGACGGGCTTAAAATCGAGACGGACAACAACCTAACCAACCAAAAGGTGAAGGCTGGCATAACACAGGGAACTTTTGACTATGCCAACACTTTGAGCCAACGGTTGGATGAGCTGAACAAATTGATTGCCGCCTATGATGCTGAGGAGGGTGGTGCAAATGACGGCAAGATGGAGGCCTATGTCCTGGAGCGCGAGAGAATACAGAACAAGATGGCAGAACTGGGACTCACGGAGACAGATGATAAAGGAAACGTTGTATATAGCAGTTCTGGCCGTCCGGTTTTCTACGTAGATATTCCGGATATCGCCACCAGTGGTGGAAATATCAATGTGCAGGCCAATAACTTGACCGGCACCGGTGAACTGCGCGCCAATGCTGCCCCTGACATCACCATCACAAATGAATCCGACGCCTATCTGCGACTGAACAATATCATCATGGGTGAGCAGGGGGGCCAGATCGTTTACAATGACGATAATGTCATTCCGCCAAATGTTACCGAAGGGAACGCAAAAATCAACGAAATCAATGAAGCTAAGAACAAAGCGGCCTTCAGTAAGATTTATTGTGAAAACGACGGAAAGGCATCGGAGCTTTTGGTGGACAATACATTCAAAGGCAACAGAGAGAGCACCGTCAAACTGACGCCAGAACTGGAAGAAGAGATTAAGACAAGCGTTGATCTGACAAATGAGGAAAAGCAAAAGTACATTGAAGAGATCAATAACGGCAACTTCAAATATATTGCCATCACCGATGTGGAAGTGAATGGCACAATCAACAATGACTGTGGCAATGTTACCATCAAAAACGAAACCGAGCACGGGGATATCCATATTAACAGTGGTACTCAGGAACGGCCAACAGGCATATCGGGAGCCAATGTCAAGCTCATCGCAAATGGCAGTATTGTCCAGGACTACAAGGAGGGCATCGTCCATATCAGCGGTGCTCCAGAGAATTACCTTGCGGATGTCGCCCAGGATTTGCAAGAAAACTTACAGGGAGTTGATGGTCCTTTTAGCGAGACGACTGAGGACGATGCAACGGAATTGATAGAATATAGTCGTGACGGCAGCAATGAGCCAACAGGTTATATCGCCGGCAGCGATATCTATGTGTCCGCCGCCAATATCAATGTGAACGGCCTGATCCAGAGCGGCTACAAAACATACGCCGCCACGGTGACGAATGAGCAATTGGCTGTGGCACAGCAGAGCCCCGCAGATCGTGCGGCAATAGTTCAGAACCGCACCATGTACAAGGTTAACGATGGCGGAGTCAAATGGAGCAGCGAAGACAATGCCTTTTACTATGAGGCGCAGGTTTATTGGGATCCTTCCGCGAACCATCTGGTGGTGGAGGATATCGATACGACGGGTGGTAAGGTCTATCTCACGGGCCGGATTGCCAGCACCGACGGCATCTTTGAAGACCCTATTGGACCTATCATCGTGCATGGACAAGTCATTAATGATTCCGGAAATAGCGGCAGTGCATACGGCAGAATATTGGTGGCTGATGGCGCGGCGAATATCATTTTAAAGAATGAAACTGCGCTGGACATGAACGTGGGAAAAGTCCTCAACAACCAACGGGAGGGCGTCATTACTATCGCCGACACAGCCAAGAATACCTGGACCGAATACAAGAGAGGGCAGACCCGTTACATTGCGGACTATGCCAACTATTTGCGCGAGCATTCGAACGTTGAAGGCGACATTTACAAGGATGCCGAAGTATCAGTCAACGATCTTTCCTACGACAACCTGTTGAAGTACGAGGTAAAAGAGGGGCAGGTATACACATGGGTCAATGGCAAAAATGTGAAGTCAACCAAGACCTATGAGAACACGAAGAAGTATGCTGCCTGGGGCTTGATTAAGACGTCGAGTAATGAGGAACTGGTAGCACTGGAGCAGGAATCCGAGGTGATTGACGAGAGCGACAGAAAGGATATGGGACTGCCAGAGGGTGCTGTTCTCACTACCGATGAGGTTACCAATCCAGATGGCGGTATCTCGGCTTTGGTGATGCCTGGTCATTTGACACTTCATGGAAGTACCAAGGTATTGAGTCAAAGGATCTATGACAAGGAAACCTATACCAAAAAATCCGGTTTTCTCGGCTGGAACAAGAAGAAAGTCACCCGTTGGAAGGACGATGCGACTACCCTGGTACTTTACAACTATTTAATGGACGCTTCCGAGAACATTGGAATTGGGCTGCTGGGCGATGAAAAGGGCAGCATCACAATCGATAGCATCGGAAATGTGAACCTTACGGGTAATGTGGCCAACTCCCACAATGAGGCGACCTTATCCATTGGCTCCGATAAGGGGGGGGTTTCCCAGAGCGGTAACACGACCCTGAGAAGCGAAATTGTGGACCTGAAAGCGCACGACGATATCAAAGGCATCCATATTGCTTCCCTCGGCTCGGAGAACAACGGAATTTTGGCGGACAATATTAAGCTCAGTGCCGTTTCCACCGGCAAAGGAAATATCGACATTACCGCCGTCGGCGGTGTGTTGGGAGATGAAATTTTGCCTGGTAACGTGGAAATCGTGGCACTGAAGAGCCAAGGCAGCAGTAACGCTTTCAGCAAAGATACGACACTGGGGAACGTGACACTGAACGCTGAGGGGAATATCATCCAGTCGGGCAGTGACGTTGCCGTAGAGGGTTGGAATATCAACCTGTCCAGCAAGAACGGCAGCATCGGCACAGAAGAGCAGTCCATTCAAATCGCTTCCCCGGATTCTGTCACCTCAAAGGATCGCTATGGCGCACAAATAAACGCCGACGCCAATGGCGACATCTATTTGGCGGAAGCAGCTGCCGGCGGTGATATGCGCGTTGGCAAAATCGTGTCCAGAGAAGGGGATGTTAACCTAACTGTAGCTGATGGCTCTTTTATCGACGCACATTCTGACACATCCCTGTCCTCTGAGAGCGTGGACAGCAAGGTACACCATTGGATTGATGCGGGACTAATCGACGGTGAAAGGGACGCAGAGGGGAACTATACCTACAAGGGCGCGTATATCACTGGTCTGGAGAAGAAACGCGACGACTACAAGGCTAATGTGGAGCTGGCCTATATGGGCAAGACGAAGGACCAGTGGGCAGCCGAGTATGTAGAGCAAAAAGCAGCGGTTGAGAAGGTTTATGCTTCAGCCGATTACCAAAACTACAAGGCAGGCACAGGTGCTTATGCAGGACTTACCGATGCGCTAAAGGCGGAGAAGCTGGCAAAAGACGGTCACAAGAACTATGTTGCTTACGCGCAGTACGACACCGCGGATGCATATCTTGAACAGACCGCTGCCTACAAGTATTCTCAGTACGCCAATGCGGAGGATTATTTGGCAAACGATGACACATATAAGTCTTTGGCAGATAAGGCAGATAATCCAACCTTTGAGTGGACTAAGGAAATGATGCTTTACGCTGTCAGCGAAAAGCTGGTGAATAAGGACAGTGGCGACAGCGATCAGACAGATCGGGAAGCCAGTGTCTTTGGCAAGAATATAAACCTGAACGCCGCAAAGGGAATAGGCACTTTCGACAGTCAGCCAACAACGATTACCGTGGAGGATTTGTCCGGAGCGGATAGCGTTGCATATATGAAGCAGCTTACGAATGCAGATGCTGCCGATGTTACCGTCAAGCGTGACAAAAACGGCAATATAGAGTCGTTTATGATTATGGGGAACATGCCATTGGGCGTTAATCTGCAGGAAGGCGGTATATTGAATGTGCAGGCTGGTGGCACTGTATCCATGGCTGGTCGTACCAATACGAAGGGGGAAAGCTCTGTCATCAACGTTGGCACTATCGATGCAACACAAAACGGTGCAACGGGCGACGTGCGCCTATTTTCCGAAAAAGGAATCTACGACGCACTTAATAGCGACCAAGCCAATATCACGGGCAACAACCTGATTCTCATCGGCGGTGTGGAGAGCATCGGAACTTCGACAAAGCCTTTGGACGTTTCCTTGAGCGGTGATTTGATAGAGGCCCGTGCCGATGAAAACGTGTTTATTAGGAATGTGAAAAATGATGATTATCTCCGTCTGGGAGCCATGTTTGCTGGGGATACTATTTCCCTGAATAGTGAAAAGGGCTTCAAGATGAGCGACGCAAACACGAATATTGCCGATTCCTACATCAATGCAGGAAAGAAGCTGGAGTTCAAGGCAAATACGGAAACCGGCATCGTGGGCGATGCGGGTCACGCTATCCGCATTCTGAATGACCGCGCCGACGTGAACATCGCGGCGGGATCCGCCCATATCAAGGGCATGGGCAGTCTGGCTGAGGATATCCAAAACGGAACGCTGGTCCTCGGGGATGTCAATATCAAGCATGATTTTGCCGTTGAGAGCGAAGGGAAAATCGCCCAGAGCGACACGGGCAAAATCGTTGCCGATAACGTCATGGTAAAGAGTGGGGAATCCCTGATTTTGGAAAATACGGGTAACCAATTCAATACCATCACCGTGGACGGCATCGAAACCAAAACGGGCGAGAAGCCGGGCATTTCCGGGGACGTCCGCATCCAAGACAATGCCGACGCGCTGACCGTCGCCTTCAACCGGGACGTGACCGGGACGGTCTCCGTCAAAAATCGCGGCGATTTGGCACAGGCGCAAGATACGACAATCAAGGCGGGCAAGGATGTAACGCTGACCTCGACGGACGGTTCCGTTGCGCAGGGGACGGACGCGGGCATCCAGGCGAATACCGTCACCGCCGTCAGCGCGAAGGACGTAAATTTGCAGGGAGCGAAGAACGCCTTCGACGCGCTTACGGTGCAAAGCTCCGACGCGAACGCGCCCCTTCAGGGCAGCGTTTCGGTGCTGGACAAAGCGGACAAGCTGGAGCTTTCCGTGCAGCCGATTGTCAACGGCGACATTGCAGCGGAAAACACGAAAGTAAACGGTGTGCTCCATGTGGTTTCAGAGGAACTTCGGGCAAATGGCGACGAAACTGGCGGCGTCAAGGGCAGTATCTCGCTGAAATCCGACGGCAGCCTGCAGACAGACGCAAAGCTAACGGCAGCAGACGACGTGAACCTCACGTCCGTCAGCGGGGATGTGTCGATCGACGGCGATATCTCCACGGGCGATAAGGCGCTCGACGATTTGAGAAACTTCGATCCGTCGGCTCAGAACTTCAACTCTCTGACTATCAAGGCGGGCGGCGCGGTCAATGAGGCGGCGGGCGTGAAAATCGAAACGCCGGTCGTGGCGACTTACACCGGAAAAGGCGTATCGCTGGAAAGCGAGAAGAACGTGTTTTCCATCTTCGTCGCGGACGCGTCGAGGGACGGCGGTGTCATTGGCGGCAGCGTCAAGGCTACAACCAACTATCACGACGACGACAGGGCTGTTTTCATCGCGGGCGTGAAGGCGCCCATCCAAGGGGATATTGAACTTTCCAATGTCGCTCGACAGGGCGGCCTTGACATTCTGTCCATGGACGAGGGCGCGATCATCGACGTCCGTGGCGGGAACGGCGCGCAGGGCAACATGGTGCTGACCGCCGACGGCAATGTGGGGCTGCTTGGGAACACCAAGGCGGCGCATGACATTGTGATTGACAGCGCAAACGGTTCGTTCTCCGGCATTGGCAGAAGCATGGAAGCGGGATACGATGTCCTCGTGTCGGCGGGAGATGCGGTCACTTATATCGGAACCGTCAGCGCCGGAAACGACATGGATATTCGGGTCACGAACCCAAGCTCCGACGGAAGAGGCATCCGCATCGGCGAATTGTCTGAGAATGAAACTTTGCTTGCGGCGGGGAATGAAGCCCGTTTCTATGTGAAGGGCGACGGAGATATTCATTTTGCGGGCGACGTCATTGCCGAAAAGGGCGACGTCATTGCGGATATTACCGGTACGGGCGGCATCAATATTTATAATTCCGTCCAATCCGAGAATGCAAGCGTGTCGCTTGAGACGGGAACCGGAAATATCCGCATCGGAAAGGACATCACCGCAGGAAAAGATGTTGCTGTTTCCAGCCGGCAGGGCAATATCACGGTTGGCCACACGGAAACGGGAGACGACGGCGATATTCTCTCCAAGGCCGGGAATGTATCCATCCAGACGGGCGAAGGCATCGTCGGGATTGTAAAATCCGTGAAGGCCCAGAAGGGCAGCGTGGACGTACATGTTGCGAAGGGCGACATTACGATTGGCAGCAACGGGCCGGACGTGGAAACGGTAGCGGCCAAACAGGACGTGAACCTGATTGCCGACAGCGGCAAGATTGAAATTAAAGGCAAGACCGCGACGGAAAGCGGCAATATTACCGTACATGCGTCCAACGACAAGGATGTGGAAGGCGCAGAGGGCATCATCTTTAAAGAGGACGGCAAGCTGGCAGCTGCCCAGGACGCGACCCTGATCATGACCAACGGCGACCTGGTGGTGACGGACGACGTGACTGCGGGCCGGAGCCTGAATGTGGAGACCCAGGGCAAAGGCAATATCACCATGGAAACCAACGTCACCGTGAACCAGGATATGACCATGAAGACGGAGACGGGTAGCATTGACGTAGGCAGGACTATTACCGCAAAGAATGGCAATGTTTCCATGACTACCGGTACAGGCTACATTAATGTAGGAAAAGACGTAACGGCGGAGCAGGGAAACGTAGCGATGCAGGCTGGCGAAGGCAACATTAAGGTAGGCGCCGATGTGAACGCCCACAATGATGTGACGATGAAAGTCGATAATGGCAACATCCAGGTAGACGACAGCATTAACGCCGGCCATAATGTGGAAGCAAGGGTGACCAGCGGCAACGTTACGGTAGGCGCTGATGTTACAGCAGGCAACGATGTAAACGTAGACGTGAAGACGGGCAACGTAACCGTAGACAAGAAGGTGAAGGCCCAGAACGGCAGCGTAGACGTTCATGTTGCAGATGGCGACATTACGATTGGCAGCAACGGGCCGGATGTGGAAACGGTAGCGGCTAAACAGAATGTGAAGCTGATTGCCGACAGCGGCAGGATTGAAATTAAAGGCAAGACCGCTACGGAAAGCGGCAATATTACCGTGCATGCGTCCAACGACAAGGATGTGGAAGGCGCAGAGGGCATCATCTTTAGCCAGGATGGCAAGCTGGCAGCCGCCCAGGACGCGACCCTGATCATGACCAACGGCGACCTGGTAGTGACGGACGACGTGACTGCGGGCGGAAGCCTGAACGTGGAGACCCAGGGCAAGGGTAATATCACCATGGAAACCAACGTCACCGTGAACGGGGACATGACCATGAAGACGGCGACGGGCAACATTGAAGTCGGCAAAGAGATAACCGCCGGTGGAAATGTGAAGCTGACGACTACTGTTGAGGGCGACGTTACCATTGGAGCAAATGTTAAGGCCGATAACGATGTGAATGTGGACGTGACGTCGGGCAAGGTTACCGTAGGCGCTGATGTGAAAGCCGGCAACGATGTGAATGTGACCATGGGCACGGGCAGCGTTACGGTTGGCAGCAACGGAAGCGGCAGCGTAATTGCAAAGAATGATGTGAACGTTGCTATTACTAAAGGCGATGTTAACATTACGAAATCCGTAGAAGCCCAGGAAGGAAATGTAACGCTGACGACCGGCGATGGGAAAATCAATATTGATGACAGCGTCAATGCCGGTAAGAACGTGGAGGCAACGGTTACAAAAGGCAGCGTAACGGTTGGCGGCGATGTAAATGCTAAAGAAGATGTGAAGTTGAAAGTTGACGATGGCAGCATTGACGTAAAGAAGAACATCACTGCCGGCCATAATGTGGACGCAACGGTGGCCAGCGGCGACGTTAAGGTGGGCGCTGATGTGAACGCCGCCAACGATGTGAACGTAGACGTGAAGTCAGGCAACATTACTGTAGGCGCTAAGGTAAAGGCCGACAAGAACAATGTGAATATGACGGTGGGAACCGGTAATATTCAGGTAGATGACAGCATCGAAGCCGATAATAACGTGAATGCGACGGTAACCAGCGGCAAGGTTACGGTAGGCGCAGATGTGACTGCGCACAACGATGTAAATGTGGACGTGCAAAAGGGCGAAGTTACCGTAGGCGCCAATGTAAAGGCCGACCATGATGTGAAGATGGACGTAACATCGGGCGACATTACGGTAGGTGGCAATGTGGAAGCCAACAACGATGTGAATATGAAGGTCGTAACCGGCAGCATTGATGTACAGAAGAACATCGAAGCGCAACGGAATGTGAACGCAACGGTTGTTAAGGAAGGAAACGTTACCGTAGGCGCTGATGTGACCGCAGGTAACGATGTCAATGTAGATGTGAAGAAGGGCGAGGTTAAGGTAGGTGCAAAGGTACAGGCTGACAATGAAGTCAATATGACCATGGGTACGGGCAGCATTACCGTAGGAGACAGCAGTACCGGAAAAGGCAGCGTAATTGCAACGAACGATGTGAACGTTGGCGTTACCAACGGCAATGTGAATATCGAAAAATCCGTAGAATCCAAAAACGGAAGCATTACTGTGAAGACGGTCGAAGGTAATATCCATATTGGCGACGATCCGAAGGCAGACAACACTGTGAAAGCCAAACAGAATGTGACACTGGAAACGGGAAATGGACAGATTACGGTTGACGGCAGGACATCCACCGCAGAAGGCGATATCAGGGTGAAAGCCGCAAGGCCTTCGTACAATCCGAATGGTACTGATAAGAACATCGTCTTTGGCCAGAACGGGAAACTGGATTCGGGCAAGGACGCGTACCTGATCGCTAAGAACGGCGACCTGGTGGTGTCTGATGATGTGACGGCAAAAGGAACCTTCTATGCCCAGACGGAAGAACAGGGCAATATTACCCTTGGAAAAGACCTGACGGTTCAGAACAGCCTGTCCATGACGACAGAGAAGGGCGATATTACCGTAGGGAAGACGATCACTGCAAAGGATGGCAGCGTCTCCCTGACGACAGGCAGCGGCGACATTGCTGTACTGGAAGACATTAACGCAGGCAAGGATGTAAATATGGCTGTCGAAACCGGCAAGGTGACGGTAGGTGAAGCAGACGGGACCGGCAATATTAAGGCTGACGGAGACGTCAACATTGCTATCAAGAGGGGCGAGGTGGACGTTAAGACTTCCATTACCTCTACTGGCGGTAATGTATCCGTAGGGGTTGAAGAGGGTAAAATCAAGGTTGGCGAAGTAATGACGGGCGAAACGATTACCGCCAAACAGGATATTTACCTGGGCGTGAAGACCGGCGTCATTGAAGTGAATGGAAAGACAGAGACTCAGGAGGGCGATATCACCTTAGAGGCGTTGAACAAAGACAATGCAGAAAATATCGTGATCACGGAGAACGGCAAGCTGGTTTCGGGCCGCGACCTTACCATCCATACCTATAACGGCGGCATTGACGTAACGGGCAATACCCAGGCCAAACGGAACCTGACCGCGACGGTGGACAATGAAGGCGATATAACCTTTGAGGAAAATGTAGACGTAACCGGCAGCGTGAACGCGAAGACGGGTACGGGCGATATTACCATCGGCAAAACGATTACCACAGGCGAAGACGTAAATATGACTGTGGGCAGCGGCAATATCGTAGTAGGCGAGAAGGTGAATGCCGGCAAGAATGTAAACATGGCTGTGGATAAAGGCTCTGCGGACACCGACTACGAAGGCCTCATCCTGGTAGGCGAGGAGGTTACTGCCAAAGGCGACATCTCTGTCAAGATCAACAATGGCCATGTGCTGGTCGGCAAGAAGGTTGAATCGACGCAGGGAAGTGTAGATATCCTGTCTAAAGAAGGGTATATACTGGTTGGCGACAATGGCGCAGACGAGGACGGAAACGGGTTAGATGATGAAACCAATACGAAGGACGTAAGAACGGTAGCAGCCAAGAATAACGTGAACCTGACGGCGAAAAACGGGGCCATCGAGATTTATGGTATGACTGCTGCGGATGAAGGAAATGTTACCGTACATGCCGCTAACAAAGAATATGTGGCAGGTCCGGACGGCCAGAACATCATCTTTGACCTGAACGGCAAGTTGATGGCAATGAAGGGGGACGCAAACCTGATCATGACCAACGGCGACCTGCATATCACTGATCACGTAAAAGCAAAGAACTTTAATGCAGAGACCCGTGGCATGGGCGATATTATGCTGGACGACGACATCACCGTTGAGAACAACATGACCATGAAGACGGAAATCGGCGACATTACCGTAGGTAAGAACATCACCGCGAAGAATGGATCTGTCTCCATGACAGCCGGCGAAGGTAACATTTCTGTACTGAAGACAGTGAAGGCCCTGAGTGAAAACGGGAATATTGATGTTGTTACGAATAAAGGAGATATTCTCATTGGAAGCAACGGTCCCGACGTAGAGACTGTAGCAGCCGGCAATAATGTAAACCTGGAAACCAAAAACGGTAAGATTGAAATCTACGGCAAAACTTCCACGGGCAAAGGCGATGTTACTGTAAGCGCTGCCAGCGAAACCTATGCGGCCGGCGAAGATGGACAGAACGTAATCTTTGGCCAGGACGGCCAGATTGTATCGGGTAAGGATATAAGGCTTGAGGTTACCAACGGCGATCTGGACGTAACGGATGTTGTTAAGGCTACGCGGAACCTGGATGCTCATGTTTACAAAGAGGGTAACATATCACTGGCAGATGTCAACGTAATTGGCAATACGACTGTTACTATCAATGGCAAGGGCTCTGTATTTGGACATAATATCGTATCCGGTGGTACGACCCATGTATCGCTGACCAAGGGCGATCTCTTCCTGAACCTGGCGGAAGGCAAGGCTGTGGTGCTGCGTATGGAAGACAACACGAAAGCATCCAAAGTCGGGACAGTGCTGGCAGACGCAAGCGGCGGTGCCGGCCCCGATGTGGAACTGACGGGCAACTACATTCCGATTGGGACGTTAGCTGCCAAGAATGGCAACGCGGTATTTGAAGTTACGGCTATGGGCGCGAACAACCAGAAGCTCATCAGCGGTGAAATTACCGTCGGAAGCCTTCGCTCCAGGACCAATACGCATATGCCGACGCTCTGGGCAAACCGCGGCAATATCCATGTAGACGAAGGAGACCTGGCCATTGACGATGTGCTGGCGGTGGATAAGATCCATCTGGAAAACAAGCTGACGGATCTGGCCATCTTCGGGCGCACACCGACCCGGGACGGGGAACAGCTCTACTACTGGAACAACCTGGAAATGGCAAACAGCAAGACGCGGCCCTTCACGCTTTATGCGAACGGGAAAGTCCGGACGCACCGGGCCGTCCTGATTGACGCCGGCAGGTATTACGGCAAGCTCTACGGCGATAACCTCAGCGTGGTGGACATGATGCGCGAACGCCTGACCAACGAGCACGGCCAGTACACCTTTGACCGTACATGGTACACGAAACCCGGTGAGGTCCTGAAGGAGAAAGTACTCTTTGGCATGGATACGGTAGACGAAGACATTCGGCGGCACAATGCATCCAGCGGCCAGTTGATGTAATCTCCCAATGGGGAGCGGCTGTACAATGCAAATAATTAAATAAGAAGAAATAGACTGGCAAACGCCCATACCCAAGAACAGGGGATGGGCGTTTCCTTTTCATTCAAGCAGCCGTTGGTTTGTGTGGCACAAAGTGTCGGCTCAACACCACACGACAAATTAAACATGCGTAATTTGTCGTGTGGAGGGGAACCCGACTTGGAGATTACAAAAAAAGTTCACAAATTTTTCACAAAAAACGGCAAAAAAAAGCAAAAATGGCAAAAATGGGTCAAAAAAAGGGCAATTGTGAAATTTTGTTCATAAATTTCTGCAAAAAAGCCCTTTAATTTTTTTGTAAAATGACTAAACTATGAGTTATATCCTGTGCAGGAAGATGGAAATAGGATATAAGGAAGTGCACACGAATGAATCAGCGCTTTCTTAAATGCCGTTGGAAAGTAAGGTGTTGGTACGGACAGGCAATATAACGGTTAATGTAATTTAATAATAAATACTGGTACAGGAAGCCGGTATGGAACCATCTCATGATGCCAGGGTAATTTATTTATAAAAAGGAGTAATCACGATAAAATGGAAAAATGGGATTTTAACGAAATTTATAAGTCTCTTGATCTTATGCGAAAAGATTTGCGGGGTACCAGAAAAGTATGGAACAAAAAGGGCCGTTTTAAGGGAAATAAGAAGAGTCGTAAATATATCCTGTTTTTAAAAGCAAAAAATGAGGCAAGCGACTTGGATGAGGTTATAGAAAAATGCATTGCGCTGGTGGAAGATCATTTCTATTTTATAATCCAGCCGGCGTATGAATTTGTACAGGAATGCGTTAAAAACAATGAGAAATGTAAGGATGACTGCAGTACCTGGCGCTGTATAGTAGAAGAACGGGAATACATGGTTATGCTGATACATATGTCTTACGAATTATTAAACAAATTTTGTATAGAAACCTTTGGGGGCCATTATTGGAATGATCCTTCTGATTATGGGCCGGACGTTGATTTTGCTGCCATGCCGGAATTGCCTTCTGTGCTGAAAGCAACAGACTGTAAAAGTATGATAGCGCGATTGAGCTGGCTTGTGGATAATTTCTATAAAGATGGAAACGCGCGCCTGTATCTTAAAACGCGCCTGAAAGCAGCAAAGGATGCAAAGGATGCAGAGGAACAAACTGCGGAATATGCCTGCGTCAACGCGGTTTCTGCAAAATGAAAAGAACATTGTATGTAAAGACGGGAGCTGATACAGTAACATGGATGGTAAAGGACAATACGGGTACTTAGACGAAGCGCTGGATCTCATTGCAATAAAGCGGAATCAGCTGAGGGAAGCGCCTGTTCCAACAGACGTAAACAAAATGTCTTTGCGCATTTGTGATGTTACAGAAAAAATAATTGTGTTTGCAAAAGAGGAATTTCTAAATGAAATCAAACCTGCAGTGCAAACGAAAAATACCGTGCTGCAATCGGAAGCCGAGGAAGAGCTGCCATGCCTGTCGGCTTTAATGCTGTTGACCATGGAATTGATTTACGATATGGAAGCCGGTTCCAGCTGCGCCGATGGAAACGTGGACAGGATTCTTCTGCCGGAGATTGATTTAAGTGTGATAGCGGAATACCCGGACGTGCTGAAGGCGGAAGATGCCCTGGGCAAACTGAAACGCCTGGAGTGGCTGTTTGTGCATTTTCACAAGGAGGATAGCGCAAGACTTTTCCTGAAAGAAATCTTTGAAAAAACATTAGTGGAAGTTAAGGAACCACTGATTAAATGAGTTTGCGCGATTGCCAGGCGCTTTTTGCGAATGGCAAGGAAATGGCTCGAAGGCGCAGCATAAGCAGAGAGCCGCAAGCTTGCTTGCGTGCGAATCGCTTATACAAAGTAAGCGTG
>DDQB01000042.1:0-2374 GCA_002342505.1 Acidaminococcaceae bacterium UBA2453
TGTTCGAGAAATCTGCCATTGCGTCCACCCCCAAAATGGCCTGATCCGGCTCCCATTCGTTTGCATATGCCTGAAACGCATAGCACAGTATGAAACATGGCATTAAACAAGCAATGCATAAATCTTTGCAATACGAGTCCGTAATAATGTACAAATGCGACAAGCAAAATTTAAGGAAGCGCTGATTAAATTTAAATCATTGCTTTACGCCTTAATTTCACCGACGGCAGTGTATATCATACCGTGCTTGCCCCGGTCCGACCGCATAAGGGATATGGTATCCACATACATGGAAACCGGTTCCACCTGTATGCCGGGCATATTCCCAGTGGCTTTCCGGATCAGCGTAATATGCGGGGAAAAACGTTTGCGGTCAAAGGGGATATCCTGCTCCGCCAGCGCTCTGCGGATACGTCGGGCAACCGCAGCCAGGGGCGCCGATTCATCCATTCCCGCCCACCATAAATCGCGGAAACTGCCCATACCTTTCAGGGAAAGAGGAAATTCCGAAAAGAACACAGTCGCAAGAGCGTCCATCACCCGGTCTTTATCCGGATATTCCCCAATAAACGCAAGAGTAAGATGCATATTTTCCCGTGAGGTAAAATTGCCCCGTACCCCATTGTCATACATCTGATCCTGCACTGATTCCAGCGCGTCTTTCATATCGTCGCTGAGATTGATAGCAATAAACAACCGCATTTCAGTTTTTTCCTCCAGTACCTTCTTCATTACTTCTAATACCATTTCATCCGCAGGAATAACATGATACCGCTGCGTCGTTTGTCAACAGCTGTGATTACCGTAATTAATACCCATTTCATTCGTCCGGCACAGAAAAATCCGAACCATGCTCACGACGGATTTTTCTGCGCACGTAAAGCAGACGGAGAAATAAAATCAGGGCCGAAACAAAAATACCTATATCCAGGCTCTGCCAGTATGAATACGCCCCGTGCTGCAGCTTATAATCAAACAACAGGCCCACCGGCGCACAGATGCCCCAATAAGCGATCAGGCTGGAATAAAAAGGCGCCCGGACATCTTTGTATCCGCGCAGGATTCCCTGAATCGGAGCGGCGACCGCGTCGCCCATGATGAACAAACAGCCGTAAGCAATAAAACGGGCGCAGATATGGAGCACTTCCGGCTCCGTTACATACATAGAAGCAATAGAGTAACGCAGCAGATAAAAAACGGAAGGAAGGATCAGGGCACAAGTCCAGTTGAACGCAAGTCCCGTGTTTTCATACTGCTCCGCGGAAACCCATCGCCTGGCCCCGGCTTCAATCCCAATCAGGATGGTCATGCTCATGGAAACGCTGAGCGGGATCATGTAGGCCAGACTGCTGAAGTTCATGGCAGCCTGACTGGCCGCGATGGCCGCTGTACCAAAGGGCGCGATCAGGAACGCGACTACGCCGAATATACTGGTCTCCATGAAAATGGAAAGGCCGATGGGAATCCCGACACGCAAATATTCCCCGATGAGGTTCCTGTCAGGGGAAAGATTATTTTTCCCAAAGATTTCTATATCCCGGTATTGCGCATGCTTTGTCACAATCACAACAAACAGCAGGAAAATGAACCAGCAGGTCAGGCCGGTCCCGATCCCGGCGCCGATGCCTCCCAAAGCCGGAAGACCCAGCTTGCCAAAAATCAGGATATAATTCAGCGCCACGTTGACAGGAAGCGCCGCCAGGTACACCTGCATCGTAAGGCGCGTTCCGCCCAGCGTATCAATGAAAGAACGAAGCACCGTCCCCATAAAAAAGGGAACGATGCCGATGCCGATACCGACCAGGTAGAACACAGCAATATGCGACACTTCCGTCTCCAGCTGCAGCCCCTGGACAAAAGGACGCAAAAAGAGACCGCCTGCGGCAAAGCACAGGCAGGAAAAAGCGAAAGCCAGAAACATTCCGTGCCGGACGACGCGCCCGATGTCTTTCCGTTTTCCCGCGCCCAGAAGATGCGCAACGAGGGGCGTCGCGGCAATCAATATTCCATTTATCGCCGTAAAGACCGGCATCCAGATATTTCCGCCGATAGAAGTTCCGGCTAACTGGACGGCCCCGGCCCGTCCGCTCATGACCGTATCAAAAAAGTTCATTCCCATGATCGTCGTCTGGGTGACCAGGATGGGAATCATGATACTGAAAAAATGGCGGAACCTGTCGCCGGCGTCCGTTCCGAACAATTTTTGTTTTAACGACATAATGTGACCTTGTGCTTACGTTTTCAGGCTTACAGAACCTGATGTGTTCCAATGTGATTTTTCCTAATTATTTTTTTATTATAGCAAAACGGCCGCAGAAATTCCACGATTGTTTGAAAACAGGAATTTATGTGATAGCCTGCCCGGGTGATGCCG
>DDQB01000042.1:2415-2779 GCA_002342505.1 Acidaminococcaceae bacterium UBA2453
AAGTACTTTACTTTTCCTCCTCGCGCCCTGCGGGGGTGCGACGCTTATTCAGGCGGCGTCAGCCCGGGCTTACAAACTTCAATTTTTTTTGTCAGATTTCAAACCCTCGCGGGAATAAATAAGTGAGAATTTTTTTGCAAAATGGGTTTACATTTTATGCCCTATAGGAATTATATAAGTGAAGACAAAAATTTATATAAATATCTATACAATTCCGCAAGATCAAGTGCACTTTGGTGAACTTAGGTGAAGGAAAAAATAAAAAATTCACCTGCAGAAAATCCAGCTACAATACAATGTTTAAGGACGCTAGGTGAACTTTGGTGAACATTTTTCCCCGTGTTATTTATATATAAAACTTGCT
>DDQB01000012.1:0-978 GCA_002342505.1 Acidaminococcaceae bacterium UBA2453
GAAAGTTGAGATGATAATCATGCCTGAAATTCCAAAATCTGATTTACATCCCAGCTGGGTGCCTGAGGATGCAAATGAAAACTTTGCCTGTTCCGTGATGGGTGGCATTGATACGAAAGTAAATGCCAACTCGGAAGAAAAAGTCTATGATCCCAATGCTGTCCGCCGGGTTCCGTTGCGCAGGAAACCCACTATTGACGAAATCATAAAGGGAGTAGGCGAAGGCAATCGCGTGATGTTATCCAAGGCGATTACACTGATTGAAAGTAACGCGCCCAAAGATTTTGACAAAGCCCAGCGGGTATTGCAGGGACTGCTGCCGAAAACCGGCAGGGCGCTGCGTATCGGCATCACCGGCGTGCCCGGCGCGGGTAAAAGTACGTTTATTGAAGCCTTTGGCCAGCTGCTGTGCAGCATGGGCTATAAAGTGGCCGTTTTGGCAGTGGATCCTACCAGCCCGCTGACGGGCGGTTCCATTTTGGGCGATAAGACCCGTATGCAGAACCTGTCCCGGGAACCCAACTGCTTTATCCGTCCGACGCCTTCCGGCGGGACCCTGGGCGGCGTGGCCCGCAAGAGCCGCGAGACCATGATGCTCTGCGAAGCGGCAGGCTATGATGTGATTCTGGTGGAAACCGTCGGTGTAGGCCAGTCGGAGACCACCGTCCGCAATATGGTTGATTTCTTTATGCTGGTAGTTCTCACCGGCGCAGGCGACGATCTGCAGGGTATCAAAAAGGGTATTATGGAACTGGCCGACGCCATTGTGGTCAATAAGGCCGATGGCGAAAACCTGGCCCGGGCTACTGTGACCCAGGGCGAATACGAACGTATGGTGGAATTCATCCGTCCGGCTACGGAAGGATGGAAGACCCATGCCTATAAATGTTCCGCACTGACCCATGACGGGCTGCCCGAACTGTGGGCCGTGATGCGGAAGTTTGAAAAAGAAACGAAAGAGTCCGGCGTGTTCCAGAA
>DDQB01000012.1:1038-36234 GCA_002342505.1 Acidaminococcaceae bacterium UBA2453
TTTAACGATCCCATGATCAAAGGCCGGATACCGCTGGTAGAACATTCCGTGGTGAACGGGCTGATCTCCCCCAGCCAGGCGGTAACGGAACTGATCCGCTGCTTCGATATGGACCGGGCGGCTGCCAAGCATTTCGAAAGCGGAAAACTGTAACAATTTAAAACGAGATTCTCTTTGCAAAGATACTGCTGGAACTGTCCGGCAACCAAAAAGGCGTTTCACAGCAGCTACCGCCTTGGCTGCTGTGTAATAAATGAACCCCTGTCCGCGAGGACAGGGGTTCTGACTTTGTAATGGTTAAAATTAAAGGAAGCGCTGATTAATTCGTCTGCACGCTTTTTTGTTACTCTTAATACTCCGGATATTCGTTCAGCGGGTCTTCGTCTTTGCCCACCATGGCAAACATATCCGTGGTCTCCCGGTTGTAGGGGAGCTTGGATTTGATCCGGCCCTGTTCCTGCAGCAGGCGTTCCGCTTCCAGAGGCATGATCTCCATGCGTTTCAGCTTTTTGTAAACGGATGGACGGAAAGACCTCCACACTTCCATGATGTTATGCAGGATCTGGGCGCTGGGAATCTCAAATTTTTCCCGCCCTTCCAGCACCTGTTTCACCTTGTCTTTCCGTTCTGCCTGTTCTTCTTCTGTCAGTCCTTCGATTGCGCGGTCCAGTTCCGCTTCCAGCGTATTTGCCAGATAATCTTCAATCATGATTTCCAACTCATTGTCGTATGTAATTCTGCGCTCTGCCATAATACCCTCCTGTGCCTGATACGAAATGTAAATTTCCGTCCGTAGACAAAACCATTATGATAATGATTTGATTGGCGGTTCCTGAAATGCTGCGTAAAATTTGCCTGCATGGCAAGCGTTGTGTCAGTCTGTTTGCCTTGCAACCTTATTTTAACATTTTTGAAATTGAATATCAATAAGAACATTGCATTATATTAAGAATGAGTTGCAAAAAAGTTAAGATACGTTATAATATAATAAAGTTTAATGAACAGGAGGAAATGGAAATGGATGTAAACAGAGATGTGACGCGCAAGGATATTCTGTACGGCGTGTTGAAGCGTATGGATGAGGTGATTGACAGTATCAGCAATACAGTCAGCACAAAGGACTTTCTGGTCCGGGATATTGTGTACGATCTGGACCGACTGGAAGAGGCTAAGCTTGCTCTGGTTGCGGTACTGGAGGATATGAAGCAGGAAGAAAACAACGGCAATACGAATATGCATTAAAGATTATAATCATTCCCGTCGCGCCGCCGTTAGCCTGCGGTACAAAGAAGGAATGGGAGGAATCGTTTCCACTGGTATTTTCCGGTACGAAAATTGAATCTGCTAATGAAAAGGCCTGATGGGCGTCGCGCTCATCAGGCTTTTGGCATTACGAGCGGCATTACGAGCTGCCTTATAATCTGCCGCGCTTTTTTCAGGCGCTGTGAATTGACTGCCAGGCATGATATGTACTGTGAAAGTATATATTGCAGTATGGACGATGCTGCATCTGTTCCGCCACAATATTTTCCCCTTTTACTGCAATTTATTCAATTTATTTACTATAGAACGGGTCAATTCAGAGAAATTTTAACTTGACTAAAATTCACCATATAAGATATAATTACAAATTAAGAGACATTCTCGATTAAAGTATAAAGGGAGAGGGTTGCATGTTCAACTGGCTCAGTGACTATAACTATGACTTTGCCCTGGCTGCCGTGCCCATCCAGCTGATCCTTCTTATATATTACTGTTCCCGGCGGAACCTTCCGATCCGTTCCAGTTTCAGCTTCTTCTGGGTCATGGTCGCCAATCTGGTCATGACGGTCTTTGATATCGTATCCTGTGAGATGAATGAAGTCTGGACGGAATACCCGCTTTGGGTCATGTACGGCGTGAACCAGCTTTACTTTTATGCGTTCATTGCGCGAGGGTGGGCGCTGTTCGATTATACGGCGGAAGAATGCCACGGGTATGCGGCCCTGGGAAAATGGCTGGCGAAATTTTCCAGCGTCCCGGCCTTGCTGACGGCCATCCTGGTCTTTTCCACGCCCTGGACGGGAGCCATTTTCCTCTTCTCTCCGGAACGGGGGTATTTCAATACCGGGCTGTACAACTCGATATATGCCTGCATGTATTTTTACATCGCCCTGTCGCTGTTATGTGTATTCCTGCGGTGGAACAGGATTGACGTGCGGCTGAAGACCAGCATGCTGGAATACAACGTCATCCTTATCGCCGGCATGCTGCTGCGGAAGATGTTCATGGGCAACCTGCTGGTCACCAGTTATTTCAGTATTCTGGCGATCCTGATCATCTATCTTGCGGCGCAGAACCCGGACCTGTACCGTGACCGGAAGACGCATCTGTTCAA
Source organism: Acidaminococcaceae bacterium UBA2453 (assembly GCA_002342505.1). Lineage (GTDB taxonomy): Bacteria > Bacillota > Negativicutes > Acidaminococcales > Acidaminococcaceae > Succiniclasticum. The sequence goes on from DDQB01000012.1 coordinate 3,416, forward strand.
CAAGGACGCGTTCAACCGCATCGGAGCCGAGTGCCTGATCAAGGGCATCCCGTTTCACTGTATCGTGGCGGATGTCGACAACTATGAATCCGTGAAGATGCTGTACGGATACCAACAGATGAAGCGCAGCATGGAACAGTTCGGCCATTGGCTCATCCAAAGTTTTCCTCATTATTATGTGTTTTATTTCCGTAACGGCGAATTTCTGATGCTGCAGAAAAACCGCCGCTTTGAAGATCACAAAGACCGGATCCTGCAGATGATCCGGGACAGTTTTTCACAGCCCTGGGCGGCGGAAGAGACCGACGTACACCTGCGCATTTCCGCCCTTGTACTGCCTTATGATATGCTGCCGACGAAAATGACGAAGGCGCACGATTTTATCGTCCATAGTTTCCAGCATGCGTATGTGGAAAACCATCGGGATAATTATGTGGTTACCCGGGAGATCTGCGACGCCTTCGACCGGGAGGGCAAAGTGGAGAAGGCGCTGGGCCGCGCCCTGGGAGAGCAGCGCATGGAAGCCTGGTTCCAGCCCATCTATTCTGTGCAGCAGGATAGGATCGTAGGGGCCGAAGCGCTGGCCAGGCTGCGGGACCCGATACTGGGTTTTATCCCTCCGGATGAATTCATCCGCGTGGCGGAGCGGACCGGCGATATCATGGAAGTGGGGCGCCAGGTATTTGAACGGGTCTGCGAGCTTCTTGAGACAGGGGAGCCCGGACGGCTGGGCGTCCAGAAGGTCAATGTGAACCTGTCCCCGGTCCAGTGCATGAACGACCGGCTTGCGGCGGAGCTTTCGGCCATTGCGGATAAGCATGGCGTCCCGCTGGACCGGATCAACTTTGAAATTACGGAATCGTCGCTGAGCGATTACCGGCTGATACAGAAACAGATGCTGCTGTTGCAGGAAAAAGGTTCCACCTTTTCCCTGGACGATTTCGGTACCGGCACATCCAACCTGACCCGCCTGGTGAACCTTCCCTTCCATGCCGTAAAGATGGACCTTGTGATGGTGCGCAACTTTTTTGAGGGACGTCTTCCCATCCTTCCGGATATCGTAAACATGTTCCGGAAAACGAAGATGCAGATCGTGGCGGAAGGCGTGGAGACGAAGGAGATGAAAGAGACGCTGGCCTCCCTTGGCTGCGATTACGAGCAGGGCTATTATTTTGCGAAGCCTTTGCCGCCGGACGAGTTTGTTTCGTATCTGAAAAAAGAAAAAGGGGAAATCTCGTAACGGTTACGGTGAAGAAACGCTCACAAGCGTTCAGAGAAATGAATCGGGGTTTCTTTAAGACGATTTGACCGCAGTGTTCTTACGGGGACGCTGCGGTATATTTTTTGGCGGGGACGGCGCAGCTGTAATGGGAGACCGTTTCCGTCCCGCCTGTGTGCCGTCTGCCTGGTCGGAGAAAATAGCAAATGGATTGCAGGGAAAGACGTTGCAAATTGCATTTCGATATGATATATTAACTATAATTGAAGTTTTAATAATAACCATTTCTATTAAAAGGAGAAACCAGATGAACCGAATGCACAAAAAACATGCAGGATATACGCTGAGTGATGAAGTGAAAAATCCCACGCCCGCGCTGCTGGAAGCGGCGGAAATCGGGGTGCGCGTCTTTAATAATGAAGCGATGGGGTCCCTGCCGGATAAGGATGCGCTGGTGGTCATGTCCTTTGGCACCACCATGAAAGATACAAGGGAAAAGACCATCGACGCTACCGTGAAAGCCATCCGGGAGGCGCTGCCTGATGTGAAAGTGGTCGTCGCCTATACATCCCATATTATCATCGACCGCATCAAAGCAAACGAAGGACTTGCGATACCGACGCCGGAAGAGGCGCTGGAACAGCTGAAAGAAGAAGGGTACACCCGGATCGCCCTGGCGTCCCTGGATATTATTCCCGGCATGGAATATAACTACAAGACCGGTATCTTCAAGCTGTACCGGGACAAGTTCAAAAAGATGACCATGGGGCTTCCGCTTCTGTTCTGGCAGGGGCAGGAAGACCAGCGGGACGACGTGGCGGAAGTGGTGGAAGCTTTTGCTACCCAGTTCCCGGCGCTGGGGAAAGAGGACGCGCTGCTGGTCATGACCCACGGCACGCCGCATCCTTCCAATGCCTATTACGCCGTGATCCAGGACCGTCTGGACAAGCTGAAAAAGGGACATATCCATGTGTACAGCGTGGAAGGCATGCCGGTGCTGGAGGATGTGATCCCCGTGCTGAAAAAAGAAGGCGTAAAACATACGATTCTGATGCCCATGATGATGGTGGCGGGAGACCATGCCCATAACGATATGGCGGGGGACGAGGACGATTCCCATAAGTCCGTCCTGCAGAAGGAAGGCTTCACGGTTACGCCCTATATCCACGGCATGGGCGAGAATGAAGCAGTCCGCGGGATTTTTGTAGAGCGCGCGCTGGAAAGCTGGGACGCATTGCAGAGCGACGCGGCAGGAAAGACCGGGGGCATGCCTCACTAAAAAAATAAAAGCTATGAAATGCGCTTTACACTGATACACAGTGATACGCATTCATAGCTTTTTTTATGGGGTTGATGTTGCACGTTGTAACGCATTGGGCAAATGCACTTAATTCTGTTTGGTCGGATCGACCATTTCGATTACGTGCATCAGGACGCCGAGTACGATCAGTACGCCGAACACAACGGTCATGTTGATGATGGCAACCAGAAACGGATTGTTGGTTACAGGACCCATTCATTTCACCTCTTATCTTTTGTGATTTCAGGGAATCTGCTTCTTGCAGGATATGATCCCGCGGATACGGGTTACGGCAGATTCTAAACTTCATTTATAAACTTTACCACAAAGTATACAAAAAAGCAATCGAAAAGCAGAGCGATTTTTAATCAGTGATTAAATGATTCATCACAAAGTAGTAATACCATGTTTTGATAAACGGGAAACGTTGTGAGACGGAATGTACAGACTTATTTGAGAAAACGATTCCTTGCAAGTCTTTGCATGGGAACGAAAAGAAAGAACCGGTAAACGGTTGCTGTTTTGTAACATACTTTACAGTTTTCTCTGATAATGAATGGATTGAGAAAAAATTCATCTTTTTGTTTGACAATTCGTTTTTGCTCTGCTATCTTTAATCACAAGTTAAATACTATGATTTGGCTGTGAAGAGAAGAGTACGCAGAGGAAAATGCTACAGAGAGCTTTCACTTTGGTGCAAGAAAGCGCAGGGAACTTTGCCGAAGATGGCCTCGGAGCCGGTTGGTCGAAGTAATTAAGACCGCCCGGGCGCGCCCGTTACAGCGCTGGGGTATTCAAGGAGAAATTCCCGCGTGCCCGAGAAGCTAATTTGGTGATGTTACTTTTGCTGCTCGCGGTATCAGGGAAAAGAACCCGCGTACCCGAGGAGGCCGGACGTGCGAGCGTCCGGTAAATATGGGTGGTAACACGGCGCCTTCGTCCCATTTGGGGCGGAGGCGTTTTTGTTTTTGTTTTCTAAAATGTTACACGTTGCCATCTGCAAATACCTGGGTCATCACTTCACGAGCCGCAAGGAGGAAAAGGTTATGCCGGTAAAAATCACAAACCAGTTGTCTGCTGTAGAAAATCTGCAGCAGGAAGGGATCATTGCCATTACGGAGGAACGGGCGGTGACGCAGGATATCCGTCCCCTGAAGATTCTAATCCTGAATCTGATGCCCCTGAAGAAACCTACGGAGCTGCAGTTGCTGCGTCTCTTGGGCAACAGCCCTCTGCAGATCGAAGTAGATTTTGCCCGCACCGTTTCCCGGGAGACGACCCACACGGATAATTCCTATCTGGACAAAGCCTATCTGGAGTTCGCGGACGTAAAAGACCGCTATTACGACGGGTTCATCATCACCGGGGCCCCGGTGGAATGTCTGGAATTTGAAGAGGTGGAGTACTGGCCGGAGCTGGTGGATTATATCCGCTGGTCTCAGGATCATGTATTTTCTGTTTTGTCCTTCTGCTGGAGCGCCCAGGCTGTGCTGTACTATTTTTACGGTGTGCAGAAGCACACACTGCCGCGGAAATTTTTCGGTATTTACAGTTACGGTCTGACGGTAAAGCATCATCCCCTGCTGCGGGGCTTTGACGACCGGTATTTCATTCCCCAGTCCCGCCATACGGATATCGACCACCAGGCCGTGGACGCCGAACCGGACCTGAAGGTCCTGTCCCGTTCTGTGGAGCGGGGTATTAATATCTGTTGTACGGAGGACATGAGGCGGATCTTCGTCCTGGGGCATTTTGAATATGACCGGGATACTCTGGCTACGGAATACATACGGGACAAGAAGAAGGGCATGGACCCGGATCTGCCGGAATATTATTATCCGGACAACGACAGTACGGAGCAGCCTGTTTTCAAGTGGTGCAGCTACGCCCATCTGTTTTACAACAACTGGCTGAACATGGTATATCAGGAAACACCCTATGATCTGCAAACGCTGAAGAAAAGGGAATAAGAGACAGGATAAGCAAGACCTTTTGGAATTCAGCAAGATTCATAAAGCAGTTCCGATGAGAGATAAATCATAGCTGGTTATAACCTGCAATTCCATTGCAGGAAAATATAAAAATCATAAAAAAGGAGAGAAGATCATGACAAACTATAAATTTGAAACATTGCAGTTACACGTTGGACAGGAACAGGCAGACCCGGCGACGGATTCCAGGGCGGTGCCTATTTACCAGACCACTTCCTATGTGTTCCACAACAGCCAGCACGCAGCGGACCGGTTCGGTTTGAAAGATGCCGGCAACATTTACGGACGGCTGACCAATTCCACCCAGGATGTGCTGGAAAAACGGCTGGCTGCACTGGAAGGAGGCAGCGCTGCGCTGGCCCTTGCCTCCGGCGCAGCGGCGGTGACCTACGCTGTGCAGGCACTGGCGGCTGACGGCGGGCATATCGTGGCCCAGAAGACCATCTACGGCGGCAGTTTCAATCTGTTGGAACACACGCTGCCTGCTTTCGGCATCAACACGACTTTTGTAGATGCCCATAACCTGAGTGAAGTGGAAAACGCCATTCAGGAAAACACCCGGGCGATTTACCTGGAAACCCTGGGCAATCCCAACAGCGATATTCCCGATATCGATGCTGTTGCAGAAATTGCCCATAAGCACGGCCTGCCCCTGGTCATCGACAATACCTTCGGCACCCCGTATCTGATCCGTCCCATCGAACACGGCGCAGATGTAGTGATCCATTCCGCTACAAAATTTATCGGCGGACACGGTACCACTCTGGGCGGCATCATCGTGGACGGCGGGAAGTTCGACTGGAAGAAGAGCGGTAAGTTCCCCAATATCGCAGACCCGAACCCCAGTTATCATGGCGTATCTTTCTATGACGCTGTGGGTCCTGCGGCTTTTGTGACTTACATCCGTGCTATCCTGTTGCGGGATACCGGCGCCTGCATCTCTCCCTTCAACGCTTTCCTGCTGCTTCAGGGGGTGGAAACGTTATCGCTGCGGCTGGAGCGGCATGCGGAAAATACGAAGAAAGTGGTGGAATACCTGAGTGCCCATCCGCTGGTAGAAAGCGTAAGCCATCCGTCTTTACCCGGACATCCGGATCATGCGTTGTATGAGAAATACTTCCCCAACGGCGGCGCCTCCATCTTCACCTTTGAAATCAAAGGCGGGCAGGAAGCTGCATGGAAGTTTATTGACAGCCTGAAGATATTCTCCCTGCTGGCCAACGTAGCCGACGTAAAGAGCCTGGTGATTCATCCGGCTTCTACCACCCATTCCCAGCTGACAGAAGCAGAACTGAAAGACCAGGGCATCACGCCCAGCACCATCCGTCTTTCTATCGGCACTGAGCACATTGACGATATTATCGCAGATCTGGAAAACGGGTTTGCGGCGATAAAATAAAAACGATATAATACCGGAATTTGATTGCAAAATTACCCTGCGCAGCGTCACGGTAATCACGTGGCGCTGCCACGGGGTTTCTCCGGTTCTGTAAATGAAAAATGGAAAGAGGTAAGCGTTTATGAAAATTGCAAAACTTACAATAGCGATACTGTTAAGCGTTGCGTTGCTCCTGCTGGCAGGCTGCGGTGGGGAAAAGAAACAGGAACAGAAGCCTGCGGAAAAACCGAAGGCCGCGCAGACGTTGAAAGTGGGAATGGACGCGGCGTATCCGCCGTTTGGTTCCCAGGATGTAACATCGAAAGAGTATGTGGGCTTTGATGTGGATGTAATCAAAGCGATCGGCGCGGCGGAAGGTTTTAACGTGACGATTCACAATATCCCCTTTGACGGGCTGATTCCCGCTCTGCAGGCAGGCAATATTGACGTGGCCATCAACGACATTACCATTAATGAAGACAGGGCCAAAAGTGTAGACTTTTCCAAACGGTATTACATCGCCGGCCTGGGCGTGGTAGTAAAGAAGGATAACAATTCCATTAAGACCGAAAAAGATCTGGAAGGGAAGCGGCTGGGTGTATCCATCGGTTCTACCGGGGAAGAAGCAGCTCGTAAGATTCCCGGCGCGAAACTGAAAGTTTTCAATCAGCTGAACGAAGCGTTTCTGGAATTGAAGAACAGCGGCGTGGACGCAGTCATTAACGATATTCCCACCAATGAGTATTATGTCAACACATCGGGGAAGAACGATGTTAAAACCGTGGAACTGGCCCTGACCCGGGAAGATCTGGGCATCGCTGTGAAAAAGGGAAACAAGGAGCTGTTAGGGAAAATTAACAGCGGTCTGCAAAAGATCAAAAAGAATGGTGAGTTTACAAAACTGTATCAGAAGTGGTTTGGCAAAGAGCCTTCGAAAGAACTGCTGGCTGAATGAGGAGGATCCGATGGCTTACATAACGAGTATCTTACGTGAATTTCCGTTGGTTGTGCTGGACGGCGCTTTTGGCACTGAGATTGCCCGGCGCGGCTTTGACACCAGGGATGATCTCTGGGCGGCGAAGGCGCTGTTTGAGAAACCGGAGCTTGTGAAGGCCGTGCACCGGGACTATTTTGAAGCAGGGGCAGATGTTTGCACCAGCGCCAGTTACCAGGCGACGGTGGAAGGATTTGAGGCTAAAGGTTTTACCCGCAGCCAGGCTGCGGAACTGATCCGGCTTTCCGTACGTCTGGTGCAGGAAGCACGAGAAGAGTTTTGGGAAAACCGGCAACGATACAGCATCACTTCTGCTCTAAACGAAAGGCGTCCGTATCCGTTGGCCGCGGCGTCGGTGGGCCCTTACGGCGCGTATCTGGCCGACGGTTCCGAGTACACGGGGGCCTATTCGGCGGATCGTCATGAACTGGCGGACTTTCACGAGGAACGGCTGGCGCTGCTCCTGGAAGCAAAACCCGATATTCTGGCCTGCGAGACCCTGCCCCTGTTCCGGGAGGCGGAAGCAATTCTGGACGACCTGAAAAAACATCCTAAGGCGCAGGCCTGGATATCTTTTACCTGTAAAGACGCCCGTTATACCCGTGGCGGTGACAAAATTGCCGACTGCGCTCGTTTTCTCGACAGGGAGCCCCAGGTGGCAGCCATCGGCGTGAACTGCACGGCGCCCGAGTTTGTGGCAGATCTGATCCGGGAGATTCGAACCCACACGGAAAAACCGGTAGCGGTATATCCCAATTTAGGAGAAACCTACGATGCGGCGGATAAAGACTGGAAGGGTGAGTCACAGCTTTTTTCGGTTTGCGTGAAAAGCTGGTATGAAGCAGGGGCGCGCCTGATAGGCGGATGCTGCCGGACAACGCCGGAAGACATCAAAGGAATTGCCGCGTTGCGGCAGGATTTGTTTAAACAATCATAAAATTTCCCTAAATTCCTATTGACATAGTATGAAATAAGTGCTATAACTATGTCTGAGAAGAAAAGAGCACGGATTCGTTTACCGGCGCTTCCGTAGGAAACTTCTGAATTTAAAAAGTAAAGAAGGGAAACGTTATGGCTAAGATTTACAAAGGAACCCTGGGATTGATCGGCAACACACCGCTGGTAGAGGTTGTCAATATTGAAAAAGAGTTAGGTCTGGAAGCTACGGTCCTGGTGAAGCTGGAGTATTTTAACCCGGCAGGCAGCGTGAAGGACCGCATTGCCAAGGCTATGATCGAAGACGCAGAAGCAAAAGGACAGCTGAAACCGGGCGCGGTCATCATTGAACCCACCTCCGGTAACACCGGTATCGGTCTGGCTGCTATCGCGGCGGCCAAAGGGTACCGTATCATCCTCACCATGCCGGAGACCATGAGCGTGGAACGCCGTAATATTTTGAAAGCCTATGGCGCGGAAATCGTGCTGACGGAAGGGGCGAAGGGCATGAAGGGTGCTATCGCCAAAGCAGACGAGCTGGCGAAGGAAATCCCCAACAGCTTCATTCCCGGCCAGTTTGTAAATCCGGCCAACCCGGCGATTCATAAAACCACGACCGGCCCGGAAATCTGGAACGATACCGACGGAAAAGTGGACATCTTTATCGCGGGCGTAGGTACCGGCGGCACCGTAACGGGAACCGGCGAGTATCTGAAAGAACAGAACCCCAATGTGAAAGTCGTGGCGCTGGAACCGGCCGATTCCCCCGTATTATCCGAAGGCAGGGCAGGCGCGCATAAGATCCAGGGCATCGGCGCCGGATTTGTGCCCGACGTACTGAACACCAAACTTTATGACGAAGTATTTAAAGCGGAAAGTGCGGACGCCTTTGCAGCTGCCAAACTGCTGGCGAAAAAAGAAGGCATCTCCGTAGGTATTTCTTCCGGCGCAGCGCTGCATGGGGCTATTGAACTGGCAAAACGCCCGGAGAATAAAGGAAAGGTAATCGTAGCATTGCTGCCTGACAGCGGCGACCGTTATTATTCTACGCCGTTGTTTACGGAGTAATTATTTTAAAACAAAATGATATAAACTCCGAATACGTCTGTACGCATAACAGACAGTATTCGGAGTTTTGTCTTTTTCTGGTCAGGTAGCTAAAGCATCTTCTGTGCTTATCCAGGCAGTGTCCGGTTCATACTGCCGGTCTGATAACCGTCCATATCAATTGTTACATAAGAAAACCCAAGGCGGTGGAGCGTTTCGGAAACCTGCCGACGAATTTCGGGTGCTGCCAGCTGAAGTATTTCTTCCTGTCCGACTTCGATACGGGCTATAGTTCCGTGAATTCGTACGCGCAATTGCTTAAAGCCCATATCCAATAAAAGTTGTTCTGCTTTATCGACCATGTTCAGCTTTTCGAGGGAGATTTCTTCTCCGTAGACAAAGCGGCTGGACAGGCAGGCGAATGACTGCTTGTTCCAGGTTGGTAACCCCAGTTCTTTGGACAGCAGGCGGATTTCTTCTTTGTATAACCCTGCATACCGCAGAGGACTGACTACATGAAGTTCTGCCACTGCCTTTAGTCCGGGACGGTAATCGCCGTTGTCATCCATATTGGAACCTTCGGCTACGCAGGCAAGATGATTTTCCTGGGCAATGGCAATGATTTTCGTAAACAGTTCGTGTTTGCACAGATAACACCGGTTGCGGGGATTATGGCGGAACCCTTCGATCTCTAACTCTTCGCTGTCTACAATAAAATGCCGGATGCCTTCCTTCCGGCAAAATGCTTCTGCTTCCTTCAGTTCCCTGACCGGGAAAGAACAGGAACGGGCTGTGACCGCGACTACATGATCGCCCAGTACATCATGGGCTACCTTCAGCAGAAAAGTGGAGTCAACGCCAGAGGAAAAAGCAATGGCGGCGCTGTTCAGATTTTTAAGATAAGCTTTGAGCAGCAGCAGTTTTTTAGCCGGTATGGTTGAATCCATGGAAACATATCTCTCCTTTATAAAAACAATATAGTATTCATATGGATTTAATATGAATACTATAGAAATTTTAACAGATATCAGGAATCTGTCAATATGATTTTAGCTTTGTGGCTAATTCTAAAAAAAATAAATTCATACAATTCATATTGACATAGTATGAAATAAGTGCTAAAATCAGAATCACAAAATTTTGTAGTGTACGACGGCAAAGCCAAAGAATCTCCTGTTGTTTGAAATAAGAAACAGCTGATTCCTTAAGACTGAACGTAAAACAAAACTGAGGACTGAAAAATCATGCAAAAAGTGATTGTCGGCATGTCCGGCGGCGTGGACAGCGCGGTAACAGCTTACTTGCTGAAAGCCGCTGGATTTGATGTTACGGGGATTACACTTCGCACTTGGTTGGGTGCAAAAGGGGAGGAAAGCCGTTGCTGTGAAATCAGCGACGCTATGCAGGCGGCGCAGCAGATAGGAATTCCGTATTATGTACAAAACTGCGTGGCTTGCTTTCGGGAAACTGTGGTAAAACCCTTCACTTCTGCCTACCTGCAGGGAAGGACGCCTAATCCCTGTGTGGATTGTAACCGTTTTGTAAAATGGGAGCAGATGCTTCTTGCGGCAGAACGCATGCGGGCAGATTATGTAGCCACAGGGCACTACGCTTCGGTGATCCGTCTGCCCAATGGGCGGTTTACGGTACGGAAGGCTTACTTCAGTAACAAGGATCAGGCCTATATGTTGTACCGCCTGACACAGGAGCAACTGGCCCGTACTCTGATGCCTCTGGGCAGGTTGAGCAAGGAAGAAGTGCGGCAGATAGCCGCAAAAGCAGGACTGTCTGTAGCACACAAAAAAGATTCCCAGGAAATTTGCTTTGTGGCCCGGGGCGGGTATGCAGATTATATTGCCGATGAAACGAATACGGAAATCCTGCCGGGAAATTTTGTGGACAGGCAGGGCAGGATAGTCGGACGCCACAAAGGCATTATCCACTATACGGTAGGCCAGCGGAAAGGGCTGGGGCTTGCGCTGGGGCATCCGGTTTATGTGAAAGCGGTCAATGCAGTAAGGAATGAAGTTGTAATCGGGGACGAACTGTCACTGTATTGTAATGAAATACTGTGCGGCGAACTGAATTTTATGAGTGTCCCAGATATCGGGCTGACAGAAAAACTGCGGGCGACGGTAAAGATCCGCTATCGTCATCAGGGGGAAACCGCAATAATATGCAGGGACGCAGCGGGTACTGTCCGTGTTATTTTTGATAAACCGGTAAAAGCCGTGGCTCCGGGACAGTCTGCCGTATTTTATGATGCGGATAACTGTGTTATAGGCGGCGGGAAGATTGAGGCGGTGATATAAAGGCGATATTGAAGAGAGACATATCATTATTAAAAGTTTTTTTTAGTTTTAAAACACATTAATCCGATACGAAAACAGAAGTTAAAATAAAGGCTGTTTTGAAGGAGGCCAGAGGATAAAATGAAAAAAATAATTTTACTCATTAGTTTGTTATTGGTAAGTGTTTTGATTGCAGGTTGCGGCGGAGAAAATAAAAAAGCAGAAAAGCCTGCCGTGAAAGAAATCAAGATTGGCGCGACGGCGGGTCCGCATGCGCAGGTCGTAGAGGCAGTGGCCAAAGAGGGGAAAAAGCAGGGCCTGAACATTAAGGTAATTGAGTTTTCTGATTACATTACGCCGGATAAGGCGCTGGCTGACGGTGAGATCGATTTGGTCAGCTACCAGCACAAACCGTTTATGGAAAACTTTAATAAGCAGAACAAATCGGATCTGGTAGCCATTGGAAAAACGATTTTGATGCGTATGGGGATTTACAGCGATAAGCATAAGGATTTGAAGAATCTGCCAGAAAATGCCGTTATCGCGATTCCCAACGATCCCACCAATGGCGGCAGGGGGCTTGTGCTGCTGGAAAAGGCAGGCCTGATCAAATTGAAGGAAGGCGTCGGGTTTAAAGCCTCGGCCAAAGATGTTGTGGATAATCCGAAAAAGTTTCGGTTTAAAGAACTGGAAGCTGCACAGCTTCCGCGCAGCCTGCAGGATGTGGACGCCGCTGTCATTACAATGAATTATGTTATGAGCGGCGGATTGGATGTGCAGAAACAGGGTCTGTTCTGGGAAACAAAGGATGAGCCGCTGGCGGTTATGATCCTGGCCGTAAAAGGCAAAGATAAAGATAACGCGACCTATCTGAAAATTGCGGGGCTGTTCCGTTCTGAAGGCGTACGCAAATATATAGCAGATACTTTTAAGGGAACGATTGTACCGGCGGAATAAGTTTATGGAACATAAAGAAATTGTGGCAGAAATAAAAGATCATTTCTACTGGCTGCACAGGCATCCGGAATTGTCCGGGGAAGAATTCGGTACAACGGAGTATTTGAAAAACGTTCTGGCATCTCATAGCGTTCTGGTTTATCCGCTTCCTCTTTCAACCGGGCTTGTCGCACACATTGGACAAGGCAATCCGGTTATCGCATTCCGGTGCGATATTGACGCGTTGCCCATGCAGGAAGAAAGCGGACTGGACTACTCGTCGGAATATCCGGGCAGGATGCATGCCTGCGGGCACGACTTTCATGCTGCGGCTCTGTTGGGAATTGCATTGGCTCTGAAAAATGACAATTCACTTCCCGGTACGGTGAAGCTGATCTTCCAACCGGCAGAAGAAACTCTCGGCGGCGCAAGACAGATTCTTGAAACGGGTATTTTAGATGATGTCCAGGCGATTTTTGGACTCCATTGCTGCGCCGCATATCCTAACGGAACGATTATCTCCCGGCCCGGATTTATGAATGGGGCGGTGGACGAGTTCCGTATAGATTTTCTTGGTCGGGGCGCGCATGCCTGTCGTCCGCATATAGCAGCAGATCCGGTTATCATGATTGGGAATTTTATACAGGCGGCGCAGACGATAGTGAGCCGTAACGTGAATCCGTTCCATTCCCTGCTGGTGGGAATTTCCCATATTGAAGCGGGAACAGCCAAAAATATCATTCCGGAAAAAGGGTTTGTGGAAGGTACGATTCGCTCCCTCTATCCGGAAGACCGGAAGCTGGCAAAAGAAAGGCTTGGAAGCCTGGCCTGCAGCATTGCGGAATCATTTGGCGGGGGCGCTGTTGTCCATATTACAGACGGATCGCCTGCTACTAACAACACGCCGGAATGGGTAGCTCTGGCAGAACAGGTTGCCCGTAAGCTGCAAATGCCATTTGTTACGGCGCCGGATTCTCTTTCCGGAGAAGATTTTGCTTTTTACCAACAAAACATACCGGGGGCATTTATCCAGATTGGCACTGGGATTGGTCCTATGATGCATAACCCGGCATTCAGAGCCGATCCGGATGCGCTGGAACTTGCAGTGCAATTTGGGGTTCAACTGGTGCAAGAAGCATTGGAAAAATTGAAATATGTTGAAAGTTGTTAGCTGGGGTTACCAGTCAGTTTTAAAAATTTGAAAAGTGAGGGGAACATCATGAACATTACTAAAAAAGCGATAACCATTTTATTAAGTATTACAATGCTTGCAACGATTGGCTGCGGCAGTGAGGAAAAGAAACCGGCAGCCAGCGCTCCGGTGCAGAAACAGGAATTGAAATACCGGGTGATGCCAACGGCTACTTCCGATTTGTTCGAAGCGGGGGTAAAGCCGCTGCTGGAAAAGAAAGGTTATAAGCTGACCCCGGTAAAAATTAAAGACTCTATCCAACGGGAAATTGCGCTGGACGAAGGGAATATTGATTTCCATGTAGACGCACATGATGCCTGGATCCAAGCGGTTAACAAAAGTAAAGGAACGCATTTATTAGCAGTATTGCCCTTGCCGACGGTTCCAACCGGAATTTACGCCGGTAAAAAGACAGACCTTAAACAGATTGCGGACGGCGACGTGATCGCAATCCCAAATGATGCATCCAATCTGGCCCGTTCCTATCAGCTGCTGGAACGCCTCGGCTGGATTAAGTTAGATGAGAAAAAAGACAAAGACCATGTAACCGGAAAGGATATTGTGTCCAATCCTAAAAACCTGAAATTCCAGGAGATGAAAGGCCCGTCCATTAATGCGATCAAGACGGATGTAGCGTTTATCATCCTGCGCGGTTCCGATGCATATAATGCAAAACTGGATTTCAACACGGTGCTGTTTGCGGAAAGCTCCGACAGTATGAAAGACTCCATGCGTATTGCCCTGTGCGTAAGTGAAAAGAATAAAGACGCTTCCTGGGTAAAGGATATTATTGCTGCGTATAAATCGCCGGAATTTAAGGAATTCACAAAAAAGAACGGAACGTTCTGGATTCTTCCGAAGTACATGCAATAACGGGATGAATAGCAAAGAAATTGGAAAGAAGTGAGAACATGGCTATTAATCTTTCAGGTTCCTGGGTGGCAATGCCCATACCCTTTGATAAAAAAGGAGCCATTGATTTTGACGGTTTTAAAACGCTGGTTGACCGTCAGATCGAATATGGAACAAGCCAGTTGTTTGTATTAGGTTCCGCTGCGGAAGTCAGCCTGCTGACGGCAGATGAAAAGAAAGAAATTATCCGCCAGACTGTCAGTATAGTAAAACAGCGCATCCCTGTATTTTTCAGCGCGGCTTCCAATACCACAGAAGGAGAAATAGAGATTGCAAAGTTTGCGGAAGAACAGGGTGCGGACGGTGTGATTTTTACGATTCCGCCTTATGTGCTGATTCCTCAGGAAGATGCGTTCCTGCATTTAGATACAGTGATGGGTGCCACGTCGCTTCCTTGCGGAATCTACAACAATCCGGCCCGTCTTGGCGTGCAGGTTGAACCGGAAACGATCAAACGGCTGTCGGACCGTCATGCGAACTTTGTGGTGGACAAGGAAGCGACCGGCAGCGTGTACCAGCTGGTACAGGTACAGCGGCTGACACAGGGAAAGGTGAAAATTATGTGCTGCGATTCTCCCTGGTATGCCATTGCGCTGCCGACCCTTGCGGTTGGTGGAACCGAGTTTGCCAATATAGGCGGAAATATTATCCCGGAAGAAGCAGCCCGATATTCGCGCCCCTGGACCAGTATTGAAATCGTCAACGAGAGTCGGGAATTGTATTTTAAATATTTCCCGTTGCTGCAGGAATTGTATGAGGTTTCCAACCCGGTGGTTATCAAAGCGGCGCTGAACCTGCTGGGGCTGCCTGGCGGATATGTACGCCGTCCGTATCAGGATTACGACGGGGAAGGATTGAAACGACTGGAAAAGGTGATGACAGAACTGGGCGTTTTTGAAAAGTATGTGGTGAGGTAACAGGCGTGATGGTATTTGGTGAGGTTACAGTAAAAGCAGGGGAAGATATTCTGCAAACTATAGAAGCTTTCGTTATTGAAAAGCAGTGGAAATCTGTTGTGGTCACGAACGCGATAGGCTCGGTAAAGGATCTTCTGCTGGCTACGCCTGTCAGAAACGAACTGCCTTTAAAAATAATGACGACGCCCTGTTACGGGGCTGCAGAAATCCTGGCTTTTACCGGGGAAATCATGAGTAAGGACCGGATGGATCCGCAGTTGAAAGCGGTTTATCCCAACAGGGAAAGTCCACTGTTCGTTCATATCCACGCAGCCTGCGCCCGCCCGGGAGGACAGGTGATGGGCGGCGGGTTATGGGGAGGTAAGGCGTTCCGGGAATTACGAGTATTCCTGCTCGAACTGAAGGGTGAGGAAACGCTGGCTGGATGACTCGGCAGATAAAGCGGAAAAGTGTTTTCAGGATTCTGTGAAAAATAACACGCAGGGGAGAGATATCTGATGATTGAATTTCAGGATATCAGTAAAGTGTATCAGGGAAAAACCGGGGAGATACATGCGCTCCGGCATGTTAATCTGAAAATCGGGGATGGGGAAATTTATGGCATTATCGGTTTAAGCGGGGCGGGAAAATCCACACTGCTTAGTATGATCAACGGGTTGGAATTTCCGTCCGAAGGCGCTGTGCTGGTAAACGGAAAAAATATCTGCGGGATGAGTTTTAGCGAGCTGCAAAAAATCCGGCGGAATATAGGAATGATATTTCAGGAGTTCAATTTGCTGAATTCTAAAACCGTCCGGCATAATATATCCCTGCCTCTGATTATCGCAGGCGAGGACAAAGCGATTATCCGGGAAAGAGTCAATAAGCTGCTGAAGTTTGTCGGCCTGACGGATAAAGCGGAGCAGTTCCCAGACCAGCTTTCCGGGGGACAGAAGCAGCGGGTAGGGATTGCCCGGGCCCTGGTTACCAATCCTTCTATTTTGCTGAGCGATGAGGCAACCAGCGCTCTTGATCCGGATACGATGGAAGCAATTCTTGATTTGTTGAAGCGGATCAACAAAGAACTGGGAATCACGATTGTCATGGTGACGCACCAGATACGGGCAGTACAGAAGATATGCAATAAAGTGGCAGTCATGCAGTCGGGAAAAGTCATTGAAGAAGGAGAAGTGTTTCAGGTCTTCAGCGATCCACAACAGGAAATTACAAAGGATTTCGTTAGGACTGTGGTGCCGGATGTCATTACTCCGACAGTCTGCAGGCAGATCCGAATGGAATCGAAAGGCAATTATGAGATACTTCGCCTGAAATTTACCGGGAGCAATGCATTAGGCGATTTGATTTATCAGATCAATACGAAATTTTTGCTGAAAACACGCATTCTTCATGCAACCGTTACGGAACTTGACGAACAGACCCTTGGTATCCTGATACTGCAGATTTCTGGCGCGCCGGAGCAGATTGCGGAGGTCGAGGAATATGTGCGTGCCAGCGGCGTGCAATGCGAGGAGGTGAAATGCCAGTATGGTTTTTAATATACTGCCTTGGGGCGATATCATTGAAGCGATGAAGACCACTTTTTTTATGGTCAGCGTCTCTCTTTTCATTGGCACAATCCTGGCTGTTATTCTTGCCTTTGCGTTGGTTCTGACGAATGACGGCGGTCTTTGGGAAAACCGATATGTTTTTTACGGCTTGAACTCTGTGATCAGTCTGATCAGAAGTCTTCCGTTTATTATTCTGATGACTTTTATTTTTCCGTTTACCAAGATGATTGTTGGGACGCGTATCGGGGCGACGGCAGCCTTAGTTCCATTAGTCTGCTTTATCGTTCCGTATTTGGCCCGGTTGTTTGAGAATTCCCTGCTGGGCGTTGATAAAGGCATTATTCGTGCAGCAAAAGCCATGGGAGCCAATTATTTCCAGATTATATGGTATTTTATTTTGCCGGAAGCCAAAAGTTCCATGATACTATCCATAACCATTGGAACGATCTCTCTGATTTCGGCTACGGCTCAGGCAGGAACTATCGGCGCGGGAGGAATTGGCGATATGGCGCTGACGTATGGGTATGAGCGGATGGATGTACCCGTTATGCTTGCAACGATCGTTATTTTGGTAGTGATTGTCCAGTCGGTACAGACGCTGGGTAACTATTTTGCAAAACGGGCGCGGAATCATTAGCGGGTCAAGGCAGACACTTTTGCAACAGTTTAGAAAAAGGAACATCACAGGGAATCTGTCGGACGGACATTATTAGGAGGCTATTTATGGATTTTTCAACGTTATGTATTCACGGCGGTTACAAACCTGACTGTACGGGGAGCGTCAGCGCCCCGATTTATACATCAACAGCCTACGCCCATCCCGGTGTGCAGCAAAGCACAGGGTATGATTACATCCGCACGCAGAACCCGACGCGGGAAAGCGTGGAACGCTGCCTGGCAGCATTGGAGGGCGGTACGAACGGTTTTGCGTTTGCGTCCGGTATGGCAGCCCTGGCCTGCCTGATGGAACTGTTCCAACCGGGGGATCATTTTATCGTTACTGCCGACTTGTACGGTGGTTCGATCCGCCTTTTCAATGCAGTATCCCGGAAAAATGGACTGGCCTATACGGAAGCAGATACCGGCGATCTGGAGGCTATGGAAAAAGCGTATCGGCCTGGCACAAAAGCCGTATATATTGAAACGCCGTCCAATCCTACCATGCAGATTACGGATCTTCGTGCCATCAGCGAATGGGCTCATGCAAGAAACCTGAAAGTGATTGTAGATAATACATTCCTGACGCCGTATTTCCAGAAACCGCTGCTGCTTGGCGCGGATATTGTCCTGCACAGCGGGACAAAATACCTGGGGGGCCATAACGATCTGCTGGCGGGAATTTTGGTAACGAAAGAGGAAGAAGATACGGCAAAGATAAAATTTCTGCAGAATACCATCGGCGCAGTACTTTCTCCCTTTGACAGCTGGTTGCTGCTGCGGGGGCTGAAAACACTGCCGCTGCGGATGGAACGTCATGCGTCTTCTGCACTGCAGATTGCGAAATGGCTGCAACGGCAGCCGCAGGTCAAAAAGGTTTTTTATCCAGGACTGGAGGATTCGCCCCGTTATGACTCCAATGCCAGACAGGTCAGCGGCTTTGGCGGCATGATTTCCTTTGAAACAGAATCGGAATCCTTTGCCCGCAGCGTGCTATCAAAATTGAAGCTGATTTTGTTTGCGGAAAGCTTGGGCGGAACGGAATCCCTGCTGACCTATCCGTTATTACAGACCCATGCCGATGTGCCTCGTGAGGAAGCGCTTGCAAAAGGAATCAATGAGCGTCTGTTGCGCCTGTCTGTAGGGCTGGAGGCGCCGGAAGATATCATTGGGGATTTGGAGCAGGCGTTTGCCGCCGCTGTGCAGGGGACATAGCCGGAATTGTGAAAGGATAACGCAAAAAGTTACTGCTTTCGTTTCTGCCTGTGCTGCCGGGAAAAGTTGGTAGGATGGATAATTTTATGGATTTAGACAAAATCATTGAACGCAAAAATACAGACTGCCTGAAATTCGATGCTGTGGTTCGGCGCGGATATCCGGAATGCATTTTACCGCTTTGGGTAGCGGACATGGATTTCCCAGCTGCGCCGCCGATATTGGCGGCATTGCAGAAACGGATAGCCCATGGCGTTTTCGGATACAGCGAACCGGATCCGAATCGCTTTTTTCCTGTGTTGGAACGATGGTTCAGGGAACGCCACAACTGGCAGATTCAAAAGGACTGGCTGATCCAGACGCCGGGCGTGGTATTTGCGCTTGCCATGGCTGTCAAAGCGTTCACGAATCCCGGCGATGCGGTGCTGATCCAGCAACCGGTGTATTATCCGTTCAGTGAAGTCATTTTGGACAACGGGCGTCGCAGGGTGAGCAGCGACCTGATCCTGAAGGACGGACGTTATGATATTGATTTTACTGATTTAGAAAGGAAAATCGTAGAAAATAAGGTGAAGCTGTTTCTGCTGTGCAGCCCCCATAATCCTGTAGGGCGGGTGTGGACCAGGAAAGAACTGGAAACGGTTGCCGCTATCTGTCATAAAAATAATGTAATTGTGGTGGCAGACGAAATACATGAAGATTTTGTCTGGACGGAACGGCCGCATATCCCATATGCTTCACTGGGAGAAGCATTCGCGCAGCAGGCTGTCATTTGTACCGCTCCCAGCAAGACCTTTAATCTGGCAGGACTGCAGGTCTCCAATATTTTTATTCCTGATTATGGACTGCGCAGAAGGTTTCATCATGAAATAAATGCGGCAGGCTACAGCCAGCTTAACACACTGGGCCTGATTGCCTGCGAAGCAGCTTATCAGTATGGCGCTCCCTGGCTGGAGGAGGTAAAACAGTATCTGTGTGGGAACATAAATTTTACCAAAGCATTTTTACAGCAGCATATTCCGCAGATCAGGCTGGTCGAGCCGGAAGGAACGTACCTGCTGTGGCTGGATTGCCGCGGGCTGGGGCTTGCCAATACCGAATTGGAAGATCTCATAATAAAAAAGGCTGGTCTCTGGCTGGACAGCGGCGCTATCTTCGGCGCATCGGGAAAGGGGTTCCAGCGTATCAACATCGCCTGTCCCAGGAGCGTGCTGCAGGAAGCGCTGGAACGGATGCAAAAAGCCATTGGATAATTGGATATTTATAAAAATTTTCCTTTACAAATTTGCACTGTAGTATTACAATAAAAAAGTAAGCAACAAAGACGTTGCGGATATTTATATCCGGCTCGCTTTGTTGCTTTTTTTATTTCCGGGTTGTATTGCAGTCCGGAAACGCAGTTTGACAGCCGCAGGATCGAGAAGGTCATCTGGGGGGAAACGCGGCTGTCCTGCAACTGTGTGAAAAATGAAGAAAAAACGGAAAGCGTAACAGAGGATTTAACCAGCGCTTCCTTAAAAGTTTGCGATATGTATGATCAAGATGATGTAAAGACAGCAACCGGTAAAGGAGCTTTATCAATATGGCATGGGTCAACGAAAATTACGCAGTCCTGCAGGACAGTTACCTGTTTTCGCAGGTTGCCCATAAAGTTGCGGATTATGCCGCCTCGCATCCGGAAACAAAGATCATCCGCCTTGGCATCGGCGATGTGACGCTTCCGCTGGCGCCTGTGGTAGTGGAGGCAATGCAGAAGGCTGCGGCGGAGATGGGCGTTAAGGAAAGCTTCCGGGGTTACGGCCCGGAACAGGGATATGATTTTCTGCACGAAGCCCTGGTGAAATATTACGCAGATTTTGGCGTGTCGCTGGAGTCTTCCGAAATTTTCATCAGCGACGGTGCGAAGAGCGACTGCGGCAATATTACGGATCTGTTTGACGATGCCAACGTGATCCTGGTACCCGATCCGGTGTACCCGGTGTACCTGGATACGAATATCATGCGGGGACGGCAGATCGTTTTCATGCAGGGAAGCCCGGATAATGATTTCCTTCCCATGCCGGATGCATCCGTAAAGGCGGATATCATTTACCTGTGTTCGCCCAATAATCCTACCGGGGCTGCCTATTCCAGAGCGCAACTGAAGGAATGGGTTGCTTATGCGCGGCAGCAGGATGCGGTGATTTTATACGATGCGGCATACGAAGCATTTATAGAAGACTCCTCGTTGCCCCGGAGTATTTTTACGATAGAAGGCGCAAAAGAGTGCGCCATTGAGCTGTGCTCCCTTTCCAAAACGGCAGGCTTTACCGGGACCCGTTGCGGTTACACGGTAGTTCCGCTGGAGCTGAAACGTAAAACCAGAAATGGAAAAGAACTGTCGCTGAATAAAATGTGGCTGCGTCGCCAGACTACCAAATTTAACGGGGTTCCCTATATTGTGCAGCGGGGAGCGGAAGCGGTGTTTACGCCGGAAGGACAGCGGCAGTGCCGGGAGAATCTGGCGTATTATAAAGAAAACGCCCGTCTGATCGGGGCGGCGCTGGATGAAAAAGGCATCCTGTATTACGGTGGGAAGAATTCTCCGTACATTTGGATGCAGTGCCCGGACAACATGAAGTCCTGGGAGTTTTTTGATTACCTGCTGGAAAAGCTGGGCATTGTGGGGACGCCCGGTTCCGGGTTCGGAACCATGGGAGAAGGCTGGTTCCGCCTGACGGCATTTGCCAGCCGGGAAGCGACGCAGGAAGCGGTGGAACGGTTCCGTAAGTGTTTGTGATGAGCTGCTTGTGCGTTGCAGCTTGCTTCTGTAGCTTTTGTAACAGGCTGTTTGTGCTGCGTCGGGACTGATGGGGCGGGTATGTGCTCATTACCGGCCGGTGCAGGACTTGCAGTTTGCGGTAGAAACATATGGATTTTACGCAACAAAGACGTTGGGACAGGTTGTTTATACCTGTCGGTCTTTGTTGCTTTTTTGTTTTACGGGAATTGCCGGGAAGGATTGTTGCTCCTTTGCGGTTTACAAAGGGATTGGGCGATTAAGGGAGCGCAGGGAATTTTGAATGCGCGCCCTCGGTAAATGCACAAACTCATTTAATCAGCGGTTCCTTAAGGACGCGTTCAATAATACCGGGGAGGTTGTTTTTATGTGTGGAATAGTGGGGTTTACAGGAGCGCAAAGCGCCGCGCCCATCCTGTTGGATGGATTAAAGAAACTGGAATACCGGGGCTATGATTCCGCGGGGATCGCGGTCATGGCCGGCCGTGAAATTTCGGTCCATAAGGTTACAGGGCGGATCGCCAATCTGTGCGAGAAGACGGATGACGGTTTACGCGTACCCGGGACAACGGGTATCGGGCATACCCGCTGGGCCACCCACGGCGCGCCTACGGAGGAAAACGCCCATCCCCATGTAAGCAACGACGGACGGTTTGCCATCGTTCATAACGGCATCATTGAAAACTATATGACGCTGCGGGAAGAGCTGATCCGGGACGGGTACCGGTTTGAAAGCGAAACCGATACGGAGGTTATCGTCCACCTTATCGAAATGTTCTACCGGGGAGATGTACGGGAGGCGCTGATCAAGACCACTAACCGCCTTCGTGGATCGTATGCGTTAGGCGTGATCTGTTCCGAGGAACCGGGGAAGATATACGCGGTGCGGGAGGCCAGTCCGCTGATCCTCGGTATCGGGCTTGGGGAGAACTATTTTGCTTCTGATGTGACTGCGCTGGTAAACCATACGCGAAATGTGATTTATCTGGAGGACGGCGAATTTGCGGAACTGTCAGAAGAAACAATACGGATCTTTGACTGTACCGGACAGGTTATCAGCCGCAAAGCCACCCGCATATTGTGGGATGTGCAGGCGGCGGAAAAAGGCGGCTACGAGCATTTTATGCTGAAGGAGATTATGGAGCAGCCCGGGGCTGTCAGGGCAACCATTGCACCGCGGATTAAAGCGGGAAACGTCGAGTTTGAGGAGCTGGGAATGTCGGTTTCGGAAATTGCAGACATCCGCAATATTATCATTACGGCCTGTGGTTCCGCCTATTATGCCGGCTGTGCGGGAAAATACGCAATCGAACGCCTGTGCCGCATACCGGTCAAGGTGGAACTGGCAAGCGAACTTCGCTACAGCGATCCGCTGATTGACGGGCACACGCTGCTGATCGTGATTTCCCAGTCGGGGGAAACGGCGGACACCATTGCCGCGATGAAAGAGTGCAAAGAAAGGGGAGCGAAGGCTCTTGCCATTGTGAATGTAGTAGGAAGCTCGGTAGCCAAGCTTGCGGATTATACGATATACACCTGGGCGGGGCCCGAAATCGCTGTGGCGACTACAAAAGGGTATACCACGCAGGTGGCGGTCCTGTATATGCTGGCTGTCTTTCTTGCGGACAAGCTGGGCCGGATCGGACAACAGAAAGCAAAGCTTGTCCGGGCGTTGCAGGCGCTGCCCCGCCAGATCCAGCAGGCGTTTGACCTGAACTCTTCGATCCCTGCGCTGGCCAAAAAATACCATGGAAGCAAATCCCTGTTCTTTATTGGAAGAAACACCGATTATGCTGTGGCGCTGGAAGGTGCGTTAAAAATGAAAGAAATCTCGTACCTGCACGCGGAAGCATATGCGGCAGGGGAACTGAAACACGGCACCATCGCCCTGATCGAAGAACATCAGCCTGTCATCGCCCTTTGCTGCAATCCGTCCATTATGGAGAAGACACTGAGCAACATCGTGGAAGTGAAATCCCGCGGCGCGGAGGTACTGGCGCTGACCTTCCGGAATAATCACAAGATTTTGTCTGTTGCGGACGATCTGCTGTTTGCGCCGGATATGGATCCCCTGTTTTCCGCGGTGGTGGAGATCGTTCCGCTGCAGCTGCTGGCTTATTATGTAGCAAAAGAAAACGGCTGTGATATTGATAAGCCGAAGAACCTGGCCAAGTCCGTTACCGTAGAGTAAAAATAAAGGAAGCGCTGATGAATCAGCGCTTTCCAAAGCAAAGTGAGGAGGATGAAAATGATGAATGTCCCGAAATTATTTGGCAGTCTTACGTTTAATGAACGGGTGATGAAAGACCGGTTGCCGGCAAAAACGTTTGCAACATTCCGTAAGATGGTAGAGGAAGGGCTGCCTCTGACGCGGGAACTGGCCGATATGATGGCTTATGCCATGAAAGACTGGGCGCTGGAGAATGGCTGTACGCATTTTACCCATTGGTTCCAGCCCATGACCGGTATTACGGCGGAAAAGCACGACAGCTTTATCGCGCCGGCGGCAGACGGACGGGTCATCATGGATTTTTCCGGCAAGGACCTGATCCAGGGCGAGCCGGACGCATCCAGTTTTCCTTCGGGCGGATTGCGCGCCACCTTTGAAGCCCGGGGATATACGGCCTGGGATCCTACCAGCTATGCGTTCATCAAGGATGGCTGCCTGTATATTCCTACAGCCTTCTGTTCTTACACGGGCGATGTGCTGGATAAAAAAACACCGCTGCTGCGTTCCATTACCGTATTAAGCGAAGCGGCGAAACGGCTGCTGGCGATCCTGGGAACGCCTACGGAAAAAGTCATTACCAATGTTGGGCCGGAACAGGAATATTTCCTGGTAGATAAGGCCATGTGGGAAAAACGGAAAGACCTGGTCTTTACGGGGCGGACGCTGTTCGGCGCCAGACCGCCAAAGGGACAGGAGATGGAGGATCACTATTTTGGAGCGATCAAACCCAGGGTAAAAGCCTTTATGGAAGAATTAAACGAAGAACTGTGGAAACTGGGGATCCCGGCCAAAACGGAGCATAATGAAGTGGCGCCTGCCCAGCACGAACTGGCGCCTGTATACACCACTGTGAATCTGGCCTGTGATTACAACCAGCTGACCATGGAATTCATGAAACGTATTGCGTTAAAGCATAACATGGTCTGCCTGCTGCACGAAAAACCCTTTGCCGGTGTAAATGGCAGCGGCAAACATAATAACTGGTCCCTTTCCACACTGGAAGGGAAAAACCTGCTGGACCCGGGAACCGATGTATACCACAACAACCAGTTTCTGCTGTTCCTTGCGGCAATCATCAAAGGGGTGGACGAATATCAGGACGCGCTGCGGGGCACAGTAGCCAGCGCAGGAAACGATCATCGGCTGGGCGCCAATGAAGCGCCGCCCGCTATCGTCAGCATCTTTCTGGGCACGGAGCTGACAGGGGTTCTGGAAGCCATTGCGGCAGGGGAGGAATACAAGCCGCATGGACATATCCAGATGAAAATCAGCGGCAATACGGTTCCGGCCCTGAGCAAGGATAATACAGACCGCAACCGGACTTCGCCCTTTGCTTTTACCGGAAACAAATTTGAGTTCCGCATGGTTGGTTCCCAGGCCAGCCTCGCCTGTCCCAATGCCTACCTGAACACCATTGTTGCAGAGGAACTGGAATGGGTGGCGGAACGGATAGAAGGAACGAAGCAGGAAGAAATGGACAAGGCAGTCAAAAACCTGGTGAAGGAAATATACCTTGCCCATAAACGCATCGTATTCAACGGCAACGGATATACGGACGAATGGGTGAAAGAAGCGGAACGCCGCGGGCTGTACAATAACAAGTCTACGCCGGAAGCGCTGGCCTGCATGTGCAGCAAAAAAAATGTGGATCTTGTAGTGAAGCACGGAATTTTTACCAAAACAGAAGTATTGTCCCGTTGCGAGATCCAGTACGAACTGTACAACAAAACGCTGAATATTGAAGCGCTGACCATGCTGGATATGCTGTACAAAGATCTGCTGCCTGCGTCGAAAGCCTATTTGAAAGATCTGGGAGCGGTTGCCCTGAGCGAAAATGAACTGGGCCTGCAGCCGGACACAGCGCTATTTAAAAAATTGCAGAAAGCGACAGTGGCTATGTATAAAGATGGCGAGATGCTGGCAAAAGAGCTGGGAAAAGCGGAACAGATCGAAGACCAGAAAAAAGCCAGCGCCCTATATCACGATAAGGTGCTGCCGGCCATGGAATCGCTGCGGCGCAGCGGCGATGCGGTGGAAGCGTTGCTGGGTAAGAACTATTTGCCGTACCCGACCTATGGGGAATTGCTGTTCGGCATCAACAACTAAAAACAAGAAGGGAGCGCCGCGTTTTCAATCGGCGCTCCCCTGAAGGAAAAGCAGACGGAACAGTCTGTTGCCATAATCCTCCTGCTTGAACGACGCTGTCGGGAAGACGCACCCCGGCAGTGTCGCTTCATTGTTGTAATTGTAAAATGAGAACCTTTCTTAAGGAAGCGCTGATTAATTCGTCTGCACTTCCTTAATTCTATTTCGCGTCAATCGTGGATATGCCCATCGTCATTTCCTCCAGCACATCCAGCAGCATCCGTACGGTATCAAGAGAAGTGAGCATCACCGCGTTGTTTTGCGCGGCTGCCTGCCGGATGGCCACGCCGTCGCCGTAATGGACGCCGGAAAGGATGGCGCGGGTGTTGATGACATAGCTGACATAACCGGCGCGGATGGAGTCGAGGATCTCTTCGCTTCCTTCGCTTGGTTTGTGCCGGATCCGCGTGCGGATGCCATGCTTTTTCAGTACTTCGCCCGTCAGCGTGGTGGCTTCGATATTGAAGCCCATGTTGTAGAACCGACGGATCAGCGGGACGGTTTCTTCTTTATCTTCATCAGCCACGCTGACCACGACGGTACCATAGTTTTTCAGGGTCAGGCCGGAAGCGATCAGCGCTTTGAAGGCGGCCCGGTGCAGCTTATCGTCGTAGCCGATGGCTTCCCCGGTGGACTTCATTTCCGGAGAAAGGTAAGCGTCCATACCCCGGAGTTTGGAGAAAGAAAAGGCGGGGCACTTCACGTAGTACCGAGTCTTTTCTTTCGGATACCGTTCAACGATCCCCTGTTCCTGCAGGGATACGCCCAAAATGGCCAGGGCGCCGATGTCCGCCAGG
The DNA here is from genome assembly GCA_002342505.1 of Acidaminococcaceae bacterium UBA2453. Classification (GTDB taxonomy): domain Bacteria; phylum Bacillota; class Negativicutes; order Acidaminococcales; family Acidaminococcaceae; genus Succiniclasticum. The sequence continues at coordinate 29,899 of DDQB01000012.1, forward strand.
CTGTAGCCGGTGGCTTTGGATAAGAAAGGAACGGTCCGGGAGGAACGGGGATTTACTTCAATAATGTAAACCTGTTCGCTGGCGTCTACGATGAACTGGATGTTAAACAGTCCTTTGATGCCGATTCCCAGTCCCAGTTTTTCCGTATAATCCAGTATCGTTTCCTTCACTTTTGGGGAAAGGCTGTAAGAAGGATACACGCTGATGGAATCGCCGGAATGGACGCCGGTCCGTTCCACCAGTTCCATGATGCCGGGCACAAATACGCGTTCCCCGTCGCAGACCGCGTCTACTTCCACTTCTTTGCCCCGGATGTATTTGTCCACCAGCACGGGCCTGTCTTCATCAACTTCCACTGCAGTCTTCAGGTAATCCCGCATATCCTTTTCCTTGCCCACGATCTGCATGGCCCGGCCCCCCAGAACGAAACTGGGGCGTACCAGGACAGGATATCCGATGCGGCGGGCGGCTTCCATGCCGGCTTCGATGCTGGTGACCGCTTCGCCCCGGGGCTGGGGGATGTGCAGGGAAAGCAGCAGCTTTTCAAACAGGTCCCGGTTTTCCGCCCGGTCAATGGCGTCGCAGTCCGTACCGATGATCTTCACGCCTCGTTCCTTCAGCGGCTCGGCCAGGTTGATAGCGGTCTGTCCGCCTAAGGTGGCGATCACTCCGTCCGGTTTTTCCAGGTCTATGATGTTCATGACATCTTCCGGGCAGAGGGGTTCGAAATAGAGTTTGTCCGAACAGGTATAATCGGTAGAAACCGTTTCCGGGTTGTTGTTGATGATAATGGCTTCGTAACCGGCTTTCTGGATGGTCTGGACGGCATGTACGGTGGAATAATCAAATTCCACGCCCTGCCCGATACGGATGGGCCCGGAACCCAGTACGATGATCTTCTTCCTGTCTGAAACGCGGGACTCGTTTTCTTCTTCGTAGGTGGAATAGAAGTAAGGAATGTAGCTTTCAAATTCGGAAGCGCAGGTGTCAATCATTTTATAGACCGGCGCGATCCCGTTCTGGCGCCGCAGCGCATAAATTTCCCGTTCCGGCCGGTTCCACAGCAAGCCGATCTCTTTATCGGAAAAGCCGCGCTTCTTGGCAAACAGCAGCGTGGGAATGTCATTCGGCCTGTTGCGGATCTCTGTTTCTGTTTCCACGATATTCCGGATTTTGCGCAGGAAAAAGCGGTCGATGGCCGTCCGGTCTGCAATGCTGTCCGCGTCGCAGCCAAGGCGGAACAGTTGCGCAATGGCATAGATACGGTCATCTGTGCCGATGCGGATGTAGTCCAGCAGGTCTTCTTCCGAAACAGCGTCGAATTTTGGCAGATGGATATGAAAGGCGCCAATTTCCAGGGAGCGGATGCCTTTCAGCAGGCTTTCTTCAAAAGTCCGTCCAATGCTCATAGCTTCGCCCGTGGCTTTCATCTGGGTGGACAGGGAATTGTTGGCGTCTGCGAATTTATCAAAAGGAAAACGCGGAAGCTTTGTCACCACGTAGTCCAGCGCAGGCTCAAAGGAAGCCGGTGTGTTGGCAATCTGGATTTCGTCCAGCGTCATGCCGACACCGATTTTGGCGGAGACACGGGCGATAGGGTAGCCGCTGGCTTTGGATGCGAGGGCAGACGAACGGGAGACACGGGGATTCACTTCAATCAGATAATACTGGAACGAGTTGGGGTCCAGGGCAAACTGCACGTTGCATCCGCCTTCGATTTTCAGCGCCCGGATGATTTTCAGCGCGCTGTCCCGCAGCATGTGATACTCTTTATTGGTCAGGGTCTGGGAAGGGCAGACCACGATGGAATCGCCTGTGTGGATGCCCACCGGATCCAGGTTTTCCATGTTGCAGATAGCGATGGCTGTATCATTTTTGTCCCGTATGACTTCGTATTCGATTTCCTTGAATCCCCTGATGCTTTTTTCAATCAGCACTTCCCGGACGGGCGAAAGCTCCAGGGCATGTTTCATCAGGGGAATGAATTCCGTTTCACTATCCGCAAAACCGCCGCCGGTCCCGCCCAGGGTAAAGGCAGGACGGAGGATGACCGGATAGCCGATTTTTTCTGCTGCTTTCAGCCCGTCCTCTACGGTGCCTGCAATGTCGGAAGGCAGCACCGGTTCCCCTAAGTTTTCGCAAAGCTCTTTGAACAGTTCCCGGTCTTCCGCCTGTTCGATGGAATGGCTGCCGGTTCCAAGGAGTTCCGTATGGCATTCGGCAAGGATCCCTTTCTTTTCCAGCTGCATGGCCAGGTTCAGGCCCGTCTGTCCGCCGATTCCCGGCAGGATGGCATCGGGGCGTTCGTAGCGTATGATCTTGGCAATATATTCCAGCGTCAGCGGCTCCATGTAAACCTTGTCCGCGATGCTGGTATCGGTCATGATAGTGGCCGGATTGGAATTGCAGAGAATGACTTCATATCCTTCTTCTTTCAGGGCCAGACAGGCCTGGGTTCCGGCATAATCAAATTCAGCGGCCTGCCCGATAACGATGGGCCCGGAACCGATGACAAGGATCTTTCGGAGGTCTGTTCTTTTAGGCATGGCGCTTCCCCTCTTTCTCCATCAGCCAAATAAAACGGTCGAACAGGTAGCCGCTGTCCTGCGGTCCCGGCGCGCTTTCCGGATGGTACTGCACGCTGAATACACGGTCCTTTTCACATATTACGCCCTCTATCGTATGGTCCAGCAGGTTTACGTGGGTTATCGCCAGTGGTGTGCGGGCCAGGCTGTTTTTATCTACGGCATAGGAATGGTTTTGTGAGGTGATTTCGATTTTTCCTGTGTCCAGGTTTTTAACCGGGTGATTGCCGCCCCGGTGCCCAAATTTCAGTTTGTAGGTTTTGGCTCCGTAAGCCAGGGAGATGATCTGATGGCCCAGGCAGATGCCAAACAGGGGAACGATTCCCAGCAGCTGCCGGATGGTTTCGATAGTCTGCGGAACGTCTGTCGGGTCGCCTGGCCCGTTGGAAATGAAGATTCCGTCCGGATGTAACGCTTTGATTTCTTCCGCGGAAGTATTCCAGGGCACGACTATCACTTTGCAGCCGCGCCGATTCAGGGATCGCACAATGTTCTGCTTCATGCCGCAGTCAATGGCGACGACATGGAAGCGTTCCTGTTCTGCATGCGACACCCATAGACTTTTGCAGCTGACGCGGGAAACGGCATCGGCGGGAAGCTGGCTTTCTTTTACTATGCGCAGTCCTTCTTCCAGCGGCATGGCGGCTTTTGTAACCAGCGCCCTGCAGCTGCCGAAGTCGCGGATCGCCCGGTTCAGCCTTCGGGTATCCACGCCCTGGATCCCGGCAATACCATACTTCTTCATTACGGAATCCAACGTGGCGACGCTGCGGAAGTTGGACGGCTCGTCATTATATTCCCGCACGATCAGCGCGCCGATACCGGGCTGTGCCGACTCATAATCGTCTTCAGCCATGCCGTAGTTGCCGATCAGCGGATATGTCATTACCACAGCCTGGTCGGTGTACGAGGGATCCGAAAGGATCTCCTGATAACCAACCATGGATGTATTGAAGACGACTTCCAGTACTTTGTCCCCTGCTGCGCCAAAAGCATATCCGTAATACTCCTGCCCGTTTTCCAGGATGATTTTCCGGTTAAAATTCATGACCATAATCGCCGCCTCGTTTTCATTTCAAAAACTAAAGGCGCTCTTTGCCGTACACAAAATTGCACGGCAAAGAACGCCTTTGTTATCTATAAAATTGTAACACTGTCAGCGGGACTTTGTCAAATAAATCATGAATAAAAATTCATTTTTTAATTTTTCTTTTTTCCCGTTTCTTTCTCGTGTATCTCCGCACTGGCGATGACAGCTTTGGCGACTGCCTTCAGGGAGAGCCTGCGGTTCATACTGAGTTTTTGCATGGCCTTAAACGCATCGCTCTCTGTAAATTTGTACTGATCCATCAGGATGCCCTTGGCCCGGTCCAGCAGTTTTCGCGTTTCCAGATCGTCCTTTGCCTTGTCCAGCTCAGCGTTTAGACGCTGGAACGCGACAAACCGGTTCATTGCGATTTCCATGGCGGGGAAGAGTTCTTCTTCCCGGATCGGTTTCACCAGATAGGCGAATACGCCGGAATCGGTGGCCTGCTGCACAATTTCACGCTGGCTGTAGGCAGTCAGCAGAAGGACAGGCGCCAGCCGTTCATCCCCGATGGCTTTGGCCGCTGCCAGTCCGTTCATCTCCGGCATTTTTACGTCCATGATCACCAGATCCGGCTTTTCCTGTTTTGTGATATCTACGGCTGCTTTTCCATTTTCCGCTTCGCCGACAACCACATGTCCCGCTTCTTCCAGCATCTCGCGAAGGTCCAGACGCAACAATGCTTCATCGTCCGCGATCAGTATCCTTAACGGTTTCACACATACCCCTCCATTACAACAAAATCACTATTACAATAAGAAACTTACCTTTGCAACCGTCCCTTTGCCTTTCGGACGGGGTTCCAGGCTGAATGTCCCTTTCAGGTCAGACTGCACGACTGTTTGCACGATCTTTAATCCAAGGCTTTTCGTCTTATGCAGGTCAAATCCTGCCGGAAGGCCGACCCCGTCGTCTTCTACCTGCAACAGCAAGATGTTTTCGCTTTCTTTTTTGTTATTGCTTTCGTAAGACAGATCTTTCCCTGACGCCGCCATTGTTTCGCCCGTTTCTTTTGCGCTGGCCAGATAATGGATTGCGGCTGTGAGCTTTCCTTTTTTACAGTTCTCAAAGCCATGCTCCAGCGCGTTTTGCAGCAGTTCGTTCAGTACCAGCGCCAGGCTTGCCGCCTGCTGGGAAGGAAGCCGCAGATTGTCTGCGGTGAATTTCATTTCCAGTTCCAGATCCGGGTTCTTCATGCTGCTCATGACGGTACGGAATATGCCGTTCCCCAGGTCGTTTATATCAACGGTTTCCGTTCCCTGTCCGGACAGGTATTCATGAACCAGCGCGATGCTGCTGATACGGTTGATGGAATCGCGCAGCACGACTTTTGCTTCTTCCGACGCGGCCCGTCGCTGTTCCAGCCGCAGCAGGCTGGCAATGGTCTGCAGGTTATTCTTGACCCGGTGATGGATCTCGCGGATCACGGCGGCTTTTACCCGCAGCTCTTCATCCTTCAGTTTCAGCTGCGTAATGTCTTCAATGACGACGATGATCCGCTGGATGTTTTTGGCAATGCGAAGCGGTATGAACCGGCAGTCAAGGAACAGTCCTTTTTGCTGCAGTTCCTGTTCTTCCGCTTCGCCGGTCTGTAATACGCTGTCGACACCGTTCCAGTAAATTTCCGGACTGTTTGTGTAGCGGCCTACCAGGGAGCCGACGCCAAGCACGCGGTAAATGTGTCGGGCGGCGTTGTTCGCCGCAAGGATGCGACGATCTTCCGCGTTTACCAGGACCAGTCCGTCAATGCTGGACAGACGGCGGTAACAGAGGTTGGCCGCATGATCCTTCTTGCTTCCGCGAAGAAAATCCATGGTGATGTCCCAGAATACCACGTCTGCTTCCCGGTCTTCAAAAGCGGCGGCCGCGAAACATCGGTCCTGCGCATCGCAGATGGGATACACCTTCAGCCGCGCGAAATGGCCTGTTTCAAATTCCCGGAACCCTTCCGTCACGGCATTGGCTTCCAGCGCCTGGGTGATCAGCGGCTCATCTTCCGCCCGGGTAATTTCCTCCGGCTCTGTGTTTTCTGATCGGGTCAGAGGCTCGGCCTGATCAAATACGCTCAGGAAGACGATGTTCCCGGCTGCATTTGTCTCTGCTTTCTTTTCCGGTCCCGCTGCGGAAAAAATGAAGCTTCGGCTGCGATCCAGCGGCAGGACCAGCGATATCTTCGCCTGGGACAGATCGGCTGCCAGCCCCAGGTTGCAGCGCATACCGTCCAGAATGTTCCATTGTTCCTGTGTCAGTTGTGTTAGCATAATGATTGTCTCCGTATTATGGAAGCGCTGATTAATTCGTCCGCACGCTTACTCTGTATAAGCGATAGCCTGAAGGCATAAGCGATTCACACGCCGCTGACGCGTCGGTTCTCTGCTTATCGCTCGCAAGCAAGCTTGCGGCTCTCTGCTTACGCTGCGCCTTCGAGTCATTTCCTTGCCATTCGCAAAACGCCCTCGGCAATCGCACAAACTCATTTAATCAGCACTTCCTTATAAAAAAGCAGACAAAGACATTTCGTCTTTGTCTGCTTTGACATTTATATAATTACTGTAACACGATGCGGCAGAAATGTCAATCTTTCTTAAGGAAGCACTGATTAATTCGTCTGCACGCTTGTCGGTGCATTTTGTGAATGGCTGCGTCAATGTCTCTTGACGCAGC
>DDQB01000012.1:36285-36446 GCA_002342505.1 Acidaminococcaceae bacterium UBA2453
CATTTAATCAGTACTTCCTTAATCAGCGCTTCCATAAAATAATCGCCTGATGATCACTGAAACGCATGTGCGTAAATCGTGGGATGCTCTCAATGCGCCCGTTCCTTTTTGGCTTGTTTTACGGTATATCTTGACAAGAACCGGCTATGGGAATACAATAT
>DDQB01000038.1:0-1495 GCA_002342505.1 Acidaminococcaceae bacterium UBA2453
ATTACCATGTGATGACCCACTGCGAGGCGGCGTTCAAGGATGGCTACGGCCCCGGCGACGGCGACCCGGACATGCGGTGGGACCTGTGGTTCCTGCCGGCCGATCCCTGTTATAAGCTGCTGTACCCCGGCGGGGAACTGCTGCGGGAAAAGGCGAACTTCTACCGCAATGAGATGGAAGAAGAAAGGGAAGAAGCGCTGCAGGCCGCATGAGGAAGCAGACTGAAACCGGTTTTTACTGAGCTGGTTCCTGTTAGTCCGCATGGAAAACAAGCTGGCCAGCCTCACGGCAGTGATCGGGGAACTGAGCTGCAACATCGACGCCCTCCGGGGCGAAGCGCCAAAGCGATGACAAAGAAAAACTCCCTGTACGAATCCGTTTTACCGGAACGTACAGGGAGTTTTTGTTGTTTAACTTCACCTGAAACGGCGGACGCTCAATCGACCGTTATCCGCAGGGGTGTCTCACGTCCCTGCGGGAATAGAGGAGGAGTGAAGTTAATGGTTCTATAATAACCATGCCTGCTACAACATGGTTATTACTAAAAGGAACCGGCTGCAGCGGCAGCCGGCAGATAATGAAGGGAGCCGGTCGGTTTCCCGGCCGGAAGGTAAAGCTTCATTACCTGAGTGTGGAAAGAAATTTACACTGTTATGTACAGCCTTGCCGGCAACTGCCGTTATGTAATGACAGTATTATTTGCCGGCAGGTCCGATCATAGCCAGCATGGTACCGGCTGCGACAGCCGTACCGATAACGCCTGCCACGTTGGGGCCCATCGCGTGCATCAGCAGGAAGTTGGCCGGGTTTGCTTTCTGGCCGACGATCTGGGAAACGCGGGCCGCCATCGGAACAGCGGATACGCCAGCGGAACCGATCAGCGGATTGATCTTGCCGCCGGAAGCGATCTTCATTATCTGGCCGAACCATACGCCCATGGCGGTACCGGCTGCAAAGGCAACCAGGCCCAGGCAGATGATCAGGATGGTATCATATTTCAGGAACTTTTCCGCTTCCATGGTGAGGCCGGTGCCGACGGACAGCATGATGGTTACGATGTTCATCAGCGCGTTCTGGGCGGTGTCGTTCAGACGGTCCAGGCAGCCGGCTTCCTTATACAGGTTGCCTAACATCAGCATGCCGATCAGGGAGCATACCGGGGGCAGCAGCAGGGAAATGAAAATGGTGGAGAAAATCGGGAAAATGATACGTTCAAACTTGGTTACGGTACGCAGCTGGTCCATTTTGATCTGGCGGTCGGCCTTGCTGGTGAACAGCGTCATGATAGGCGGCTGGATCAGCGGAACCAGAGACATGTAGGAGTATGCCGCAACGGCGATAGCGCCCAGCAGATGGGGAGCCATCTTCATGGTCAGGTAAATGGCCGTGGGGCCGTCAGCGCCGCCGATGATACCGATGGCGGCGGCTTCGCGCAGGTCAAAGCCTAATACCATGGCGCCGATCAGGGCGATGAACACGCCGCCCTGGGCAGCAG
>DDQB01000038.1:1522-12258 GCA_002342505.1 Acidaminococcaceae bacterium UBA2453
CCGAAGTCCGTCATGGCGCCGACGCCTAAAAAGATCAGCGGGGGGAATACTTCGTTGTTGATACCGTACAAAATAACCTGCATTACGCCAGGATCGGTAGTAAAGCCGGTCTTGGGGATGTTGCCCAGCAGGCAGCCGAAAGCGATGTTTGCCAGCAGCAGCGGCTCGAAGCCTTTGCCGATAGCCAGGTACAGCAGGATACAGCCGACAATCAGCATGATCACATTGCCGCCGGTCATACCCTGGAAACCGGAGTCAGCCCATACGGACTGCAACGATACGATAAGTGCATCCATAATTACGTCCTCGATTCTTAAAGTAGTTTTCTTACGTTGATAAAGACAGTTGGATCATTGATTAAAACGTGGCTCCAAACGGGTTGGAAAAAATCTGTTTTGCAACTGCGGAGCAGGATAACCGGCCGCCGCCTGTGAGCCACGGCGGCCGGCTGATACTTTGTAAAACCTGAGGGTCCGTTTCCCGGACTGGATCAGCCAGGGAAGAAAGGCCAGAACATGGGGATCAGGATTACGGAAACGATGAAGCAGACGATGACCAGACCGGTGCCGCATTTTACATAATCCATGAACTTATATCCGCCAGGGCCTAACACCAGCGTGTTAGGAGGCGTGCCTACCGGCGTTGCGAATGCGCAGGATGCGGCAACCGCAATAGCCATCAGTACAGCGTGGGGGGAAGCGCCCAGCTGTTTGGAGATCGCGATACCGATGGGGCACAGCAGCGCGGCAGAAGCCGTGTTGGACATGAACTGGGTCAGACCGCAGGACAGGATGAACAATACGATGGTAACTACCATCGGGGACGGGGAACCGCCCATCAGGCCAACGGCCCATTCTGCGATAACCTTGCCGGCACCGGTTTTATCCAGCGCGGTGGATACAGGCATCATGCCCGCGAACAGGAAAATGGTTACCCAGTCGATGGAAGCATAGGCCTGTTTTTCTGTCAGGCAGCCGGTGAGCACGCAGACCAGCGCGCCGGTGATGGCCGCCATTTCCAGAGAGATGCCTTTGATGCCCAGAGCCATGACCAGTACAACGACTAACAGGATCACACCGGAGATGATCATCTTGGTGGTGGAAGTCTGGTTGGCTTCAATTTCCTGTTCGATTTCCTGATCGGCGTCCAGTTCTTTTTTCGGCAGCAGGTATTTGCCTAAGAACATCATGTACAGTAAGGCTGCGATGGTCAGGGGGATACCGATCTTTGCGAATTCAAAGAATCCGAAAGGCTGGAATCCGGCTGCGCCCAGCGCGCCGGCTGCGATGATGTTAGGAGGCGTGCCTACCAGGGTGATGATACCGCCGACGCCGCAGGCAAAAGCCAGGGGCATCAGTTCCCGGGACGCGGGAATCTTTGCTGCTGCGCATACGCCTAATGCAACAGGCAGCAGGCAGGCGGCCGTACCGGTGTTGGACAGAACGGAAGAAAGTCCTGCGCCTACCAGGAACAGGCCGATCATCAGGCTGTTTTCGCCATTGCCGGTGATCTTTACTACGGATTCGCCGATCTTCTGGGCCAGGCCGGTGTAGAACATGGCCGCGCCGACGATGAACATGCCGGCGAACAATACTACAGTGGAATTAGACAGGCCGCTGAAAACCTGTTTTGTCGGGATAAATCCCAGCAGTCCGCAGGCGATTGCGCCGGCGGTTGCCGTAATTGCCAGAGGAATGATTTCGGTAATGAAAAATAAGGCAATTACCGCAAGAAGAATCAAACACTTTGTGGACTGAGCCATAAAAACTCCTCCTTTCAAATGAGTCTCACAGAATATCTGAGTCCCACAGTTGCATTGTCACTCTACCATATTCTGGTTTATTTCTACATTCGCCGGAATTATGAAAAAAAAGGAAGGATGGAGAAGTTACTACAACTAATGGCCGATACAGGTCTGCTTTCGTATGATATTTTTCGTTTTTTGTCATTTTTCCGACTTTCGTATATTTTTTGGCTGAATGTTTCGTACGTTTTATAAATTTCAGTCCATATTTCCCTCCCTGTATGTATTGTTAAATCCGGGGCGAGTTCTTATACTACTCATGTAAATTGAAGATACGGAACGTAAAAGAATAGAAACAAAGAGGATTGCGAATGAAAAAACAGCGAAGATGGATCCGGCAGTGGCTTGCCTTTGTGGGCAAAGATAAGCTGCAGACATTCCAGGATAATTTTGCCAAAACCTATGGGGTGAGCCTGATCTTTACGGATCTGGACGGGCTGCCGCTGACAGTGGGCTCCAACAATAACCTGTTCTGTTTTACAATAGAAAAGGAACACGCCAGCCGGTGCCAGGAAAATTTCCAGCTTACCGCCAACATGATGCTTACGGGGAAGCCCTTTACCCATGTGTGCCCCTTTGGGATCACCTGCGTGTATGTCCCGGTCTATTTCAACAACTGCCTCACTGCGTTTGCTGCCATCGGGGGACTGACGGCGGACAACAGCCAGATTCCCGGAAATCTGCAGGAGCGGTTCCACATTGTCAATTACCGCGCGGAAAAAATAAAAGAGATCATGGTGCTGCTGGACAGTTTCCTGCGCTTGCTGAACATGAGCCTGTTTCTGAAGAATGATAAGACGTCAAAAAAAGAAAGCCGTCTGCCGCTCCGTATGCGGGAAGACGGGATCAGCCTGCGGGAATATGATATTATCCGGCTGTTATGCAAAGGGTATTCCAACAAACAGATCGGACAGGAACTGTTTATCAGCGAAACCACGGTGAAGACGCATATCAGCAATATCCTCGCGAAACTGAACCTGCACCGCCGGATGCAGATCGTGACCCGCTATTACAGTGAAAATGAAATGGTGGATATGATGGACCGGATGCAGGATGAGGAAGAATAGCAATATAAAAAAACCGTCTGTTCAAATGGACAGACGGTTTTTTAATAAAGTATGGAGATTATAAAAAGTCAGCGTCGGAACTATCTTCTGCCTGCGGGGCGGCGTCGTCGTAATCATCCAGCGTGCGGCAGAGTTTTCCCTTCAGTTTATATTGCAGCACCACGGAAAGATTTACGTTTTCCATGGCGTGGAAAATATTGTTGGGTACCTGTTTGTTGCCCGCTTCCAGTTTCGCGATGAGCTGCTTGATCTCCTGCCGCTTGGAGGGCGCGGGTTCGTCCGGCCGGGCGGCGGCGATACGTTCCGTAAAACGGCAGGCGCATTGCAGGAACTGCAGATGGTTTTCGTCGCGCCAGTTTTTGATATCCGCTTCCCGGACGTAATACAGGGGACGGATCAGTTCCATGCCTTCCCAGTGGGCGCTTTTCACCTTGGGCATCATGGTGCGGATCTCGCCGCCGTAGATCATGCTCATGAGGTTCGTCTCGATGATATCGTCGAAGTGGTGGCCCAGGGCGATTTTGTTGCAGCCGGATTCCTTTGCGAAACGGTACAGGAACCCCCGGCGCATTTTGGCGCACAGGTAACAGGGATTTTGTTCCACGTGAAACACGGAATCAAAAATTTTGGTATTAAAAAATGTAATGGGGATGTTGAGCAGTTTTGCGTTGTTTTCAATCTGCCGCCGGTTCGGTTCCGCGTATCCTGGATCCATGGAAAGGAATTTTACTTCAAAGGGGATTTTGTTCCGGCGTTTTAATTCCTGGAATAATTTGGCGCACAGCATGGAATCCTTGCCGCCGGAAATGCAAACGGCGATGTTGTCGCCGGGGCGGATCAGGTCGTAGTCGCAGATGGCCTGGACGAATTTGTTAAAAATTTTATGTTTGTATTTTTTCCGCAGGGAAGCTTCGATGCGCTTCAGGCGGTCGGCGTCTTCTGTTATCATCATAGTCATTTCCTCAGGGAACCGCTGATTCAATAAGTTTGTGCGATTGCTCCGTATAAGCGTGCGGACGGATGGATCAGCGGTCCTTATTATTTTGCGGAATCCGTCGCCTGCGTCGCCGTCGGGCTGCACGGGCGAATGGATCGCCCGCTGTTTCAATCGCGCAGAGATGTAAAAATAATACAATATATTATAGCACAGATTGGCGCGGACAAAAAAACAGGATTTTTTTATGACGGCATATGGAAGTGTGTTATAATTTCAGTGAGCTTCTGATTTTTGTTGAAACATATTCTGGGAACATGCGGAACCGGAAAACAAAAGGGAACGCTGGTTACATGTGTTTATACGATGGCAGACAGCGTTTTGCGAAGGAAGCAGTGATTTGATGATGTTACGGAGGGGATGTATGATGCAGATTGATCGCGGAACCCGCGCGGAAGTGAATTTGGACGCCATTGCCCATAACATTCGCGCGGCCCGGAAAAATTTGAAGGAAACGACAAAACTTTGCGCAGTGGTAAAGGCGAATGCCTATGGGCACGGCGCCGTGCCCGTGGCGAAAGCCTGCGAGGAAGCTGGGGCGGACTGGTTCGCCGTGGCGCTGGTGCAGGAGGGGATTGAGCTGCGGGAAGCGGGGATTACAAAACCGATCCTTGTGCTGGGGGCCATGCCGGCCCGTCAGGAAATTGCCGACCTGTGCGTGAAATACGATATCTCCCATGCGGTGTTTGACGAAGAACGGCTGCAGCTGTTGCACGAAGCCGGGCTGCGGCAGGGAAAAAAAGCGAAAGCGCATATCGCCATTGATACGGGCATGCACCGCATCGGCGTGAAGGTGGAAGAAGCGGCGGCCTTTGCGAAAAAGGTGCTGGCGCTGGACGGAGTGGAAGCGGAAGGGGCCTTCTCTCATTTTTCTGCCGCCGATGTGGAAGATAAAGGGTATGCGGAATTCCAGTTTGCCCAATACACAAAAGCGGTAAACGCCATGGAAGCGGCGGGCCTCCGGATCCCCATCAAGCATATCTGCAACAGCGCCGGGATCGCGGAACTGCCCCAGTACCAGATGGACATGGTGCGGATGGGGATCACCCTGTACGGCTCGTTGCCTTCCGATATAAAGGAACCCTATAAAGACTACCGTCCGGCCATGGTGTTCAAGACTCAGGTGGCGTTTGTGAAAACCCTTCCGGCAGGCCGCGATATTGGTTATGGCCGCACCTTTACCACCCGGAAGGAAAGCGTCATCGCCACGGTCCCGGTAGGGTATGCGGACGGCGTGAACCGGCTGCTTTCCAATAAAAGCTGCATGGTGGTGAGGGGGAAGCGGGCGCCCATTGCAGGACGCGTCTGCATGGACCAGATCATGCTGGACGTGACGGATATTCCGGATGTGGAGATCGGCGACGACGTGATCGTGTACGGCGGGCCGGAACTGCCGGCGGAAGAAGTGGCATCCGCGGCGCAGACGATTTCCTATGAACTGTTCTGTGTGTTAAGCCCCCGTGTGCCCCGGGTTTATGTGCGGGACTGAAAGGATGACGTAAAAGAAGACGGGTTTGGACAGGCGGCGTATCGTTTCGTTCGAACCCGTTTTTTATCACGGAAACTTTTCCGGTCAATGTACCGTTCTATTCAGGGAAAGTATGGTATAATCAATGCAGGAAAAGCGATTGTACGATTTCCGGAAAAGGGAAAAGGAGTGGATGCGCTATGAAGAAAATCATCACTTTGGTATTGTGGACCCTGTGCCTGTTAGCTTTTACCGTTACGGCCTTTGCCAATCCTTACGGCGGCGTGCCCCGTTCACTAACGTTCCCCCCGGATATGACGCCGGTGGAAACGCTGCAGTATTTCCATCATAAAATTACGGACCGGGATCTGGGCATGGCCTATGATATCCTGACGGAAGACTATAAAAATTTCTTTAAAGGTTACGGCGCATTTGAAAAAGGGTATGCGACTACCTTTACCAGCCGTCCGGAAAATATCCGCGTACTGGAACAGACGGAGAACTTCGCAAGGCTTGCGTATACGCTGAAGGCGCAGGATTTTGGAGACGAGGCGCAGATTATTGAGCAGGAATTTGAATGCGGCATGGCGCTGATAAAAGTGCACGGAAGCTGGATGCTGGACGGCGGCACGGGAAAACTGCTGCGCCGCACTGTGCTGCCGGGCATGCACGCATCGGCGGAGGCGGTATTGAAAGGGTATCACGAATGCATCACGCATAAGGAAATGCGGGCGGCCTGGAACCTGCTGGGCGATGCCTATAAAAAATCCTTCGGCGACTTCCCGCAGTTCTGCGAGGGATTTAAAACTACTGTCAGCAGTACGGTCAGCGAGGTGACCCCGGTGGCGGACGGCCCGTTCGCTACAGCGCTGGAGTATAAGCTGACGGCCAAAGACGTAACGCCGGAAGCTAATGTGGTGCAGGTGTTTAAAGGAATGGCCGAGATTGAATTTATTCCGGGGAAAGGCTTCGCGATCAAGTCGGCCAGCAACAAGCTGATCGACCGCTATTTCCCGCCGAAGTGGTAAAACCTGCGGAAGCGATATGGCTGCGGCAGGAACGCGGCGGCATGGCGTGGCAAGCAAGCGGAAGTAATGAAACGTTGTAAAAGATTTGGCTGCGGCAGGAATGCGGCGGCGTGGCGCGGTAAGCGAACGGAAATGGTGAAACGTTGTAACAGCAGGAGGATGGTTCAGGTATGGACAAGATGGAATGTTTTCACTTGCTGAAAAAATTTGAAGGAAGCAGTTTTATCAGTCACTGCGGCATTAAGCTGGAAGCGGCGGACTTTGGCTGGGTAAAGGCCAGCATGGAAGTGAAGGACGAGATTACGAATCCCTTCGGCTTCATCCACGGCGGCGCTATCAGCACGTTGATCGATACTGCGGGCGGCATCGTCTGCTGGACCGTGGGAAGCAGGGTCTGCACGCTGGACCTGAACACGTCGTTCCTGAAAAACGTGAAGGCGGGGCATACCGTTTTCGCGGAGGCCAATGTGCTGCGTAAAACGGACCACATTATTTTTGTAGAAGTGAAAGTGTACAGCGATAAAAACGATCTGCTGGCGAAAGGTAGCGCTTCCATGTACATCGTGGGGACGTATGATAAAATTCCGCCCCAGTGGTGAGGGAATTGGCGGGTGAAGATTCACATTTCTTTAAACAACTCTTCTCTATATACAAGATAAGGGTAATGATCAAAAGGAGAATCTTACGTTATGAACATTAAAAAACTGGCATTAATGGGAATTGCAACACTGGCGATGACTGTTTCAGCAACCGGGTTCGCGCAGATTAGTAGAAGTGAAATTAATATTAATGGAATATATTGTGGCTATCCGTTTTCGGAAATTATTAATAAGTTTGGACAGCCGATAGATAAAAGAGATCGCCCACCGAAAGGATATACATATACATTTCGGAGTGGGAATTCTGTTTTCACGGTTAATTCATCAGGAATGGGACCCATCTATGGTATGTCAGTCACAAGTGGCCGTGATTTTCTTACTAAAGCGGGAATAGGGATTGGTTCATCGTTATCCGACGTTAAGGCTGCATACGGTGAACCTGATTATGGTTGGTATAAAGAAAATAGGATAATTTATTTATCTGAGTTTGAAGGACACGATTATATTGAATTATTGATTGGTTTAGATAAAAGCAATAGTAGTGTTGTAAGCATTAGTTTTAATGAGTTGTATTGGGATGGCCCGTTAGAGGATAGACCGAAACCACGGCAATCGAAGCCACCGCAAGAACCTTCTGCATCACGAGAACAGGTAAAGCCCAAAAGCACCATTCCGGATTTTGTCACTGAAATGCCAACATCTGAATTAAATATTGGCTGGATCGAACCTGGCCAATCGATGGATAATGCGGAAAAGGTCTACGGCAAACCCAGTAAGATTGACGACGAAGGCTTCTTCCAAACATACAACTATAACGATAAGTTTATTGTAAAAGGCAAGATGAACAACGGATACAAGGTTATGTCTGTTGCCAGCTACGAAAAGGGCATGAAGACACCGAGCGGCTTCATGGTGGGTGATTCTTACTCCGCAGTTGTTAAAAAATTTGGCGCGGTAAAAGGCATTAAATTTAAGGGAGAAGGCGTAGAAGCAAAACTCAAAGGCTGCACGGATTACACATATTTTTCCGGCAAAAAGCAGATGGTCTTCATCGTGGATAAAAAGGATGTGATTCGCGCCATCCGTGTTGAAGAACTTGACGAGCAGAAGTTTATCGAAGCGAAAAGGAAAAAGTAAAAGACACTTACCCTAAGTTATTGGAAATAAGCGTTAAATCATACAAAAAGACAGGCAACCGTTATGGAAGCCTGTCTTTTTGTATGTTACGTTGCTTTTTTGGGGAAGCATTTTCCCATAAATTTTTTGTAATGTTTCAGTATGCGTTCTCGTCTTTTTTTTATGTGTGGTTCCCGGTCATGGAGCAAGGGCGCTTTATGTGCCCGTATTTCTTTTCCGCGGAGCAGGCACCGGATAAAGTGGTCATTGCCGGACAACTCGTACAACGTTGGCATCAGCAGTTCGCTGAACACGTTGGACAGTCCCCGGGCGCCGGTTCCACGCTCTATGGAGATTTGGGCTATCTCCCGTAAGGCCGCCCGGTCGCAGGCCAGGCCATGGCCGTTCTGTTCGAAGTTGTCTTGCCATTCGCGGTATGCGCTTGTTTTGGCATGTAGCAGGATGTCTACCAAGGCGGCTTCGGACAGTGGCTTATAGACTGTCCTGACGGCTATACGGCCTACCAGTTCCCGCATAAAGCCGTACTGGATCACGTCTTCTTGGGTCGGGATAAGCTGTTCGTAGGTGTATTCTTCGGTTTGCGGTTCCTGCGTTTCATGGCTTTCTTGCGGCGCCATGAACCCGATTCTCGTATCTTGGTAGACCGTGTGGGCCGGGTTTTGTTTTTCCGGTTTTTTTGTAATTTCTTCCCGGTAGAGCCGGTATCGGGTGATGCCCTCAATGCCGTCGAACGCCCCCAGCAGGATGAACATCATGTTCGTGGTGTCGAGAACGATGTCGTTAATTTCGCAAGGTGTATCCGAGCCGTCGTCGTATGTAAAGGTTCCGACGTCGTAGGTGTTTCCTTCGACGATTTTCAGGAGGTTGCTTTGGTATTCCTTCAGGAACTGCCGGGATTTCCCATCGCCGTCCAATGCAATCTTGTCGATTTCGTCAAACAGGATGATGGCCCTATTTGCAATTTCTACGATTCCCTCTTTCCGTTCGTCCGGCGTGACCTCCCCTTCGTTCAGCTTGTCGAATATCTTCCCGGCTTCTTCGAACACCTTCAGGAAGATGGCTGTGATGGAGTCGCCTTGCCATGTTTTTGTTGCCGCGTAGTCCAGGATGTTGAACATGAGGACAGGGCACTCGAAGTCGGTTTCCAGCCTCTGTAACACCCGGAATGTTTCCGTTTTGCCGCAGCCTGTGGGGCCGATGAGCAGCACGTTGTCTGTCCGTCTGTAGGGTCGTTGGGACGGGTTCTGGCTTTTCAGTAAATGCTGGGCTATCGCCATGGCAATCATCTTTGTGCCTTGTTCCTGGCCCATCACGTACCCGTCCAGCTCGGCTTTAATGTTCTTGGCGTTGCAATATTTATTTTTCATGGTTCGGTTGGTTTTCCTTTCTCGCTTAGGCGATTTACTAACGAATGATGTTTTATTGTTTTACTTGCCATTTTAAGATACGCTGTTATTATAATAGATTTCTTTGAACGTGTCAATAAAAATAAATATAATATCTAAATTATAATTTTTATAAGAGTTAAATAAAAGAATGTTGGGATATAATTCGCTTTCACATGCAATATTCCATGTTTCTTTTTGTTTATGAATGCGAAAGGGATTGCTTGCAACTGCTTACGGTAATAAAATGTTTTGGTTATAATACATCGTGAAAGGAGAGTGGTTCCCATGGCAAACACTTCCGTTGTTTACGCCCGCATTGATACAAAATTGAAGGATAACGCGGAAACAATCCTTGCCCAGCTAGGTGTTTCTCCCTCCGGTGCGATACAGATGTTATACAGTCAGATCGTTCTTCGTAACGGTATTCCCTTTGCAGTTCAGCTGCCTGATAAAAAGCCGGTAGCTATTGGCAGTATGTCCAGAGCCGAACTTGATGAAGAATTGACTAAGGGCATTGCCTCATTCTCGACCGGAAAATCATATACTGTTGATGACGTTGATGCCACACTGGCGAAGGAATTCGGGATATGAGACAATTTTGAGACACTTTGGCCAAAATGAATAAAAATAAAAGCAGTCCCCATGTGGCGAAATACCGCATGGGGACTGAAGTTTTTTCTGGTGATCCAGGAGGGATTCGAACCCCCGACCCACGGCTTAGAAGGCCGTTGCTCTATCCAACTGGGCTACTGGACCATTAGGCGTTTGCGAAGGCATTCAACTTGCCTGCTGGGGTAATTACTGGGGTAATCTGCTCCCAACAAACAGCGGTCGCGAAATTTTATCACTTGTGGCGCCTTCTCAAACTGACAAGACATTATAACATAATAGAATACGACTTGCAATACCAAAAAGAAAGACTGGAAATTAAGCCAGGCAATAGATTTCCATCAACTCTTTTTTGGGCGCGCTGACGCCCGACACATTTTTGCGCCAATCATTCACAATTTCAAATTTATAAACGGGGCTGCAACAAAATCGCCCCGTTTTTTATTATCTGCATGCTTAAAAAAATTCAGCGCAAAGCATATACAAGCGCAGTTTTAAATTACAGTGATTATGTGCTATAATAAATTAATGTAGCCAATTTTATATTCAAGGAAGCGCTGATTAAATGAGTTTATGCGATTGCCGAGGGCGTTTTGCGAATGGCAAGGAAATGGATCGAAGGCGCAGCGTAAGCAGAGAGCC
>DDQB01000038.1:12279-34854 GCA_002342505.1 Acidaminococcaceae bacterium UBA2453
GCGAATCGCTTATACAGAGTAAGCGTGCGGACGAATTAATCAGCACTTCCTTAACATGTATGGAGAATTTGTAATGAATCAATTACCTTTCAGAGCATTTATTCTTTTGTTAGTGATCGTCAGTTTTAATATCCTGTTCGGCATCGATGGGGTGGCGCTGCTGGACCCGGATGAACCCGTGTACGCGGAGACCGCCAAAGAAATGATTCGCTTTAATGAGTATCTTTCGCCCCGCATTTATAACGAGTACTGGTACGACAAACCTCCGATCTTTTACTGGCTGCTGGTAGGCTCGCTGAAACTCTTCGGCGGCTTTTCCGAGCTGGCGGCCCGTCTGCCCGCCTGCCTGATGGCCATCGGCGCGGTGTTGATGACAGCGGTTTCCGCTGCGCGGCAGTTCAGCCCGCGGGCCGGTTTCTGGTCCGGTATGGTAATGGGAACCACGGTCATGATCATGTACATGGGCAAGGCTTCCGTTACGGACTCCACCCTGCTGTTTTTTATGACGGGCGCGCTGTTGTGCTTTATGCATAGCAAGTATTGGCTGATGTATCTGTTCTGTGGCTGCGCGGTCATGACCAAAGGCCCCATCGGCGTGGTATTCCCCGGGGCGATCGTCTTTTTCTATCTGCTGCTGACCAGGGACCTGCGCCGTCTGCTGAAGATGCACGTGCTGCCCGGTCTGGTGATCGTGGCTGCAGTAGGGCTGCCCTGGTATATATTTATGTTCGAGAACCACGGCATGCAGTTTATTTATGACTTTATCGGGTTCCATAACATCAGCCGGTTCACGGCGCCGCTGCATCCCAACCGGGTGCACTGGTGGTTCTATCTGCCGGTGGTCATCCTGGGCCTGTTCCCCTGGACCGGCCTGTTGGTAAAATCCATCAAGGACGCGTTTGCAAAAAGTGTGGGGAAAGAAAGCGGGAAACTGCTGTTCCTGCAGGTGTGGTGGATATTTGTATTTGTTTTCTTTTCCATCGCCAAGACGAAACAGGTTTCGTACATGCTGGTGCTGCTGCCGGCGTTTTCCATGCTCATCGGCTGGAATATAGAGCGCATGACCTTTGAAAACGGAAAGTATCAGAAGGGATGGTTCGTCGGCACGTTTATCATGTACCTGCTGCTGGGCGTCGGCTGGATCGTCGGCGGACGCCAGATGCCGGAAGCAGCTGTAGGAGGGATGGTCCTTGGGGCTGCGACGCTGGTGCTGGGGATTGCGGCGCTGTTGGCGCTGAAACAGTACAGCGACGTGGAAAAGGCTGCGTGGATCCACGTAGTTACGGGACTGGTAACGATGGTTGTCGCCTTTGGCATAATGATGCCGCAGCTGCAGGATCGTTTCAGTGTTAAAACGATCGCGCAGACCTATGTGGCAACGGCAAAAGACGCGTCGCGGACATTGTATGTTGATAAATTCCTGCGGCCCGGGTTTATGCTGTACACGGATATTCCGGGCATCGAGGCGGATGTAAACAACGAAAAATCGCTGGAGGCGGTGAAGCGTGATTCCCGTCCGAAATATATCGTGATGCGCGAGTTTATGTACAATAAGATGAAAGAAAAGATGGGCGGCGAAGACTGGGAGCTGCTGGAAAACAAATCCGGCATCTGCATTTACAGAAGCCGGTAGCCGTAAGCTGCGTTTGATGCAAACGCAAAAAATAATTTTGTTCGGGAAGAGGTAACGTATGTCATCGGAGACCGTGCTGTATATGGTGATCCCCTGCTACAACGAGCAGGAGGTGTTGCCGGATTCGGCGGAAAAAATAAAAAATAAGATGGTTGCGCTGATACAGCGGAAGAAGGTCAGCCCCAAAAGCAAGATCTGTTTTGTGAACGACGGCAGCCGTGACAGGACCTGGGAGATCATCCAGGATCTGTGCAGCCGTGATGCGATTTATTCCGGCATCTGCCTGGCGCACAATGAGGGGCATCAGAACGCCGTGCTGGCCGGTCTGATGACCGTAAAGGCGTATTGCGACGCGGCCATCAGCATGGACGCGGACCTGCAGGACGATATTGACGCGGTGGACGCCATGGTCGAAAAATATGACGAAGGCTGTAACATTGTGTACGGCGTCCGCGATAACCGGGAGTCCGATACGTTCTTCAAGCGCGTTACGGCGGAAGGGTTCTACCGTTTTATGAAGGCGATGGGGGCGGAAGTGATTTTCAACCACGCGGATTTCCGGCTGATGGACAGGCGGGCGCTGGACGCTTTTGAAGGATATCAGGAAGTGAACCTGTTCCTGCGGGGCATCATTCCCATGATCGGGCTGCGTCATGACTGCGTGTATTATAAACGGAAAGAACGGCTGGCAGGGGAGAGCAAGTATCCGCTGAAGAAAATGTTTTCCTTTGCATGGCAGGGAATTACCTCCCTGTCTTCGGAGCCGATCAAATGGATCGTGAAGCTGGGCATGACGATTTCCGCAGTCAGCCTGCTGGTGCTGATCTGGTCCCTGTACCGGCATTTTACCGGCCAGACCATAGCGGGCTGGACAAGTATGATTATTTCCCTGTGGCTGCTGGGCGGCCTGGTGCTGATGGCCATCGGCATCATCGGTGAATACGTGGGAAAAATTTATCTGGAAGTGAAGCGGCGTCCCCGGTATCTGGTGCAGGATTTTATTGATGAAAACCAGAAAAAGGGAAAATAAAAAAGACTTTCTGTGTCGGAATCGCCAGATTTTCATCCTGCGTTACAGAAAGTCTTTTATTGCAAAAAAAATGGAGCGGGCGATGGGAATCGAACCCACAACATCAGCTTGGAAGGCTGGAGTTTTACCACTAAACTACACCCGCTTGAAAATTTTGGATAACCAAAATCTACAAAATATAATACATGAAATGTTTTGGTTTGTCAAGGTTACGTGAGGAAGATTTAAAAGAATTTGCGAAAATGATAGGACCCTAAAATATAAAAGCTGTATGAGGAGGAATTTTATCATGACAAGAGTGAAAGAGACGATTGTGCGCCACGACAAAGGGTACAATTGCGCGCAGGCGGTGGCCTGTACTTACGCAGACCTGTTAGGGCTGGACGAAGCAACCATGTTTAAGGCGACGGAAGGCCTGGGCAAGGGCATGGGCGGAACCATGGCGACCTGCGGCGCGTTGAGCGGCGCCTGCGTGCTGGCGGGCATGAAACGCAGCTCCGGCAATCTGGATGCGCCGGACAGCAAGCTGGAAACGTATAAGCTTTCAGAAGAGATCGTGAAAAAATTTCAGGAACAGTGCCATTCCCTGGTATGCCGTGAGTTAAAGGGACTGGACACGGGCAAGGTGTTGACGCCCTGTCCGGACTGTATCATGAATGCGGCCCGCATTGCGGAAGAAGTGCTGGATCTGAAGGCGTAAAAGAGTAAGCGTTGCCGCAGTGCGGTTGCGTCGTTGCAACGTGGGGAAAAGAGCTGCTGCTGATTGCTGCAGCGGCCTGAAAAATTTTCAGTCGCCTGCAAGATAAAAAAAGGCCGGTTACAGTTTTTTCTGTAGCCGGCTGTTGTATTTTAATTAAAATGGTCGGAGCAGCAGGATTCGAACCTGCGACCCCCTGCTCCCAAGGCAGGGAGAAAATTGCTTCCAAACCGCATGGTTAACGTATTTTCGTTTTTATTTGGGTATATTTTTGGGTATATCGTGATTTTGGGTATTTTAAACTTATTTTGAATAAAAGTTGTATAAAAAACTATCAGAACTATCAGGATGCAGTATTGATGCGCCTTTGCGGCATTTCAAAACTATCAGAAAAACTATCAGAATAATTGTCAGGCTTACTTTGCTTGCCGGAACTGTTCAATGATTCGTTGGTTATAGTTTGGAATTGCATGCGAATACACGGAATAGGTGATTGTAGGGGAACTGTGTCCTAAAATCCTGCTGACTTCTGTAACCGGGATTCCTTTTTCTAACCAAAGTGTTGCGCATGTGTGCCGGAAACAATGAATGTTTTTTTCAATGCCTGTCAACTTGCGAATATGTGTCCAGTATCTTGATATATTGCGGTATTCCATTGCGTTTCCGTTAGCATCCTCAAAAATATATCCTACTGGCCGGAGGATACCGTCTCTGCTTTGGTATTCTTTCAGCCTTGCCAGCAAATTGTCATTGAGGATAGGAATTAACCGATTCCCTGCCGGAGTTTTTGGGTCGTTGAATTCTTGCTTGCCTCTAACTTTTGTGGCATGGATTCTGATTTCTCGTTTTTGGTAGTTTATATCCTGCCACTGCAATGCCAGCAGCTCACCCACTCTCATGCCGCATTGTAGCAACATGGTGAATAACAGGTTATAATCATGGGATTGCCTGGTATTGCACTTATTGGATGCTATCTTGCTTACTGCATCAAATATCTGCTGCAACTCTTCCGGCGTAAAGATTTCCATTTTTGCATAGCTGAATTTTGGAGCATCAACACCATCCATAGGATTAAAAGCTATCATGCGCTCTTGTGTGGCTCTTTTAAATGCTGCCGCCAGCAGTTTATGCACTTTGGATATACTGCTGGATGCTATTGGATTATGGGATTTTCCGTTTTTGTCCGTCCATGTGCTGCCAAGCATGTTATAGAAACTTTGTACCTGATTCCCTTTTATCTTATCCAGCGGAATGTCGGCAATAGGGCTTACTTCAATCTTACTGAAGGTAAGCAGCAGAATTGACAGCGAACTGTCACGAAGCGAATTTGTTTCGATTTTATAGGTCCGTATGTATTCTTCACACCATGATGCTACTGTGTGCTTGCAAGAAACCGGCACGCCGTCTGATTTCTTCCGGCTGACTTCCTTCTGAAACTTTTTAGCGTTTTCCTCACCTTGTTTGGTGTATGGAAAACGCTTTTTTTGTTTCCTGCCGGAATTATCGTAAAACTGCAATGTCCAGTATTCATATTTGCCGACTTTCTCGTAACCGATTGTACCTTGTCCATACGTTGAATTTTTTACCGTCTTTTTCATTATTTCTTGCCTCCCTTCTTGGATTCCAGTTTTTCCATGTACGCTTTTACGAACTGCTCTTTCTGTTCTTCTGTTAGGTTTAAATTTTCAAAAATTCTCTCATATATCTCTTTATCGGTTAGTTTGGTTAGTGTTGCAACTTTCTGCGAGATTTCTTCTATGTATTTATCGGTTAGTTTGGTAAGTATTTTCTTCATGATTTCTTCTGTATCTTTATCTTTATCAGTTAGTTTCGGATTCTTTGAAAGTTTTTCAATAGTATCTCTTGCAGAATCCCTACATCTTTTTACTGTCGCAATGATATCTTGTAAATTATTTTTGTATCCGGCTGTTGAAACATCTGCATCAATCTGCATTTTTTTGCCGTCAATTTCTATGATAGTTTCGTTCTTATCAGTCTCTATTTTTTCAAGATCTTTGTCCATTTCTTCCAAAGTGTACTCGCACTTATCAGAAAAGTAGATTTCGTAATCTATAAATCCCTTTATCAAACTCGTTTCATACTCTCGAAGTTCTTGTAAATGCTTTGATTGAATAACGACATGATTTATCATCCGTTCTGATCTAAAAACAATTTCGGCAAAAATGGCCTTGGGAATTTTATATTCTGTGCCTCTGTTTGTGATGATTACGTTTTCGCTATCAATGGTTTTGTAGTGAATGTCATATTTATCGCATATTACAGCTACTCTTGCCATTTCGTCATAGCCTAAAAGCTCGTTGGGCGTTATGCGATAAAATTCGCATAATAAAAGCAAAAATTCTAATGGAAGTATGCGCCATCCTTGTTCGTATGCTTGGTATGTTCTTAAACTGATTTTTAAATAATCAGAGATGTCTTTTTGCTTAAAATGCCTATACTCACGGATTTCGTGTATTCTCTTNNCTTGCCAATGCTGAATGCATAATCAGTAAACCTCATTCTGTTTTCCTCCCTTTTCAGTACCACGTATTGTGATATTGATACTACATTAATGATAGACTATAATCCAATTGAAGTCAATAGTAAATATCGGTGCTGACTTAAATTGAATTGAAAGAGGTGAAAGCATGAACACGCAAGCATTAAAAGAACTGATTGCCAAAAAGCAGTTAACAATTGAAAAGCTGGCAGCAGAAGCAGGTATTAGCCCGGACGTAATTTACAAAGCATTGGCAGGGAAAAGGAAACCCACCCTTGCCACGATTGGAAAGATTGCGGCTGCACTGGGTATCGAACCGGGAATTTTATTGAAGGAGGTGTGATACATGGTTGTTTCTGCAAAGGAATTCGCACACGAGACAGGATTCCCGGTGAAACTTATCAGGCGATTGTGTCGCACTGGCATTTTGGAGCATTGGCTATCTGGCAAAGTGTATCTGCTGGATAGGGATAAGGCGCTGGCGAAAATGCAGATGCTCAAGGCACAACCTATCTATGAACCGCAACCGCAGCAACGGACAAGCTGCCGGAACGTGAATAAGCTGCCGCAGCAATACACCAGCCGGACGGCAAGGCTCAAGGCTCTGATTGCGAAAAGAAGAAGCAGAGCAGGAGAAAGGGCGGGCAATGATGACTAAAAAAACAAAAACGCCCAACCTGCGGCAACAGACTGGACGTAAGGCAGGAACGGAAAGACGCGAATCTTTAAATTCCCGCTTCCATTTTAGCACGGAGCAAAGGCGATGGCAAACAAAAACAGGGGATTTATCCCACTATGGCGATGTATAGACCAAAACAAAATTTTGAATGATGGGAAGCCGTTTGATAAGTTTCATGCCTGGGTAGATCTTTTGATGGAAGCCAATCATAAAGATATGACATTTACCGTTGCTGGCCGTCCTGTTACTATCCGGCGCGGTGAGAAGTACACAAGCATATATCAGCTTGCCGAAAAATGGCATTGGAGTAAGAACCGGGTAAAGCGTTTTTTGCGAACCCTCGAAGTGAACGCAATGTGTACCACCAAACGAACCTACTCGGGAACCATTGTAACCATAGTAAACTACGGGCTTTACAACGATTCAAAGTTTGCAGACGAACCCACCGGCGAACCTACCAATGAACCCACCGGCGAACCCCAAACAATAATGGTAAAAAATGAGAAAAAGAAAAGGCGGCCAAAATTTACAGCAGAAGGAGTACCGATAGAATGAATCTAAATATTGATGAAGCAAAAATCAGGCAGGCTATTTCTATACTGGTTATTCCCGGCAGCGTGTTTGAATCCCGATACATACCTAGCCGCAGGAAGGGAGCATACAGCGGTTATTTCCATAATGCAGACGGCCTGCTGAAAGAGTTACGGAAACAAGATCTGACCGGTACCAACGTGTATATTACCCTGAATACGGTAAATGAATCATGTGCGGCCATGGAACAGTACGGGAAATTTTTACCCGGCGCACCGGCGACAAAGGATGATGATATCGATCATTATTCATGGTTGTTCATTGATTTGGATCCTAAACGTAAAGCCGGCATATCCAGCAGCAAGGAAGAACTGGACCAGGCCTTTAGTCTGGCCACGAAAATTTACAACTATCTGCGGGATCATAACTTCCCAGAACCGGTAAAGGCGATCAGCGGCAACGGTGCGCACATGCTTTACAAAGTCGCCCTGGCCAACAACCCTGACAACATACAGCTGATGAAAGACAGCCTGAAAGCATTGGACGCACTGTTTTCCAATGAAGACGTGGAAGTGGACATTACCACCGCAACCCCGGCACACATGGTAAAGCTGTACGGAACACTGGCGCAGAAGGGAAGGAACACAGAAGAACGCCCGCACCGCATGAGCCGTATAGTAAAAGTGCCGGAACAGATACAGGTAGTAGACAGGGCTAAACTGGAATGGCTGGCAGCGCAGCTTCCAAAGACAGAAGAACCGAACCGGAACCATCAGCAGCAGTTTCACCAGCAGTTTGATTTAGACAGCTGGCTCCGGGCGCACGGAATAGGATATAAAGCACAGTCTTTCCGTGGCGGCACTAAATATGTGCTGGATGTTTGCCCCTTTAATAGCGAACACAAAGCGCCGGACGCAAGTATTTTCAAACAGGGTAACGGCGCAATCGGTTTCAAGTGCTTCCATAATAGCTGTGCAGATAAAACGTGGCGGGACGTTCGGCTGCTGTATGAACCCGACGCATACACGAAAACAGAGCGGGCAGACTGGCAGATAGAAACGGGCTGGACGCGTTGCACGAACTCAAACCGGGAACCGGTGAAGCTGAACATAGCCAAACCTGCAGCGGATGAACCAGTGTTCCTGACGGCACAGGATATTATCAGCAGGCATGAACCGGAAGCAGAGTATCTGCAGACCGGGATACCTGGGATTGATTTTAACATGAAAGGGCTGGCCAAAGGATCCGTAAGCTGCCTTTCCGGGCTGCGGGCATCTGCCAAAAGTACCCTGTTAAGTCAGCTGATGTTGATGATGATCAATAATAATCAGACCGTCGTAGCATACAGCGGGGAACTGTCAGCAAAGAATTTCATGAAATGGATGTTCCTGCAGGCGGCAGGGAAAAGGCACACCGTACCTTCACAGCGTTACCGGAACTTTTACACGCTGGATTCTGACGAAACGGAAAAAGAGATTGCCCAATGGATGATGGGGCATTTCTACCTTTTCAATAACGCCTACGGCAATAAGTTTGCGAAACTGGCCAACATGTTAAAAGATCAGGCCGAAACAGTACATGCAGACTGCATTGTATTGGATAACCTGATGGCCGTTGATTTAGGCAACAACGTGGACAAGTACGACGCGCAGACTAATTTTGTATGGGCATTGAAAAACATTGCCAAAATGACAAACACGCACGTTATATTTGTAGCCCATCCGCGAAAGACTACCGGATTCTTACGGCTGAATGATATCAGTGGCAGCGGAAACATTGGCAACATTGTAGACGCGGCCTTTATCATCCACCGGAATAACGAAGATTTTAGCAAGGCGACTGCTGAATTCTTTGGTAAGAAGAAATCGCACTATATCCCAGAAGATTGCACAAATGTACTGGAAATTTGTAAGGACAGAGAAAACGGGACGCAGGATTTTTTCATTCCGTTATGGTATGAACCGGAAACCAAACGCCTACTGCCGTCCACGGAACAGAACCTGCACTTTGGATGGGAAACCATGTTCAAACAACAGATCCCGCTCATGCCGGAAAACGATTATTTTAAAGAGGATTTTAGCTAATGGAAAGCCTGGGTGATGCTATGGAAAGGTATATCCCACAGCGGATTATTGAACAGTCCGGAATGAATCCGGATTTTATGCAGAAGTTATTTGTGTTCGGTCACGATTGGATCCGCCATGCGGCAGAGGAAACAGCACTCCTAACTGTAGATGACTGGAAGAAGATAGAGGCACTGAACTTTTTCCTGAAGTATCGACAGGTTGCAGATGCTACCCGAACAAAGGACACGGACACTGCCAGGCAATGGGCTTTTGCGGCATGGTACGCAGGAAAGAAAGCTGCCTATAATGAAATGGATACGGAAGACAAAGAACGGGCCGACAACCTGCCGTGGGGGGCATTGGCGGCGGACCATTGTTAACTATTATGGGGGTGGGGTAAATGGCAAAAACACAACCGGAAACCTTTATCAGAAAAGCAGTAGTGGACGCCCTGCGTTTGGCAGGGTGGTTCGTATATTACAATTTTAATTTTGGATTCGGGCAGCACCGTGGACTGGCGGACCTGACGGCCATGAAAGACGGGCGAGTGGTTTATATCGAAATCAAAACGGCAACCGGACGGCAAAGCCCGGAGCAAGTGCAGTTTCAAAAAGACTGTGAAGCTCATGGGGTGATGTACGTGCTGGCTCGGAGTGTTCAAGACGTTGCCTCGTTATTGAATTTTAAACCGCTTTTTTAGCCTGTGGGCGCGTTTAAACCCGGGGCCTGTATGGGAGTACATGCCCTTGCATAAGAAAAATGCGCCATGGGCGAAATCAGGCGGCAGGGACGGCCTTATTTCAAAAAGAGATATAGAACCCCGGTTCACGGCTGATAACGCGGCCAAAAAGTTATATGTTTTTACAGGAAGATGATATGTATGGTACCCGAAACGATTGAATTTTGCCTGTGGCATGAACAGGATATAAAGCTGGCACTGGAAGCGCAGACGGCAAATCCTCTTCATGGCATATCATTCGGCAGTACACTTGCGGGGAGCGGCGGCAGCCGGACGAAAGTATCTGATCCGACGTCCTTGCAGGCATTACGGCGTATTGACGCCCTTAACTATTTAGATGTGCAGTACGGACAGTTATACGGGCCGGCGCCAAAATACAATGAAAAAACAAAATTGTATGCGGCTGATCATCGCTGGCAGGAAACATTCCGCTTACGCTATCCGGGGAAATGGCTGCGGATAACGGTAGCGTTAAAGAAATACTATCTTTCTGAAGGAAATGCCATACGCGATTTCTTTATCCGGCGGTATGTAGATAACGAGCCATGGGCGACGACATGTAAGGAACTGGCGATCAGCCGGGGTAAGTATTTCATTATGAAAGCGGAAGTGATTCGTGCCGGGGAGCTATATGCCGCGGCTTATGGTGCGGCTACAGTGGAAAGTATGTTGCGTTAAGGAATAGAAAGCGAGGTGATCAAATGAACGTTCCTGATGATTTAAAAAAGCTGGCCGATGAACTGAAACTGAAAGAGCATCAGCGGAAGTTTTGTGAACTGTGCTTCTCGCTGCCGGAACGGAATTTAACCGAAGCCTATTGTCAGGCGTATGGCACAAAAAACCGTAAATACGCAAGAAGGCAAGCGAATCACATATTGAACGATGAAGCAAAACCCGGCACGACAAAACACGACATGCAGCAATACTATAAAGCGCTGCAGCAATACTTTGCCGGGCTGGAAGACAAAGAGAGCGGCCAGCGTATCATGGATGCTATCGAATGGATGACGCTTTGCACTGCTATTTGCAGAGGTGAGGTCAAAGACCAGTTTGGTCTTGAACCGTCCCTGGCTGACCGCATCAAGGCAATGGATCTCATGGGTAAGGCGCTGGGTGTTTTGAAACCGCAGCAGACTAACGTGACGGTCATGAATAATCCGTACCAGAGATTTACGGACGAGGAACTGGAGAGAATCGCGGCAATCGCTGATGATTGCCAGGAGGGGTAAATGGTAACGGAAAAGCAGCTGGAAAATCTTAAAAAAGGAAAAGGATTTGACAAGCGAACAATGGAGGAACAACGGAGAATTGCTCAAATGGGTGGCATTGCGTCAGGCGTCTCGCGCAACATCAAGGCCGCGTTCCGCGCTGCAGGTTATGACCATCTTATGGCGAAGGTTCCGGATCCGCGCAAAAGGGCAGCGCTGAAGAAGGCACGTTTGCCGCCAACCTATCTGGGCCAGCTGATTTTAGACTCTAGCCAAAAGGCGGGCGTACACGCAGGGATGTTTGAATCGTTCTGCAAGGCCTTGGGAATTACGGAATCGGAACAGACCAACGTGATAGTAAACAACAATTCGTGCGAATCGCCGTTAAAGGATTTTACGAAAGACGAACTGATGCAGATTGTTGGACTTACTGGAAGAAAAAAGGGGTGAACAAAATGACAGTAGACGAACTCATTATTGAAATGACGCTTGATGATAAAAAGGTTCAGAGGGGATTGAACAACACACTTGCTAATTTTGCATCTTTTGGCTCAAAAGTGGTATCTGCTTTAAGCATTCTTGCCGGCGGTGCAGCTGCAGCATGTGTGAGCGCTTTTGCTTCTTCTTTTGGTTCAATGAAAGAAGACGTGCGCGTTCTGGACGATATCAGCAAAAAAGTGAACGCCAACGTGGAAGATATTGCCGCCTGGGGAGACGCCATCGAAATGAGCGGCGGTTCCGCAAAGAGTTTTCAAAACACGCTTGTTTCGCTGTCTTCGGATTTGTCTCGTCTTTCTATTACCGGAAAGGCCAGAAGTAAACCGTTCCTGGAGGCGCTAGGGCTGGATCCAAAAGCCCTGTCCGCAAAACCGATCATGGACGTGTTGCAGGATATCTCCAATGCCGTCCAGGGCATGGACAAGCAGACGAGCGGTTTCGCATTAAAAAATATCGGCTTTGATCCTGACGCTATTAAGTTTTTGCAGAGCGGAAACGTGGAAGGATTAATCGCCAAGCAAAAAGAGTTGGGTGTGTATACTGCCAAAGATGCGGAAGCTATCGACAAGATGGACAAAACCATCAAGCAGATCAGCCACACGTTTAAAACGTTAGCGATTCCTTTGTTTTCTGCCGTCATTGATACGGTGGCCAAGGTCGCCGTTTACGTGGAAAAGGCCATCACGCTGATACGCAAAAACACTGACGTGCTTAAAGGCGCGCTTCTTGCATTGACGTTTTTTGTTTCCGGCCCGTTGCTGACCGCTGTACAGCGATTTTTTACCCTTCTGATGGCGCATCCCTTCATGATGGTGATAGCCGCCGTGGCAGGCCTTGCGTTGCTGTTGGAAGACTTGTGGGTGTATGCCAACGAAGGCGAATCCGCTTTTGAAGGATTATGGGAAAAATTAGGCACACCACAAGAGGTGATGTCCGGTTTTGAAAGAATCGGCGAAGTGTTAAGTTCGATTGGCGACGTACTGGCAGATAAAGAAAATCAAATGGTGGCCGTTCTTTCGATACTTATGGGACTGGTCGGCGCGTTGGCTGCAGCCATCGGAACTATTCCCGTTGCGATTGCCGCCGGACTGGCGCTGATTATCGCATACTGGGAAGAAATCTCACAATTCTTTGCGGATATCGTGGAAGCCTTTAAAATCGTAGGGCGCATGATTGCTTCCATCTTTGAGATTGCCGGACAGGCTATCGGCGATGCGTTGTCCGGTGCGGCAGACGTTGCCCAAAACGCCTGGGGAAAATTCATTTCGTGGCTGGGAGACGGCCTAAAATCGTTAATGGATTTACTCAAAATCGATTTTGCACTGCCGAGTTTTGACGGTGCTCCTGCGGCGGCGCTGGCCGCAACAGGCGGCAGCGGCGGCGCAAATTATTCATCGTATCAAAACGATAATCGGAGCATAACCATAAATAACAACTCTGCCGCGGCTGTTTCACGAAGCTACGAAGAACTGGACCTTGTTGCGTTCGGCAATAAAGGAGTGGGAAGGTAGGTGAAAAAGCCATGAACAAAGGAACGCCTGATAGGATTACCGAAACGATCACTTGGAAACCGGACTCAAAGCCCGAACAGGGCGGCAAGGATAGCGCAAAGACCGTGCCCGGCATTGCCGTACAAGACGGACAGCTGTACCGAACCGAAATCCCGGTAAAAGACTAAAAAAAGGCCGGCCCTCAAAAGGGGGCCGGTCACTTTTTAGCTTGACTTTATTATGGTATTGTGTTATCTTTATGTAAAGAAATTAAAGATAAAATTGAAAGACTTTACATAATGTGTATTATCGGACGTAAAATAATTATTGCGTTGAAAGTCAGTATTCATGCGGTTTTATTCCGCAAAAAATAGAATGGAAGGAGGTGTTTTTTTGATACGTCCATTAAAGGAATCCGGCAAAGCTCGTAATGTTTCCGTAAATATCAGAATTTCTGAAGAAGAAAAGGAAATGATCGATACGCTGGCAGACGCAAGAGGGCTGGACAAAACAACCCTGCTCGTCACGCTGGTAAAAGAGGATATGGAGCGCCGGAAAGACTTGCTCGAAGCATTCCGCAAGATGCAAGCTTTACGCAAATGAACCAAAAAAAGCCGCCTGTTACTGGCAATAACAAGCGGCCCGGATGTGCTACCATAGGACGGTCAATCACTCTGATGCACATTTCTATTTTAACCGAATGCATGCCAATTATCAAGATTGATTATTAAGAAATGAAATTTGCGAAAGAGAGGGATAAGTAATGTATGTGTTATGCGTGGAAGACAACGGAAGAAAAATTAACTTTTTGCAGAGCATGGAAGACAACGAAATCCGTTTCCTGTTTGCAGAAGGACAAGGCCATGCCATTAAGGAAATCCAGGTTATCTTTACCGGTTTTACGGGTCTGTCCGAAGGGCTGAAAGAATTGGTAAATCGCACAATAATTACCGAAGAGGAAGCCAACGTGTACGAGCTCAAGGTAATTACATCAATACTTGAAGCTGATCCGGAACTGTTGGCATCATTTAAACGGTCCAAAGCATTATTAGAAGCCTTTAAATCTCTGTCTGATGAAGGGAAGCAGGAAACCTTAAAGTTTATACAGGAAAAATTTCCTGCAGAAGCCCACGCCTTCCGGCAAGTGTTGAAAGTGAAGGACGCTTGAGCTATGGAAACTTTGGTAGATTGCAAGGTATTATCGATAGAGCAATATAAGAAGATGCGGGACGAAGCGCGCCGGGATGAAATGGCTCGTATTTTTGCTGCCTTGGGAGGGACAATAACTGAAATGCTCACGCACAGCATAGACTATAGCAATGTTGATTACGTAATTGGTTACATGCTGGAAAAGGCGGAGGATATGAAGGACATATTCAAGAATTCAGGCGAAGCGGCAGAAAGAGCGAAACGCTATCCAGAATTATATAAAGAACGAATATACCGAGCAAAGGAGATAAGAGAAACTGCACGGCGGATGATGAAGCGGTAAAAGAAATGGACTGTTAGCTTCGGTTGGCAGTCTTGTTATTTATGTAAGATTTGTGGTATAATAAATTTGGTGATAAGTCTTTAAATTTCTCGTATCACTATTGGTGTGGCTTGGTGTGGTATGGTTAGGTATGGTAAGTCTTTGGTATGGTAAGGCAGGCGTGGTAACACGTTAATATTACTATTAAGGAGGCGTTAAACCATGTTTAACCGCGAAACAGAATTGCATTACATTTTGAGTCTTGGCAACTATGGCTTCCTGCAAGCCATAGAAGCCTGTGAAGAAGAAATAGCGGAAACTGAAAAGCTGCTCAAAAATCTTCACAAAAGGCATATCAGGATGTATCACCGCAATGAAGATTCAAGAGTGATTGATATGTTGGAAAATGAAATTGCAGACGCTAAAGAACACAAAGCTTTCCTGTTAGCTAAAAGAAAGCGACTGGATAGCGTGAGCAACACAAGTTACATGAACAACGGTTATCACTTTATCACCGATTACATTGAGAAATGAAAAAAAAGAAGACTGCTGGCTTCGGCTGGCAGTCTTTTTTTATTGCCGGTCTAAAAATGCCGACCGCACAGAATGCCCGTAGGCGCGTTTTTGACGGGCGACACATACAAACTATCGCGCCGAAATAGAATCGGGCCTTCCGGGGCTTCTGTGGAAGTTTGGCAGGGTAACAATGGTTTTAAAAATCTTGCTAAAAGCGCATAATTTTTTGGGTACATTTTTGGGTATGTTTGGGGTGATTTTGGGTACGTTTCCGGCTCTTTCACTTTCACAAGATAAAGTTATTCGCTGCCAATAAGAAAACCCGGAAGCCTTGATTCTACTGGCCTCCGGGTTTATTTTTTATGGTCGGAGCAGCAGGATTCGAACCTGCGACCCCCTGCTCCCAAGGCAGGTGCGCTACCAAACTGCGCTATGCCCCGACATAGTAATATCTGAAACATAGCTATTATATATGAGTTTCATTGTGGTTGTCAAGTTGTTGCTGTTGTGTTTTGATAATTGCAGAGCGTAAAAGCGGCAGCGGAGGGGAGATGTAAACTGTGTAAGGCGGAAGTTGCAAAGCAAGTACAGAGGCGGCTGTAAAAAAACAGGCCGGCTCTTCCGCAGAAAAGCCGGCTGCTGTTTTGCTGTAAAATTATTTGAAGTAACGATCCAGTAATCCTTTGAAGGCTTTGCCGTGACGGGCTTCGTCCCGGGCCATTTCGTGAACGGTGTCATGGATGGCGTCCAGGTTCAGCGCTTTTGCCCGTTTTGCCAGGTCGGTCTTGCCGGCGGTAGCGCCGTTTTCGGCTTCTACGCGCATTTCCAGGTTCTTTTTGGTGCTGTCGGTTACTACTTCGCCCAGCAGTTCCGCAAATTTAGCGGCATGTTCTGCTTCTTCGTAAGCAGCTTTTTCCCAGTACAGGCCGATTTCCGGATAGCCTTCACGGAATGCGACACGGGACATGGCCAGGTACATGCCGACTTCGCAGCATTCGCCGTTGAAGTTTGCGCGCAGGTCGGTCTTAATATCTTCAGGGACATCGGCAGCTACGCCTACAACGTGTTCAGCAGCCCAGGTCATTTCGCCTGCCTGTTCCACGAATTTGGAAGCCGGAGCTCCGCACTGGGGGCATTTTGCCGGAGCTTCTGCTCCTTCGTACACGTAACCGCAAACTGAACAAACAAATTTTTTCATGATGATTTCCTCCATTTCATATTAATTATTTTATCTCTCTATGGCGCGGATGATTCCGTTCCTCTTTGTAAAAAGTATAGCAAAAGGGGAGAATAAAGTCAACGGATAATAATTATGAATTAGCTTATGCTAAATTTGTTTTTATACCGGTATTTTTTTGCAAAATGCTTGTCAAAAGCGGATAAAAACGATATTATTACCATGACTCTCTATTTCTGTTTTTAATCGGGAAGATAAATGTGAAAATATGTGAACTTTTTTTTGGAAGAAAAGAGAATAAAGAAGAGGCCCGGCTGAAGGCAGAGGAAAATTCTCTGGCGGAGGCATGGGAGCAGGATATGGCGGCATTGCAGGAAGAAGAGGAAGAAAAGCCCGCGCAGGCAGTAACGGAAGATCCGGCTGGGGAAGAAAACGTTTCGGAGGCGGATCCCAATGCAGGGACTGTGGTTCCCGATGCCGGGGCTAAAACGGAAAAGGAACCGGGCGAAAAGAAAAATGATAACCGCTTCCTGAAGGGTACGCTGATCCTGACGGTTTCCAGTATCGTGGTCAAGGTCATCGGCGCGTTGAACTGGATCCTGCTGAGCCGTGTGCTGGGCGGCGAAGGAATCGGCCTGTACCAGATGGGATTTCCTATTTATCTGATGGCGATCACGGTTTCGTCGGCGGGCATTCCGGTTGCGATTTCTATTGTGACGGCGGAGAAAGTGGCCCAGCATGATTTCCGGGGGGCCGAGCGCGTATTCCATGTGACATTGCGTCTCCTGTTTGTGACAGGACTGGTATTTTCCATGGCGCTGTTTTTTGGCGCGCAAAAGTTGATCGACTGGCAGTTTATCCGGGATGGCCGGGCATATTATTCGATTATTGCGTTGTCGCCGGCTGTTTTCTTTGTAACGTTCCTTGCCAGCTTCCGCGGCTACTTGCAGGGCTGGCAGATTATGACACCGACGGCCTGTTCGGAAATTACCGAGCAGCTGGTGCGGGTTGGCACGATGCTGTTCTTCGCTTCGTATTTTATGCCCTACGGACTGGCGGCTGCGGCCGGCGGTGCCAGCATGGGCGCCGGTGCAGGCGCGTTCTGCGCGTTGCTGGTACTGATGTTCTTTTACCAGCGGCTGAAAAAAGATCTGAAGGCAAAGCGTGAACTGCAAAATTTAAATGCCGTGCCGGAAACTTCTTCGGCTATCATCGGCCGTCTGCTGAAACTGGCCTTGCCGGTTTCCCTTACCAGCCTGATGCTGCCGATCGTGGCGAACCTGGATCTGCTCATCGTGCCGCAGCGGTTGGAAGCTGCGGGCTTTGATGTGCGTCATGCAACGGAACTGTTCGGCTATCTGACGGGCATGGCTGTTCCGTTGGTCAACCTGTCTACGATTTTTACGGCAGCGCTGGCCATCAGTATGGTTCCGGCGATTTCGGAAGCAAGAGCGCTGGATCAGCACGAAAATATCCTTCACAAGACCGGCGTGGCGTTCCGCGTGGCGATGATCGTAACGTTCCCCTGTTTTATCGGGCTGCTGACGCTGGCGGAAAAGGTGGCGGGCCTGATTTATAATGCGCCTGGCGCGGCTCCCGCAATCCAGACCATGAGTATCGGTATCGTGCTGCTGGGAATGCATCAGGTCAGTACGGCAGTGCTGCAGGGCATGGGGCGGACCAGTATCCCGGTCATCAATATGATCGTTGCCTGCGTTGCTAAGGTCTGCCTGAACTGGACGCTGACGGCGGTTCCCTGGCTTGGCATTAAAGGTTCGGCGATCGCTACGGTAGCGGATTTTGGCGTGGCGGCCCTGATCAATATGTATTTTATTTACAAACTGACCGGTTATAAGATGTCTGTTTCCGGTATTCTTAAGCCGTTGGCGGCGGCCGGGGTCATGGGCGCGGTTATACAGGGAG
The DNA here is from genome assembly GCA_002342505.1 of Acidaminococcaceae bacterium UBA2453. Classification (GTDB taxonomy): domain Bacteria; phylum Bacillota; class Negativicutes; order Acidaminococcales; family Acidaminococcaceae; genus Succiniclasticum. The sequence goes on from DDQB01000038.1 coordinate 30,438, forward strand.
TGCTTTATGCGGCGTCCGGTCTGGGCGGCTGGGTGGTGCTTCTGTGTGCGCTGGTCGCTGCGGTTGTGTATACGGTGGTGCTGACGGCCATTGGCGGCCTGACGAAAGAAGATCTGGAAAGCATCCCGTATCTGGGGAACCGGCTGCTTCGCATCGGGCAGAAGCTGGGATTTTTTAGAAACTGAGGCAGTGTTGCCACGGATTTGTCATAAAAAAGAAATACAATGCGTGTGCAGGTTAATGGAAGCGCTGATTGTTTTTTATCGGCGGGCGCTTTTGTGTGAAACGATAAAATGTTGACAGGGTTTCGGTTGTAAATAGCGCGGCGATGAGTTATTTGGTGATGTAATGGAAGAAAAGAACTGGGAAGAGAATCATAAAATTGAAAAATGTCCGGGAACGGATCCGGAACCGCAGATCGTAGTATCGCTTCCGGGAAAGAACGGGGAAACAAAAACCTTCTCCGTAAACCGTAAAAAAGCGATGACGCTGGCGGGAGCCTGCGCTGCAGTTTTGATATGTCTTGCAGGCGCGGCCGGGTTTTACGGCTGGCAGTATCATCACTCCAAAGTGGATAAGGCGGCCTATCAGGAGTACATGGCGCATAAGGAAGAACAGGAAGCGAAGCTGCAGTCGCTGCTGGATGATAATGAAAAAATGCTGCGCGACATGAGCGAGATACATACGCTGGAGACAAAGCTGCGCAGGGCGGTGATCCAGAGCAGCGGCGACAAGGAATTTACCAGCAATATTGATTCGATTGGCGCTGCGGAAGGGGTGAAGTCCACCGATCCCGCATACAGCGGAAAAGGCGGGCCCGGCGCTGACATCAGCATGCTGGATGTAGCGGCGGCGCAGAACAGGAATCTGACAGCGCAGATCGACCGGGAGAAGAAAAACATGCATGAACTTCTGACGGTGATTGAAGGACGCAATAACCGGCTTTCCATTTTACCGGACCTGTGGCCTACGGATGGCGGTGTGATCAGTTCTCCTTACGGAGCAAGGACCGGTCCTATCAACGGCGGATATGACTGGCATCCCGGTCTGGATATTGCGGTGGATTTTGGCACGCCGGTGTATGCGGCGGCCATGGGCACTGTGGAAACGGCCGGCTGGAACGGCGGCTACGGGCAGTATGTGCGGATCCGTCACGGCAGCGGCTATGAAAGCGCCTATGGTCATATGAGCGGTATCGCGGTATCGGCGGGGCAGGAAGTCCGCAAGGGCGAGATCATCGGCTTTGTAGGCAGTACCGGATACAGCACCGGCCCGCATCTGCATTTTGAGGTATTTGTAGATGGGGAAAATGTGGACCCGTGGTATATGCTGAAGAAAACAAATTGAAGTGAACCGTAAAAATAAAGAAACCGTGCGTATCCCTTCTTTCTCCGGATTGCATCGCAGGCGCATCGCAAGCAGGCTTGTGTTTTGTCGCGGCGCGGTTCGACATGAGAGTCTTTCCGGGATATGCGCGGTTTCTTTTCGTTATGGCGTGGTTGTCATTTTGGTAACCATTTTAATTTTTTGGTTGACTTATTAACTTTTGTTAACTATAATAATGTTAACGTTTACAAAACAAGGCGTTAACTAAATTACAAAAGTTGGAGAGAGGCATCGGATTATGACGATTACGGAATTAACAGATAAAATTATCAACGAGGGGTATCGCATTACCCGGGAAAATCTGGATAAAGAGCTGTTGCTGCATGCGGATCTGGAAGAGATGCTGGACTGTGCAGGCAAACTGCAGAAGCGTTACTGCGGAAACCTGGTAGATTTCTGTTCCATCATTAACGGACGCAGCGGGCGCTGCAGTGAAGACTGCAAGTATTGCGCCCAGGCGGCCTGCAATCACACGGGCATAGACGAATACGGTTTTCTGCCGAAGGAAAAAATTTTTGCGGCTGCCAAAGCAAATCAGGACGCCGGCGTAAACCGGTTTGCGATTGTAACGGCCGGTCGCGCGTTAAAGGGAAAAGATTTCGATAAAGCGATAGAAGCCTATAAAGAAATGCATGAAAAGCTGCAAATCAATCTCTGCGCTTCCATGGGATTTATTGACGCGGAACAGTTCCGGCGCTTAAAAGAAGCAGGCGTGACCAGCTATCACCATAACATTGAAACATCCCGCCGTAATTTTCCCAATATCTGCACGACGCATACGTTTGAAGATAAGATCCGCACCATTAAAATTGCTCAGGAAGCAGGCATGTGCGTCTGCTCCGGCGGTATTATAGGCATGGGGGAAGACTGGGACGACCGTTTTGATATGGCTCTGACGCTGTCGGAACTGGGCATTGAATCGATCCCCATCAATGCGCTGATGCCGATTAAAGGAACGCCGTTGCAGGATATGCCGCAGATTTCCGCGGAAGATGTAGCCCGCACGATCGCAATCTTCCGTTTCATCAATCCGGAAGCAAATATCCGCCTGGCAGCAGGCAGGGGCATTCTGCCAAAGTCCGGCGCGACGGTGATGGGACGCGGCGCTTCCGCCAGCATTACCGGTAATATGCTGACTACTGCCGGCGCTGCTACCATAAGCAGCGATATGCAGATGCTGAAGGATCTGGGACTGACGAACAAAGAAGAAGAGGCCGTTTATCCGGAAGCGTGAGTGGAAGACTTACGGCTTCAATAAAAAAATAAATGCGCGCTGAATGACGATACAATGAAACGCTGTGCCAGGAAATTTTCGGAAGGAAATCATCAGGTCGCAGCGTTTTTTATTTTGCGGAAACGGGGCAGGCATGAAAACGGAAAACAAAATTCTCCTTTACAAAAATTAGTTGCAAAAAATGTTTGCAAAAAATTATGTGCACAATAATTTTAAAATGATACACGGCGTCTTTTTTTGATATAATAAAGATATAATAAATAAGTGTGAAGAAGAAAACGGAACACGGCAGATTTTTTTGCGGGAAGAAGATTTTCCTTAAATTTTCTGAATGGAGCGTTACGCATGCAGGCAATTATTAACGGGCGTCTGGTCTTAAGCGATAAAGTGCTGGACGGATGCGCTCTTTTATTTGATAAAAAAATTATCGGCATTGTTTCACGTGAAACAATAGACAGGGAGTGGCGGAATGGAAGATGCTGGCAGGGGAAGCCGCTTTTGTTGATTGATGCCGGAGGCGCGTATGTTTCGCCCGGATTTATCAATTTGCACATTCACGGCTGCGCAGGGGCGGACACGATGGATGCGGAAGAAGATACGTTAGCTGCGATGAGCGGATTTTTGGCGTCGACGGGCGTGACTGCATTCCTGCCGACGACGATGACGTATGACTTCCCGGCCATTCATAAAGCGCTGCAGCGGATTAGAAAGTGTATGACCGTGATGACGCGGCGGCGGGAAGAAAAATTCGTACCAGCGGCAGCGAAGAATGATAAAAAAGAGGTAAATGAAAGTATTAAAGTCAGCGTTCTTTCGGAAGCTAAGGAAACGATTCTGCAGCAAGAGGAGGGGTTCTCCCGGCAGAAGGCAAGTCCGGTTCCGCTGCCGGGAGCAAAGGTGTTAGGCGCGTATCTGGAAGGGCCGTTTATAAGTTGTGAATATAAAGGCGCCCAGAAGGAAGAGGATATTGTCGCTGCAGATTTTTCCCTGATCCGTGATTTTTCTGATGTGATCAAAGTTGTGGTTTTTGCGCCGGAAACGCTGCGGCAGGAACCGGAACAGTTAAAGGATTTTATTGGGCAATGCAAGGCGCATCATATAGTTGTTTCCCTCGGACACAGTGCGGCTGGATACGAAGAAGCGGTGCAGGCCATAAAAGGGGGAGCTTCCCATATTACCCATCTGTGCAATGCTATGACTGGACTGCATCACCGGAGCCCCGGGCTCTTTGGCGCCGCATTAGATACGGATGCAATCTGTGAACTGATTGCCGACAATCTGCATGTGCATCCCGCGGTACAGCGGATCATCTACAGGGAGAAAGGCGCTGCGGGACTGGAGCTGATCACCGATTCCATGCGGGCGTGCGGATTGCCTGAGGGCGTTTCCGAACTGGGCGGGCAGACGGTATATGTTAAAAACGGGGAAGCCCGCCTGGCAGACGGGACCATTGCCGGCAGCGTCGTAACCATGGACCGGGCGATGGCGAATTTCCGACGGAATACCGGCGCGTCTGTTCCGGAAGTAGTAAGAATGGTAACGGAAAATCAGGCGCAGGAACTGGGGCTGTTTGAGAAAATTGGCAGCCTGTGTCCGGGTGCTGCGGCGGACATTACGATATTTAACGAAGATTTCACGATTTTACGCACATTCGTGGATGGGTGTGAGGTTTACAAGAACCCGGATTTTCAGTAAAATAAAAATAAGAATTTATGCGATGGCTGCCCGGGTGATGCCGCCTTCATAAGACGTCGCAAACGCTTCGGTGCGTGATCGCGCAACGTGCCGTTGGCACGA
>DDQB01000064.1 GCA_002342505.1 Acidaminococcaceae bacterium UBA2453
TCCGCAGTTCCGATGGCAGCCCGCGTATCCCAGGTAGTAGGCCAGAAAGCCAACCCGGCCAACTTCCTGCTGATGCACGCCATGGGCCCGAACGTAGCAGGCGTTATCGGTACTGCAGTAGCAGCCGGTACCATGCTGGCCATGATCGGACCTGCCGGCAAATAATACTGTCATTACATAACGGCAGTTGCCGGTAAAACGACATTACAGTGAAATTTTTACCACACTCAGGTAATGAAGCTTTACCTTCCGGCTGTTTTACAGCCTGTACCCTTCATTATCTGCCGGCTGCGGTTGCAGCCGGTTCCTATTAGTAATAATCATGTTGTAGCAGGCATGGTTATTATAGAAACCATTAACTTCACTCCTCCTCTATTCCCGCAAGGTCCTGAGACACCCTTGCGGCAAACGGTCGATTGAGCGTCCGCCGTTACCAGTGAAGTTAAAAAATTATGAAAACCCCCTGTATCATTCCGGTTATACGGAACGGTGCAGGGGGTTTAAATTTGCTTTTCAAATTTTAAAGAACCGTTGATCAAATGGTTTGCGCAATGGACGATGTCGTTTTGTGAATAGAAAGGGAACGGATCAAAGAACGGCCCGAGGAATGGCTCGAAGAATGGCCTGAAGAACGACCCGAAGGCTCAGTAATTAATTGGCATAATGCCGGACCTGCGTAACCTACCGGATGCTCTCCAGTATCTTTTCCGCGCGCAGGATCTCTTCCAGGTGTTTTAAGACTTCCTTATTATATTTGTTGACGGATGACTCCCGTTTCAGAATGGAAAAGGTAAGTTCCCGGTCCTGCTTTTCTTTCAGCAGCGTGGTATAGCGGTTTACCAGCAGGACTAGCTCCGCCGCGTTCAGGCAATCCTGTTTCTCCAGCTCCGCCCGGTACTCGTCATTATTGTCTACCGGCGCGTTTAAAAACTGCAGCATGGGTTTCAGCCAGCGGCCCATCTTCAGGCTGTCTGTCAGATGGATGATCTGGTCAGTGGAAAGGCCGGTCCGTTCCGCCACTTCGGCAGGCGGCGGCAGCATAACGGCGGTGAGCGCCTTCTTGGCGGTGGCATCGTCCCAGTTCAGCGATTCCAGCAGTTTCTTGCAGTAAACCATATTGGGCGCGTTAATGTTGGTGGGCTGCCCCAGCAGAAGCTGTTCGAAGGTCTGCAGCGTTTTGGCCACATTGCAGCTTTCTTCCAGTTTGTCCCGATACTGTTTGTCTTTCAGCAGTTTTTCGATGATCGCCTTGACTTCGTTATAATTGATCGGTTTGATCAGGAAATTGTCGGCGCCGACTTTATATCCGTGGATCCGGCTTTCCAAATCTTCCAGCGCGGTCATCATGATCACGGCGATAGACTGCGTCGCCGCGCTCCGTTTCAGTTCGCTGCACACTTCATAACCGGATAATCCCGGAAGCATAATGTCCAGCAAAATGATGTCCGGCTGTTCCCGTCTCGCGATTTCCAGGCAGGCGCGTCCCTCTGTTGCGATTTGGGCCGTGTAGCCCCAGCTTTCCAATACATCTTTTAACATACTGCTTAACTGCTCATTATCATCTACCACTAAAATTTTAGGCATGATTTTGCTCCTTAAACACTATGATACAGTCAATCAATTCGGGGTTATCAGGCGACACTGGCGTTATTCATCTGCTCCGGTTCCTGCATTAGCGGAAGCAGCAGGATCGCTTCCGTTCCTTTGCCCAGCGTACTTTGCAGGGAAATACTGCCGTGATGGAGTTCCGCCAGCTTTTTGACAATGGGAAGCCCCAGGCCGGTGCCTGGCTGCTTTTTGATAATCGGGTTCTCAATCTGCTCAAATTCTTTGAAGACCCGTTCCAGGTTTTCCGGCGCGATGCCGATTCCCTGGTCGGCGATGCTGATCCGCATCTGCCTCGAATCTTCCAGCTTCTGGACCCGGATGGTGATCTGGCTTTCCGGCGGGGAAAATTTGATTGCGTTAGAAAGAAGATTGTAGATCATCTGCCGTAACATCTGCGGATCCGCTATCACAAGGAAATCATTCGGGTCAAATGACGTCTGCATATCAATGTGGGCGTCCGGCCGGAAATTCCGCATTTCATTCACAATCGTTTCCAGAAATTTATGTATGGGGAACTGTGCAAATTCCGTCTTCGTCTTTCCCGAACGCAGCCGCGTCAGATCTAACAGGTCGTTGATCAGCGTCAGCAGATGGGAACCGCATTCGGATGCGTTGTCCACATACCGGTACTGCTTTTCGTTCAGCTTTCCGCTGTAACCGCCCTTCAGGAAATCGCAGGCATTGATGATGACGCACAGCGGCGTGCGCAGTTCGTGGGTGATGTTGGAAAGGAAGCGGTTCTTTGTCTCGTTCAGCTGTTTCAGCTCTTCTACTGCCGATTCCAGGTCCTTAGTGCGGCGACGTACCAGCAGTTCCAGATGCTGCTGGTTCTGTCGCAGCTGGGCGCCCATGAGCCAGATCAGCGGAGCGAACAGTACAAAGCACAGGATACCGATGAAGAGAGTCAGCTTCCGGTTATCTTCCAGAATTTCCGCAAAGCGGTCTTCCTGCAGGCCGAAACTGATATAACCCACCAGATCGCCGCTGTAGTTTTTCAGCGGGTAGTCAATAAAAAGGTAGGGAACCTTTTGCAGATACACTTTACCGGAATAGGTCCCGTCCTCTGAATGGCTGCTGGTGATGGAGACCGCTTTCTGTCCCACGATCCAGCTCCGGTCTTCCCCTTCTGTGGATTTGGTGGAAACGTGTACGCCGTCTACCGTCAGCACCAGAAAACCGTCCGTAGCTTTGGAACTTATATAGGAAGGAAAATAGTAATCGCTGTTGCAGATACCGATCAGCAGCATGCTGGCGATGACCTTTCCGGAATCGCCTGCCTCCATGACCGG
>DDQB01000052.1:0-12172 GCA_002342505.1 Acidaminococcaceae bacterium UBA2453
CTTATATTCTCCGGCAAGGGGGCCGAAATATGAGATGAAATTGAAAAAATTTTTTGCCCTTTACTTATCTATTCCCGCGAGGATCTAAAATCTGACAAAAATTTTTGAAGCGCGCGAAAAAAATCCCTTCACTTATATAATCGCGTGAGGAAGTAAAAATTCAAATGCATTTTAAAAAAATTGCATAACAATAGAATTGCATAACGATAGCGCAGTCTGCCTACAGGCAGCGCTTTTCGATTAAGGGGATTATGAAAGCTTTTCTTGACTGGTACAAGCATCGAATACTCTTTGCAAAAGTCGCTGGAAAAAGTTGTCGCTTGCCAAGAAAAGTCGCTGGAAAAAGTTTATCGTTTTACAGAAAGTNNGTCCCTTGAAAAAGTTGCTGGTTTATAACAAAAGCCGTTTGAAAAAGTTTCAAAATAAGTTATACTAAAATACTACAAGATGCACAGAGTAAAAAGATTTGGTTAATTGATTAAGAGGATTTGAAAATGATTATAACGATTAATGAACAACGGCTGAAGGAAACGTTTATTGAATTGGTGGGCGTGCCGTGCCCAAGCTGCGATGAAAAAGAGGAAGCGGCGCTTCTGGTAAAAAAAATGCGGGAGCTGGGCATGGATCCGCAGGTGGATCGCGCCGGGGAACAGTGCGGCGGTTCCACGGGAAATGTGTGGGGATTTTTGAAAGGAAACGTGTCCGGCGCTACGCGGTTGTTCTTTGAAGCGCACATGGACAGCGTGGCTCCGACTACGGGAACAAAGGTAGTTGAAAAGGACGGCGTGCTGTATTCCGACGGAACCACCACGCTGGGCGGTGACGATAAAAGCGGTGTGGCGGCGGTGCTGGAAGCTCTGCAGTGCATCAAAGAAAACAATCTGCCACACGGGGACATCCAGGTCTGCTTCACCATTGCGGAAGAGACAGGAAGCTATGGCGTCCGCTACATGGATCCTGCGTGGATTAAGGCGGACGCAGGCTACTGTATGGACTGCGGCGGTCATCCCGGGGCCATCTTCAACGCGTCCCCCAAAGCCATTAACCTGAAGCTGACGGTGAAAGGCAAGAGCGCCCACGCCGGACTGGAACCGGAGAAGGGGATCAATGCCATCATGCTGGCGGCAGAGGCACTGCACGCGCTTCCGTCTTACGGAAGGCTGGATGGGGAAACCACCTTGAGCGTGGACATGATCGACGGCGGGCTGGCATCCAACATCGTGCCGGAAGCCTGCGAAGTTGTCATTGACATGCGCTGCCCCGATGAGGAAAAGCTGGAGAATCTGAAAAACGAAACCATAGAAATATTCCGCAAAACTGTGGAAGCCAAAGGCGGAACGGTGGAAGCGGCGGTGAAAGATGTGGCGCCGGGAGTGAATCTTAACACGGATCATGCTACCGTAAAACTGGCGGCAACCGCAGCGGAAAAACTGGACTTTCCGGTAAGCACCGGTTTTACCGGCGGCTGCAGCGACGCCAACTTTTTGTGCGGCATGGGGCTGCCCACCGTGCTGCTGGCAACCGGCATGGACAAGATCCATACAACCGAAGAATGCCTTGCCCTGGAAGATTTGAACAACGCGGCCCGCTGGGTGCTGGGCATTGTGAGAGAAGCAACGGAACGGTAGCAATTATGAGCGTACCTTTTACGCACTTACATGTGCATACACAATACAGTTTATTAGACGGCGCTTCCAAACCGAAGGAGCTGCTGCAGCGTGCCATGGAGCTGGGCATGGACAGCATCGCCGTCACTGATCACGGCAATATGTACGGCCTGGTGGACATGTACCAGACGGCGCAAAAACTGAATAAAGAAGCGGAAAAAGAAGGGAAGCCGGGGATCAAAGTCATCTTTGGCTGTGAATGTTACATTACGCCGGGGAGCCGCTTTGACCGCATTGACAAGCAGCCCCGGTATCACCTGATCCTGCTGGCGGAAAATGAAGAAGGGTACCACAACCTGGCGCGGCTGGTGTCCCTCGGTTTTATCGACGGCTTTTACCGGAAGCCCCGTATCGACAAGGATATCCTGCGGAAATACAGCAGGGGCATCATCTGCCTTTCCGCCTGCGTGCAGGGGGAAGTGCCCCGGCTGATCCTGCAGCGGAACCTGGACGGGGCGGAAAAGGCGTTGCAGGAATACATTGAAATTTTCGGCAAAGACAATTTCTTCCTGGAAATGCAGAACCACGATTTGGACGAGGAGCGGACCGTGAACCGGCAGCTTCGTATTTTTTCGGAAAAGTACGGGGTGAAGCTGGTGGTCACCAACGATATCCATTACGTGAAGAGGGAAGACGCTTCGGCCCAGGACGTGCTGCTCTGCATCCAGACCAATAAAAACGTGGACGATCCGGACCGGATGCGTTTCAATAACGACTGGTATTACTGCAAAAGTTATGAGGAGATGCAGGCGCTGTTCCCCAATGACGAAGAAGCCCTGCGCAACACCCATGCCATTGCGGAACGGTGTAATGTAGATTTTACCTTTGGCAAGCTGCTGCTGCCGGAGTTTCCTATCCCGGCGCAGTTCCAGAACGATGCGGACGCTTACGTGCGCAGTCTTTGCGTGGAGGAAATCCCGAAACGGTATGGCGCCTTGCTGGCAAAACTGCCGGAAGACGCCCGCAGCAAAAAAGAAGAAGAGATCAGGAAACGGCTGGAGTATGAGCTGGATATCATCAGGACCATGGGATACGCGGCCTACTTTCTCATTGTGTGGGATTTTATTCATTACTGTCGCAGCCATAAAGATGCGGCGGGCCATCCGGATCCCATTCCGGTGGGGCCGGGCCGCGGCAGCGCCGCCGGTTCCATCGTGGCCTACCTGCTGCACATTACCAACATCGACCCGCTGGATTTTGATCTGCTCTTTGAACGGTTCCTGAATCCGGAACGGGTCAGCATGCCTGATATTGATACCGACTTCTGTTACCGCAGGCGCGGGGAAGTGCTGGAATATGTGATCCGCAAGTACGGGGCGGATCATGTATCGCTGATCATTACATTTGGTACGTTGCAGGCCCGGGCCGCTGTGCGGGATGTTGGAAGAGCGCTGGGGATCAGCCTGCCGAAGACGGACCGGGTTGCCAAAGCGGTGCCCCGGGAGCTGGGCATCACGCTGGACCGGGCGTTGCAGACGAAAGAGCTGCGGGCCATGTACGACAGCGATCCCGACGTGAAACGCATCATTGACATTGCCAAAAGCGTGGAAGGCCTGCCCCGTAACAGCGGGACCCATGCGGCCGGCGTTGTGATTGCGCCGAAACCGCTGATCGATCTGGTGCCGCTGCAGCTGGACGAGGCGGCGGACATTGAAACGGGCATCAGCCAGGAGCGCATGATCACCACCCAGTTTGACAAAAACCAGGTGGAAGAGCTGGGCCTTTTGAAGATGGACTTTCTGGGGCTGCGTACCCTGACGGTGATGGACGACGCGCTGCGTTTTATTAAAGAAAGTACGGGAGAAACGGTTGACCTGGATACCATTCCGCTGGAGGATGAAGCAGTCAGCAAAATGCTCTGCGCCGGGGATACCCAGGGTGTGTTCCAGCTGGAAAGCGCGGGCATGACGAGGCTGGTGGTACGGCTGGGTCCCAAATCCATGCGGGACCTGGTGCCGTTGGTGGCGCTGTACCGTCCCGGCCCGCTGGACGCCGGTATGGCGGAAAAATTTATAGAAGGGCGCAAGCGTCATCACGCGGTGGAAAGCATCCATCCGTTGCTGGACGGGATCCTGGCCGATACCTACGGAGTGGTGCTGTATCAGGAACAGGTCATGCAGACGGCTTCCATTTTGGCCGGTTTTTCTCTGGGCGAAGCGGATATTTTGCGGCGGGCCATGGGCAAGAAAAAGGTGAAAGACCTGATCGCCATGAAGACCCGTTTTGTGGAAGGCGCCCGCAAGCTGCACAATGTACCGCCGGAAAAAAGCGAAGAGATTTTTGAGATCTTGCTGAAATTTGCCGGGTACGGTTTTAATAAATCCCATTCCGTGGCCTACGGACTGGTAGCCTATCAGACGGCGTACCTGAAGGCCCACTGGCCTGCGGAATTTTTTGCGGCGCTGTTGACCAGTATCATCGGCGACGCGGATAAGATGAGCTGGTATATCACGGTTTGTAAAGACCGGGGCATCCGCATGCTGCCGCCGGATGTAAACGCCAGCCAGGAAGGGTTTTCCGTGGAAAACGGAGCCATCCGTTTTGGCATGGTGGGTATTAAGAGCGTAGGGGAAGGCGCGGTGCGGGAGATCGTCCGGGCGCGGCAGGAAGGCGGCCCCTTCCGGGATATTCTGGATTTCTGCAAGCGGGTGAATTACCGGGCGCTGAGCCGTCGCCTGCTGGAGAATCTGATCAAGTGCGGGGCTATGGATTCTTTGGGCGTCTACCGTTCGCAGCTGCTGGCGGTATATGAAAAAACGCTGGAGCTGGGCATCCAGCAGCAGCGCGATTATAACAGCGGGCAGATCGGGCTCTTTGGCGGCGACGATTTTGCGGAGGTGAATTCCGTGCCGTTGCCGAAGATGGATGAGATGAGCCGCTCCGTGCTATTAAAAAATGAAAAAGAACTGATCGGGTTTTACGTGACAGGGCATCCGCTGGACGGGTATCGGGCCGCGCTGGATAAACTGACGCCGCTGTATACCCTGACGGGAGATACCCCGTCGGTCCGGGACGGGCAGTTCGTCAACGTGGGAGGCATCATCAGCGCCACCGATATCAAGGTGACAAAGAAAGGCGACTCCATGGCGGTCCTGGCGCTGGAAGATTTCGGTTCCCGTATTGAAGTGGTGGTATTCCCTCAGGCGTATAATGAGTATTCCGCGCTGTTGCGGGAAGATACCGTGGTTGAAGTGGAAGGACGCTTCAACGTGGATGAGCGGGGAAGCAAGATCATTGCGTCCCGTATGGCGTTGCTGGAAGAAGGGAAACCTCCGGTACTGGCAGGGCAGCCGCGGCAAAACGGAAACGCCGGCAGGAACAGAGCCTATGCCGGCGGATATGGAAATTATGGCAGAAACGGTTACGCAAAGGATAACAACGGCGCCGTCGCCTATGGCTATGAACATGAACCCGGCGGCGAAACTGCGTACTGTGAAAGCACGGCGACGGCAGGCGGGCCATATGTGCGTGAAACGGCGGCTGCGTATCCGGGTCCTGTTGCGGCAAACCCGGGCGGTTCGCCTGTAAAAGATGCCCGGGGGCATGTGCCTGTCCCGGTCAGCGCGGTGATTGAACTGATCGTTTCACCGGAACGGGAAACGGAAATGGTAACGAAAGCGCTGCTGACGATTTTAAAGAAGCATCACGGCAGCACCATGGTCTTTCTGAAACTTATGGGATCCCGCCGGCGCATCCGTCTGGATCCGTCGCTGTATGTGAATGGGCAGGACGCGGCGCTGCAGGATGAATTGAAGGAACTGCTGGGAGACGATTCCTTCCGAGTGCGGGAGATCTGATGATGGCGAATTGGGGAATCACTGATTAATTCGTCAGCACGCTTACTCTGTATAAGCGATAGCCTGAATGCATAAGCGATTCACACGACGCTGACGCGTCGGTTCTCTGCTTATCGCACGCAAGCAAGCTTGCGGCTCTCTGCTTANNCGGCAATCGCACGAACTCATTTAATCAGCGCTTTCTTAAATGGTGAATTATCAGAAATAATTTCACTTTTTCTGCGAATGTGATAAAATTATAATATAGAACAGGAGGCGCGCGCCTCTGTTGGGAAACGCCGGATACTTTCTCCGGGCTGCAATGTTTGATCGAACCAATTGCCTGCAGAGAGGAATGCGGAGTTTCCAGTAATTTGCAAAGGGGGAAGAATTGTGAAGAAATTTCTAATGGTTGTGATGGCGATGCTGCTGTCCCTGTCCATGGTCGCAGGCTGCGGCGGCGACAAAAAGGCGGAACTGCTGAAGGGCCTGAAAACGGAAATCGGCATGATGCTGGGGAACGTGGATAAACTGGCCAGCGTTGCCGAGCTGAAAGGCGAGGACGCCAAGAAGGCTACGGAAGGGCTGAAGGGCCTGATGGACAAGCTGGCGAAACTGAAAGAAGCGGCAAAGGGCAATGCGGCGGCGGAAAAAGATGTGGCCGACCTGATGGGCAAAGCTGCCGGACTGTCTGAAAAGATCAGCCGCGGCCTGGCTGCCGGGAACCTGCCCATCGATCCGAAGACCTTTAAGATTGAAGACCTGGAAAAGAACGGCTGGGTAGCGATCAAAGACGCAGCCGGCAAAATCACCGGTTACTATGATCCGAAGGATGTTGTGACGGATGAGCTGGGCAAGAAAGCCTTTGCCTGGATCCTGAAAGTTGGGGAAGACGGCAAAGCCCTGAATTTTGAAAACGTAGCCTTTGACTTCGCCAACGGTAAAGTAGCCCTGAACAAAGAAGCTGTTCTGGAAAACAAAGACGGCGTATTCAGCTTTGCGGCGGCAAAAGACGCCATCAAAGATCTGGTATGGGGCGACGGGATCGCGAACCTGGGCGGTCTGGACCTGAACGGTATTTTTGAAAAACTGAAACCCCAGGGCTGGGATATGAAGAAACTGGCGGCGGCAGCAGCAGGCGCAGTTACCGGCGACGCAGCCAAAGCAGGCGACGCTGCTAAAGGTGACAAGGCTGCCATGGTGAAAGTTTTTATCGCTTTTGCGGAAAAGAACGAAGCTACCCTGAAGAAATTAGCGGACTCCATCAACTCCGGTTCTGTAGATAAAGCAGCATTACTGGACTTAGGCAAAAACGCCCTGGCTGAAATCAAAAAAGCCAACGGCGACCTGAACAGCAAATATGCTGACCTGATGAAACCGGTAGCCGGTATCATGCAGATGCAGGAAGACCGCGCGCAGGCCATGATCGACGGCGTGAACGGCAACGCGGCCCGCTTCAGCGAAGGCGGAAACCTGAAAGCAAAAGTGCTGGAACTGTTAGCGCAGTTTAAGAAAGAAAACAACCTGTAAGATGTAAATGAAGTGCAGTGGATGCGTCTGCTGCACTATTTTATTAAAGATACTATCCGGGAGGGATCCTCATGAAAAAAGTTGCGATTATCCGTTGTCTTGACGTAAGTATGCGCTGCGCAGGCGCTTCTTGCATGAAAGCTTTTAATACGCGTACCGTGAAGTTTGAACGCTACGGCGGTGAAGAGGTTGAATTGTTTGCCGGGCTGACCTGCAACGGTTGCGGAAAGACAGTGGAAAACGATGAAGGCCTGAAGAAGAAACTGGACCGTCTGGCGGACGAGCCGGTGGACGTGGTGCATTTCAGCAGCTGTACCAACAAAAAGGATAAAGAGAATCCGGAGCTGAAAAAACGCTGCCCCTGGGTGGAAAAGATGAAAGACTATCTGGAGAGCCGGGGTGTGGAAGTGGTGTATGGAACGCATCACTGAATTGTAAACGCTTCTGGGACCCGTAATGGGGCAAAGGGATTTTTTTCGTTATGAAATATGGCGGCGGCCGCTCTTTTGATTTGGAAAACATAGTGATATATGGTATAATGTAATGTACCGTCAAAGGTACAAAACTTTACGCAAGCAGGAGGAACACATGAACATCATTGTCTGTGTAAAACAAGTGCCGGATACAGCGCAGATCCGTCTGAATCCGGAGACCCGCACCCTGATCAGGGACGGCGTGGAAAACATTCTGAATCCGTATGATGCGGAAGCGTTGGAAACTGCATTGATCTTAAAAGATAAATTCGGGGCGAAGGTGACCGTGGTTACCATGGGGCCGCCTCAGGCCAAGGATATTTTGAAGGATGCCATTGCGTTAGGCGCAGATGAAGCGTTCCTGCTGACAGACCGTGTGGTCGCCGGTTCGGATACGTTGGCGACCAGTGTGGCGTTAGCGGCGCTGGTAAAAAATCTGGGTGAATATGACCTGATCCTTTGCGGCCGGGAAGCAGCGGATGGCTGCACGGCGCAGGTTGGTCCGGAGATGGCGGAGCACCTGGGGATCCCGCAGGTTACGTCGGCATTGAAAGTTGATTTTGCCGACGGTCGCTTCATTGTGGAACGGGAAACGGAAAACTGGGCGGAAACCCTGGCTGTTCCGGCGCCGTTGCTGGTTACTATGACGCGTGCGGAAAAAGAACTGCGTTTTGCCAGCATCCGCGGCAAGATGAAAGCCCGTAAGACGGAAATCCCTGTCAAGACAGCGGCGGATCTGGGAATCGACGCTACCTGCGTCGGACTGAAGGCTTCTCCGACACGGGTCATGAAAGTGTTTACGCCGGAAGTGCATAAGATCGACAGCCAAATCATCAAAGAAGAAGATGTGGATGCAGCGGTTGACAAACTGTTGGAAAAGCTGATTGCTGCCGGCGTCGTGAAACGCTGAGCGGTGTATCGTGGCAGTTAACGTTGATAAAACTCGCTGCATAGGCTGTGAGAACTGCGCGGCAATCTGCGCCGCCGGAGCTATCAGGGTGACGGACGGCAAGGCTTTTGTTGCAGAGGAAAAATGTGTGGAATGCTGCGCATGTATCTACGATTGCCCTATGGAGGCGATTACTCTTCCGGAGGAGGACTTAAAACATGGCAAAGACTGAGAATTCAATTTGGGTAGTAGCCCAGCTGGAAAACGGCGAAACCCTTGGCGTGACCTACGAATTACTGGGGCAGGCGCGCCATCTGGCAGATATGGCGGGACAAAATACCGCTGTTGTATTCATTGGTAAAGAAAATAACGGACATGCGGAAAAACTGATCGCTCAGGGCGCGGATGTGGTTTATACGGTGCTGGGCGCTGAATATGAAGATTACAACGTTGAATTATATACGAATGCGATTTGCGAACTGGCAAAGGAATACCAGCCGAACGGCATCATGTTCGGCGCTACCATTGACGGACGCGATCTGGCGCCCCGTGTGGCGGCCCGTCTGAAGACCGGCCTGTGCGCGGACTGCACGGAAGTGGAGATGGGAGAGAACGGTCTCCTGCAATGGACCCGTCCGGCGTTGGGCGGCAACCTGATGGGGACGATCGTATGCTCGGACCAGCGGCCCCAGATGGGTTCCGTCCGTCCCAAGATTTTTGTGCCGATGGAACCGGATGCTTCCCGTCAGGGCGAAGTAATCAATTACACGGTAAAGAATAAAGTAGAAAGCAAAGTGGAAGTTTTGAAGAAAGAACCGCTTTCTACCGGCGGCAAGATGAAGATCGAAGATGCGGAAGTAATCTGCGCAGGCGGCCGTGCCTTTGGCGACGCGGAGCGCTTTGCTGTATTGGAAAAACTGGCGGACCTGTTTGAAAAATCCGCAGTAGCAGGTTCCCGCGCAGCCGTTGACGAAAAGTGGGTAGACCATGCGTCCCAGGTCGGACAGTCCGGCAAGACCGTCGCGCCGAAGCTGTATTTCGCCTGCGGCATTTCCGGCGCCCTGCAGCATATTTGCGGCATGAAGGAATCCGAAGTGATCGTGGCCATCAACAAGGACGAAAATGCGCCGATCTTTGAAGTAGCGCATTACGGCCTGGTAGGCGATGTACATGTGGTCATTCCCAAGCTGATTGAAAAGATCAAAGCTTATAAAGAATCCTGAGGTACTGTTTCTGTGTGGAAAGTTATTTATATTGCTCCGACGCAGGAGCGTGCTGAAAAGTTGAAGAAACTGCTGGCTGATAACGGTTTTTTATGCCAGCTGAAACAGATATCGACGAGGAAGAATTCCAAATTGGTTTCCGTTGAAATTTCCGTACCCGTATCGGAGGCGGAAGACGCATATGAAGTGCTGGCGGAACATGGATTTTTAGCGTAAGGTCATCGTGTTTGGAATCAGTTGAACAATGGCTGCGACGAAATGGCAGAAAAGACAGGGCCCCGTTTCGCGCCGCGATAAGCCGGCGCGGGCGGGATTCTGTTTACGGATAGGACGTTCCGGGAGATATTATGAAAAAGACCAAGATCGTTTGTACGATGGGACCTGCCACGGACAGCCCCACGTTATTGTATGACATGATTAACGCCGGCATGGATATGGCCCGTTTCAATTTTTCCCATGGTGATTATGCCAGTCACAGGAAGCGTATCGAACTGGTACGGGAAGCGGCGGCAAAGGCAGACCGGCCAATAGCGCTGATCTGCGACACCAAAGGGCCGGAGATGCGGTTAGGTGAATTTTCGCAGGGGCCTGTTCTGTTGAAGACCGGCGATACTTTTACGCTGACAACGGAAAAGGCAGACGGCACGGATGCCATAGCCCATGTGGATTATGCCGGACTGCCGGGAGAAGTGAGACCGGGAAACCGGATCCTGCTGGCAGACGGTATGCTGATTCTGGAAGTGGAATTTGTAGATGGAGCCCGGATCGTGACTAAGGTCATCAGCGGCGGCGAGCTGTCGTCGCGTAAACGGGTAGCCTGTCCGGGAGTAGAACTGAAACTGCCCTTTTTGTCGGAGCAGGATAAAAAGGATATCCTGTTTGCGGCGGAAAACGGCATGGATTATATTGCGGCTTCCTTTGTGCAGAATGCGGAGAATGTGCTGGCGATCCGGCGCCTGCTGGAAGAACACGGGTATCATATGGGGATCGTATCCAAGATTGAAAACAGCGCCGGTCTGCAGCATATAGAAGATATTATTGAAGTTAGCGACGGCATCATGGTGGCCCGCGGCGATCTGGGTGTGGAGATTCCGGCGGAAGTAGTTCCGCTGGAGCAGAAACGAATGATCCGCGCCTGTAATAAGGCGGGCAAGCCGGTGATCACGGCGACGCAGATGCTGGAAAGTATGATCGCAAGTTCCCGTTGTACACGGGCGGAGGCCAGCGATGTGGCCAACAGTATTTTCGACGGCACGGATGCCATCATGCTGAGCGGGGAGACGGCCAGCGGCAGATTCCCGTTGGAAGCGGTGAAGACCATGGCGCAGATTGCATTGGCGACGGAGAAGGTACTGGATTATACAAAGTTATCCGATGCGGCTGCCGGAAGCGGCGGGCGCAGCAGTACGGATGCGATTGCCCATGCGGCGGTACATGTTGCGCGGGAAGTGGCGGCGGAAGCAATCGTTTGTATCACTTCCAGCGGCAGGACAGCGCAGAATGTTTCCCGGTACCGTCCGGAAGTCCCGGTGGCAGCGGTGACCGATTCCGCTCGGGTTTGCCGGGCCTTGCAGCTGTATTGGGGTGTAGAACCGATACAGGGGGCTTTTATCCCGAATACGGATGAGATGATAGAGGCTTCCGTGAACTATGCGCGGAACGCGGGATATGTTACCGGAAAAGCGCCGGTTGTGGTGACGGCCGGGATTCCGGTAGGAACGCCGGGCAGTACGAACATGATTAAAGTGATAGAGTGAATTTGAAATCATACAGTTAAGGAAGCGCTGACTGCTCAGGGCTTCCTTAGTTCATACAAATCTGGAGAAAAGCAGGCGGTACTGGATTTATGGCAAAACAGGAAGAAAGCATTTTTAAAAAGGGATATACAGAGTTTGACGAGCGCCTGGACAGTGAACTTGAGGAAGAAAAGGACGAGCGTCGCAAACAGCTCTTGCTGCAGGCGCCGGATTATAAACTGCTGAACTGGATGGCAGAACATGGAGAATCGCCGGAAGAGCTGGGAGTGAAGCTTCGCGATGCCGGTTATTATTTCCTGCGCAGCGGCGCGGAAGAAGAGACGGAAAAAATCATGACGGTCCTGCACAAAGTAGTGGAAGGGCAGCCGTCTTTGCGCGGGGATATTTTAAAACAGGCCGGTTTTTTCGGATGCCTGGCCTTTAAAAGAAATATGCCGGTGCTGGGACGGGCCTGCGCTGAACTTATACTGAAAGATCTGCGACTGATTGGCGCCGATGAAAGGGATCTGGTCGAAGAAGGATATCTGCTGTTAAAAAATGTGGCGGATACTGCTGCCCATACGCGGAATGATGAAGCGTTTAAAAAAATAGTGGAAGCGTTTTGCAGCCATTGGAAAAGGGGATACGCTGTCATAACCAACGGACTGACGGCTGTATTGGCCGACTTATTGTTTGTAGCAGCGGACAGGCGTTACATGGTCGCGTTAAAGCAAATCTGCCGGTTGAATCGCAATGTGCTGCGTCATGAAAGCGTGGATCCCGTCATGCGGCAGCAGTTTGTGCTGGAATGGAGCCGCGTGGCGGCGCAGATTGCACAGCGCGGATGGGATGCGGAATGCACAGTGTTGTTGAAAGAG
>DDQB01000052.1:12205-27338 GCA_002342505.1 Acidaminococcaceae bacterium UBA2453
CTGTCCATATTCAGATGCAAAGCCAGTGGGACAGTTTTAAAAATGCCTGTCGCATGTATTATCCGTACTGTTTGTTTCATCTTGCCGTATTGCAGTGGACCCTGCGGCGTTATGACTGCCTGACGCATCAGGAAGGGATCCTGTCTCTGGATACAGGAGCGCAGGAATCTGGAATGGCAGACAGGCTGGAACAGAAGATGAATCTGTTTTCCGAAAAGGAAACGGTAGTGGATATGCTCCGTTTCCTGTTGCGTAACGGTCGCGATTTTACAGCGGCCTGCGCCCGGCTTTTAATGAAAGATGAATGGGAGATCTATCTTTCCTGGTTACATGAAGGAATAGAGATTGCCGGAAAGCATGAAAAAACCAGGCGACGCATCCGTAAGTATCTGCAGATGGTAGCGGAATACTGGCACTGCACACAGCCGTCCCGGAGCAAAAAGCAGTGGGAAAAAATGGCAGAAA
Source organism: Acidaminococcaceae bacterium UBA2453 (assembly GCA_002342505.1). Classification (GTDB taxonomy): domain Bacteria; phylum Bacillota; class Negativicutes; order Acidaminococcales; family Acidaminococcaceae; genus Succiniclasticum. The sequence continues at coordinate 12,671 of DDQB01000052.1, forward strand.
TTATGCGGCCTTCGGAAATGAGCGAAGAAGAATCAGCGCTGGTGGATCGGCTGGCGTAAATTTTATGTTGAAGCTGAGGGACATTCGTGATATAATATCTCAAACAAAATAGCATTACCTTTAAATCGGTCCTGTGAGACTGTAAGGTGACTTACTCAGTGTATTTTATGGAAGAAAATAAGCCTTCTTGCATCCTGCGGGACAAGAAGGCTTTTATTTATTTTTAATTACGGAAAATGCTGTTACAGCGCCGTGCGGCTGCAAAAATGAAACAGCGGGCGCTGAAAGACGGTATTTTCCAGGTTACAGGAGGAACAACCATGGCAAAAGCACCTGTGTCTCTGGCTGGCAGAGACATCCTTGACCTGGAAAGCTTCAGCGTCGAGGAGTACAATCTGGTTCTGCAGACTGCTGCGGAAATGAAAAAGATTATGAAGCGTGATATTAAAAAAGTTCCGTCTCTGCGGGGCAAATCCATTATCAACCTGTTTTACGAACCCAGTACCCGGACCCGTACCTCCTTTGAACTGGCCGGAAAATATCTGGGCGCCGATGTGGTAAATATTACGACCTCTTCCTCCAGCGTGGTGAAGGGCGAATGTCTGCGGGATACGATCCTTACCGTACAGTCCATGTGCTGCGACGCTATCGTCATGCGGCATCCTATCGAAGGCGCTGCGGTATATGCGGCCGATGTGGCGGATCCTGTCATCATCAATGCCGGCGACGGAGCTCATGCGCATCCGTCTCAGGGCCTGCTGGATATGTTTACGCTGCGGGAACATGGTCTGAAAGATTTAAAAGGCAAAAAGATGGTCATCCTGGGCGACATCCTGTATAGCCGGGTGGCGCGCACTAATATTGCGGCCTGGACAAAACTGGGCGCCGATGTGCATGTGGCGGGACCCCGCCCGCTGATGCCTTATGCCATTGAGAGCCTGGGCGTGACTTATCATAAACGGATTGAAGAAGCGATTGAAGGAGCCGATGTGATCGACGTGCTGCGTATCCAGCTAGAGCGGCAGAAGAGCGGTCTGTTCCCATCCCCCCGCGAATACGCCCGCATCTTTGGGCTGAATGAAGCCCGGCTGAAACTGGCGAACCCGGATTGCGTCGTATTGCATCCCGGTCCCATGAACCGCGGCCTGGAAATTTCCTGGGATGTTGGTTACTGCGATCAGGCGGCTATCCGCGATGAAGTGCAGAACGGCGTAGCTGTACGTATGGCGTTGTTATTCCTGACACTGACTGGAGGTAAACAAATTGAAGCTGCTAATTAAAAACGGACGGGTGGTAGACCCTTCTCAGAAACTGGATGCAATTTGCGACGTATTGACCGAAGACGGCAAAATTGTAAAGGTAGGCAAGAATATTACGGCGTCAGCGGATGAAGTGTATGATGCTACGGGCAAAGTAGTGGCTCCCGGTTTTATTGATATGCATACCCATCTGCGGGAACCCGGGCTGGAAGCGAAAGAAAGCATCCGTACCGGCACCATGGCGGCAGCTGCCGGCGGCATCACTACCATTGCCTGCATGCCGAATACAAAACCGGCCATTTCCACTTCCATCGTGGTGAGCGGTATCAAAGAACGGGCCGCCAAGGAAGGCTATGTTAATGTAGAGGTGATCGGTTCCATCAGTAAGGACGAGCATGGCAAAGAACTGGCGGAGATGGGCGACATGCTGGAAAAAGGAGCCGTTGCCTTTTCCGATGACGGTCATTATGTTGACAGCAGCCGTCTGCTGATGAACGCGGCAAAATACATGACCAGCTTTGATGCGCCGCTGATTTCGCACAGCATTGAAAGCGAACTGAATGCGGACGGATATATGCATGAAGGCGCTGTTTCTGCAAAAATGGGCGTGCCCGGCGTGCCTTCCGTGGCGGAAGATATTGCGGTAGCCCGGGATGTGCTGGTAGCCGGTTACACGGGCGCGCATATCCATATTGCCCACGTAGCCAGCAAAGGGGCCGTGGATATTATCCGACAGGCAAAGGCCAAGGGCTATCCGGTCACGGCGGAAGTTACGGTGCATCATCTGACGCTGACCGATGAAGCCTGCCTGGGTTACAGCACGGCGACGAGGGTTTCCCCGCCCCTGCGCAGTCAGGATCATGTGGACGCCATGCGGGCCGCCCTGTTGGATGGGACCGTTGATATGATCGTAACAGATCATGCGCCTCACGCGCCGGAAGAAAAGGACGTGGAGTTCCGTAAAGCCCCCAACGGCTTCTGCGGGCTGGAAACTTCCGTAGGCGTTGTTTTAACGGAGTTGTATCATAAAAATGTACTGACCTTGGAGCAGATCATTGAAAAGATGAGCTGCCGTCCGGCAGAAATCTTTAAGTTAAAAGGCGGCAGGCTGACGGAAGGCGCTCCGGCCGATATTACGATCCTGGATCTGGATAAAGAATGGACCGTAGATTCCGAAAAATTCTACACGATCGGCAAGGTAACTCCCTTTGAAGGAAAGAAATGCAAAGGCAAAGCCGTTGCTACGATCGTTGCGGGACATATCGTGATGCGGGACGGGGCGGTCTGCGAGAAATAAAAGAAGGCGGAAACGCTCTGGCTTTTTAAAATTAGCCGGAAATTCCCGGAGGATTTGGAATGACAAAGTATGTAGTAGATGCTAAAGTTGTTGGGCAGCGGATGCTGAACGCTGTGACTAAACAGATCGATCTGATTGCGCCGCAGATTGCAGCGGAAGCGGTACCGGGACAGTTTGTCAATGTGCAGGTGTCTCGCCGCACTGCGCCGCTGCTCCGTCGCCCTTTGGGCGTGGCAGGGGTAGACAGGGAACATGGCGTGATTACCCTGATATATCGGATTATCGGCGAGGCCACAAAAATTCTGGCCGATGTCTGCAGCGGTGATGTAATCAGCGTAGTAGGCCCGCTGGGGCACGGCTTTGACCGCAGCGCAAAACATCCGCTGCTGATAGGCGGCGGAACCGGGCTGGCCCCGCTGCTGTATCTGGCAGAAACCATGGCGGCGGAAGGAATCAAACCGGATGTGATTATGGGCGGACGGACAGCCGAAGATCTGTTCTGGAAGGATATGTATCTTGACCTTGTGGAACGGATGGGGCTGACAACGGATGACGGTTCGCTGGGAACGAAAGGGACCGTCATGGCCGAACTGCCGTTAGTGTTACAGCGTATCCATTATGACTGTGTGTACGTCTGCGGCCCGGCGCCCATGATGAAAGCGGTTTCGGTAGCCGTGCTGGAAAAGGGGATCAAATGCCAGGTCTCTCTTGAAAAATATATGGCCTGCGGATTGGGCGCATGCCTTTCCTGCAGCTGTCAGGGTATCGGCAAACGGATCAAGGTTTGTCAGGACGGTCCCGTGTTCTGGGCNNGCGGAATGGTAAGATATCTGTATCATAACCGGCTGGCCACAGACATTGCGGGGCTGAAGATGAAAACGCCGGTTACCACTGCTTCCGGTACTTTCGGCTTCGGTCTGGAATTTACTGATTTTCTGGATCTGGAAAAGGTGGGCGCGGTAACGGTGAAAGGAACCACGCTGGCGCCCCGGGCCGGAAATAAAGGGCAGCGTGTGGTGGAAACTCCTTCCGGCATGCTGAACTGCGTAGGTCTGGAAAATCCGGGCAGCGACTATTTTTTGAAAGAAACATTACCGAAACTGCGCAAATATAATGTGCCTGTCATTGTGAATATTGACGCGTCTTCGCCGGAGGAATACGGCGAATTGGCAGCCAAGCTGGATGTGAAGGGCGTTGACGCGGTAGAGATTAATGTCAGCTGTCCCAATATCAAAGACGGCGGCCTGGTGTTCGGAACCAATGCCAAAAGCATGGCGCAGGTTGTAAAAGAAGTAAAGAAGAACACATCGAAAGTGGTCATCACAAAACTTTCGCCTAACGTCACCAGCATCACAGAGATGGCAAAGGCGGCGGAAGATGCCGGAACCGATGCCCTTTCCCTGATCAACACGCTGATTGGGATGAAGATTGATGTGCACCGCCAGCGTCCTGTGCTGGGTAATGTTACCGGCGGGCTCAGCGGTCCCTGTATCCGTCCGGTTGCCGTGCGGATGTGCTATGAAGTTGCGCAGGCTGTAAACGTTCCCATTATCGGTATGGGAGGCATTATGAACGCAGACGATGCAGTGGAATTCTTCCTGGCCGGCGCCAGCGCCATTGCAGTTGGTACAGCCAACTTTGTGGATCCTGCGATTGCGGAGACTATCAGTCTGGGAATTCTGGAATATATGGACCGGCACAATATCAGGAAACTGAAAGATATGGTAGGCCTGGCGCTGCCGGGAAAACAGTAAGAATAGATCATCATTTTTAATCTGCTGAATTTGAGGTGACAAACTATGCAAAGCGATCCGAGACTCATCGCCGCGCTGGATTTTCCCACTGCGGAAGCGGCGCAGCAGGCTGTGAAAGAAATCGGGGATGCGGTTTCCTATTATAAGGTTGGCATGGAACTGTATTATGCAGCCGGTAATGATATGATCCGTTTTCTGAAAGAAAATGGGAAAAAAGTATTTCTGGACTTAAAGCTGCAGGATATTCCCAATACGGTAGCCAGCGCGTTGAAAGTAGAAACAGCATTGGGCGTGGATATGATCAACGTGCATGCCGTAGGCGGAAAAAAGATGATGGAAGCTGCGGCAAAAGCTGTAAAGGAAAAAGCAGAAGAACTGGGGATTGAACGTCCTAAGCTGTTGGCGGTTACCATCCTTACCAGCATGGACGAGGAACAGTTTGCAGATCTGAATTATAACAATACGATTGCGGAGCAGGTGGTGTCGCTGGCGAAGCTGGCCAAGGCTGCCGGACTGGACGGAGTTGTGGCATCGCCGAAGGAAGCGGCAGCAATCCGCAAGGCCTGCGGACCGGATTTCCTGATCGTTACTCCGGGCGTGCGCCCCGCGGGCAGCGCGCTGGATGATCAGAGTCGCGTGACTACGCCGGCGCAGGCTTTTGCCAACGGCTCGTCCCATATTGTAGTGGGACGCCCGATTATGAAAGCAGAAGACAGGAAAGAAGCGGCGGCAGCAATTGTGGAAGAAATAAAAAATTTATAAAATAATGCAATAAATAAAACGTAACGTTGCTTTGCAAAACCTGCCCTATGACAGTCATGAATATGAAATAGAATTGTTTTATCAGTTTTACGAGGAGGCGCTTTTATGTTAAGCGAAAAAGAAGTTCTGCATCTGCTGGAAGAAACACAGGCTGTCCTGCACGGACATTTTCTGCTGACCAGCGGTCTGCACAGTCCCATGTATGTAGAAAAATTTAACGTGCTCCAGCATCCCGAATATACGGAAAGACTCTGTAAGGAAATTGCGGCCCGGTATGCGGATGCAAATATTGAATTAGTGGTCGGGCCTACGACCGGCGGCATCCTGCTGGCGCATGAGACCGGCAAAGCGCTTGGGACCCGTGCTATCTTTACGGAACGGGAAAACGGAAAAATGACGCTGAAGCGCGGCTTCCAGATTCCGGAAGGTTGCCGTGTGCTTGTGGTAGAAGATATTGTAACGACTGGCGGCAGCGTAAAAGAAGTAATGGAAGTTGTCCGTGAACACGGGGGCAACGTGATCGGCGTGGGCCTGCTGGTTGACCGCAGTGGGGGAAAAGTGGATTTCGGCGTGCGCACAGAAGCGTTGCTGCATTTGGACGTGCCGACCTTTAAGCCCGACGACTGCCCATTGTGCCATGATGGGGTAGAACTGACCAAACGGGGCAGCACTGGCAAAAATAATCCGGTAAAAAAGTAATAGGGAATTTTCAATCGTCAGGGAGAATGAAATATCATTCCTGAAGAAATTCAATAACCAAAACAAAAAAAGCTTGCTTAATTAATGTTTCTATGATATAATTCTAAAACGTCAGGTGAACTGACAAACGGCCCGGTGGTTCAGTTGGTTAGAATGCCGCCCTGTCACGGCGGAGGTCACGAGTTCGAGTCTCGTCCGGGTCGCCACGCGGAAATAGCTCAGTTGGTANNNTCGAGTCTCGTTTTCCGCTCCACAGGGGTATAGCTCAATTGGTAGAGCAACGGTCTCCAAAACCGTGTGTTGAGAGTTCGATTCTTTCTGCCCCTGCCATGAAAATAATCCCTCAAGTCCAATGAATAAGCGGATTTGAGGGGATTTTTGTTTACTAAAAACGCTTTAATGTGTGAAAGCGAAAAGCGCCCCAAAATGCTCAAAGTGATACAAAAGTGATACAAAAAGTGATACAAAAACAGGCCATCAAAACCAAATTTCTTAAATAAAGTATTGCATTTATGTTAACTAAAATTAATGACAGGTTAACTACAATATTTTTAAAGAATGTGTCAACCATGCGGATTTACGCTTTTCTCTTTGTAATATGTGAACCCGTTTTCAAATTTTATAAAATAGGCAGGCGGTGCAGGGGTATCGACCGTGCATGCGCCCCCCGTCCGGGTAGTACCTTTTTCTGTCCGCTGCCAATACTCACAGCCATGAGCCTTCCTGCGTTGCCCTGTGACCACGTTCTAAATACTGGTTGATATAAATACATGCATCGATTAATTTAAAAGCGTTGTAGGGGAAAATAAAAAGCTGGCAGCGATAGGCCACCAGCTAAACAAAATGTTTTTTTAACCTAAATCACTGCCACATTTAAACCCTGCCTTATAAACAACATCAACCAGATCATACAAATTGGTCATTGCTTCGTTTTGTTCTTCATCCGTGCATGCGTGCTTTGTCAATTTGTTAATCAGTTCTTGTATTTTGCCGTCCTCTTTCATTAGCTCCTGTATATCCCGGTCAATAAAACCAATTAGATAAGCTTTCTGCTCATTCAAATTATAACTACCGCTCAGTTCTTTTAAAGTGTGTATATTTTTTGTGGTTGATTCATTAGCAAGTTGCATTGATAATTTCATTTTATTTTCCTTTCACTTTACATATCTCATTGATATTTCATTTCACATTCACATTGATAATACAATTCACATTGATAATCACATTGTTATTTCATTTCACATTCATTAGCACATTGATATTTCATTTAAAATAGTTTAAAATAACATTGTACCATGCTGTTTCCGTGTTTGGTACATTACGACCGCTTGACATTTACAGTGCCAGGCGGTTTACCTTTTGTTGTTACTGCTTGCGTAAAGCCTGTAATTCATGGTATTTCTTTAGCAATTCGCTTTGCCGTTCATACTCATCGGATAACAGTTTTTCAAGCAATGCATTTTTGCTCATGCCCATAGCATCAGACAGTTCCACAAGGATTTTACTTGCTTTATCGGAAAACTTAAAATTTTCTCTGCCCATTGTTTCACCTCCCTCCCTTGACATATTTACAAAGTTATTGTATCATAGTTATTAAAGAAAGTAAAGATAAATTAATAATTAAAGAATTGAAAGATTTTACAGAATGTACATTATCGGACGTAAAATAACAGAGTGCTTGAAATGCAGTATTTATGCGGCTTTCAGCACTCTTTGTTTTTGCGATAATAATTATTGGCCTGTCTTTCATGCGAAAACAATAACCATTATGCTGTGTACACTGTACAGAAACTTAATGTTACATTTATTTGAAATTTAAACGAATAATACTAAAATACTGTAAAATCCTTTAAAATCGTTTCTGACGCATTTTAAATACTGACGCAATACTTTATATCCGTTTCCCTGTTTGCGTGCGTCTATGGCTTTATATGAAAGTCGGTTTTATAAAACTGTCAATAAAAATTCCGGCAGCGTGATTCACTGCCGGATAATTCTTTAGAATAATGGTTTATAGGTTAGTAGTTCCGCAACATCATTCACAGACCTTGCAAGAATGTATCTGCAACCATGCTCTATACAGATTCTTTCAAACTGTTTTTGATGTTCAGACTGGCGGCCTGTTTCCGTCTTTACTTCGATATACACAGTGGTCCCGTCTTTCATAGCTATTAAATCACTTATGCCTTTATAACTGCCCAGTCCTTGGAAAATATAAAACACTGCCCATCCTGCCAGCCGCAAAGCGTCCGTAATACTGCGTCTAATATATGTTTCTGTCTGTGTCTTTGCCATGGTATCATCCTTTATAAAACATAATCATCATTGTTATAAATTTGCTGGATAGCATACTCAAGTTGATGATCTGCATAATGACATCCGCTATTAAATGCAATTTTGCCCATCGCCACAAGAAAAGAAAAGGATTCTTTGTTGATAGCTTGATAGGATTCTAAACTCACAGACAAGGCATAATTCAAACTGGAAACAAATACTTGATATACGTTTTCTGGCATAAAACCAGCCGTTATCTGTGACTTCATATTTACCATGCGATATTTGCATCCCTGCCAAAAAAGCATATCACAAAATGTTAGAAACTCTTTATAACTGCAAGGCGATTTTTCTGTAGAATAATTTTTTAAAACATCTTCCATAAAACATTTATATTCCTCTTTTGGAATACTCCAGTCATCAAATACAAATTTTGATTCTGTTGATAATTTTAATGCGTTCATGTTTGTACCTCCTAAAATTTCACTTACTTTATCAGTTTTTACACTCACAGTGTGTTAGTCTGCACTTTCAAAAACCGCATGATTACTGGATTCTTTGCAAGGGGAGTGTAAAAGTGCATTTTTTTTCTTATTCTCTCTCTCTATATATAAATTGATTTATTATATTTGACTACAATAAGAAAAGTTTTTACACTTTTACACTGCTGACCTCTCAAAACCGCATAAATACTTGATTTTTTCAAGTGCATTTTTTTGCAGTGAGTGCATTTTTTAGCGCAATTCCTGCAAAAACAAATCCTGTATTTCTTCGTACCTTTTTAAATCCGTGTGATTCCATACCAGCAGAAAACACTTTCAGACCTACCGTTTCATGTGTTGCTTTGCCGCCAGTCAACCAGTCATTAAAGGATTCTTTGCCATGCTTCATTGGCATTTCATAACCGTTACCAATATCGCAACATTCAACAAACCACTGTGCAAGCAAATCATTATCATCATAGAATTTATTTTTGATCTGTTTCATTTCCACCGATTCTTCACAAAGGCCGCCGCTTTGCCATTTCTGATAGCCTTCAAGCAACCACGCCATCACGTGCTGCAGTTCATTTACCTGTTGTAGTTTGCTTTTTAACGTGGTATCACGTTCTGCAATATTTGCCTTAAATGGTATGATAATCAAGCGCCTTTGTATGCCTGTATCCGTTGCGTCTGAAATATGAGGTAAATAATTTGACTGGATAATAATTTTGTGTGTTGGTTTCCATGTTGTCGGATTCTTTGCATACATTGCCCGTGCTGTGAGCGTGTCGCCGCCAGTCAACCATTTTATTTTCGCTTCATCCATCTTGCGTCCTAAACCGCTTTCGCTGCATAATACAAGGCGTTTCCCTCTGATACTTAATAACTGCGCTGCTGGTGCTTCTCCGTTGCCTGTTTTGCTTTTCAATAAAACTTCCACTGGTATTTGTGTAGCATAATTGCCCATTGCTGCAGTAATTGTTTCAAGCAGAGTGCCTTTTCCTTTACCACCGCCACCATAAGCAATAACAAACTTTTCCTCTGATACATCCCCGGACAGGCAATATCCACAATACCGCTGGAAATATTCCCTTGTTCCTGCGTCCGGCAAAACCTCTGTGAGTGTCTTTTCCCACAAACTATCATGGTAGTTATTATTGCCATCCGTACATCCAGCTATTTGTGTGATATAGTCGCATTTATTATGCGGATATTTTTCGCCAGTCTGCAAATTTATTGTGCCGTCTGGCATATTCAATAAATAAGACAGGACGTCAAATTGAGTAATACTTACATTCTGAAAGTCCTGCAACATATTTTTAGCTTTGGTTACATAAGGTGCATTGCAAGATTTTGTGAAAAAAGTTAAATAGTATTGTTGCTGTTTTTCATCATCAACAAGTTTTTTAACCAGTCCTTTCATGAGCCGGAAAACATTGACAGTAATTGCAGTTAATTCGCTGCCGTCATTTTCCAGCCATTGTCTGCCGTTCCATTTATACCAGCTTTTTGTGTTACCGCAATATAGCCAGTCAGCGCCTTTTAATGCCTTGATACGTTCTGCGTTCCCTGCGTCTGAAAGTTCATAATAGAAAACTTCCTGCAATAGATTTTTATTCTTGCTATCAATCACTTTCTTTTCAAGTTCTTTGTAGCGTTCATCCTGTTTCTGCTTTGCGTATTCTTGCGGATTATAACCGCCCCGTGTACTGGCTCTGTTAATTGCTTCATTAATGGTTCTGTCTTGATAATCTTTTCGTCTTTGCCATTTATCACGTTGCCCCAGTGCAGAAGCTGACATAATTTGCCGGATTTGTTCTTTATCCTGCGTCCACCATGCGATTAATTCTGCCAGTGCTTCATCCGCTCTGCTATCATCATTGGCATAACTGGAAGTATCACCAAAATCAAACAGTCTTGAAAACTTATTGCCCTGTTTGCTTTGCCGGATTTTGTCTATCAGTTCTTGATTACTGACATTCACAGTTAAAAACCTTGTAGTGTTCGCTGCCCCTGTCTGTGAGTGTTCCGTCTTTTCCGGCAAATACTTATCCATAAATTGATAGATTTCTTTCTGCCTATCATTTACGGATTTGATAGGGGATAGCACATTGCCTGTCATAATGAAATATCTGCCACTGCGATAAATTTCAAGACCTTTCATATCATCTCTAGTGCCTTTTTTGCTGCCCCTTAATTTATCAGCCTTGCAAATAATGTGTATGCCTGTACCGCTGGTACTATATTCCGTGTAGCTGTCCAATAAGGAAATAACTTCTTTTGCCAGTTCTGACAGTTCACCATTTATAACACAATCATCAATATCCACACCAACAAGGCCGCCCCCATCCTTAAAGACAAAACCGATTCCATCATAATTTCCACCATTATATGCGGCCAGTGCTTCATCAAAAGTGCGCCAGTGTTTAGGATTTGTACTGCTTGCCCCGTAATCAGTGCCAGGGATTTTTGGTATTTTCTTTCCATCTGTTAATTGCCAGTTGATCCATTGCGGCAGTGCTTTCAATTCTTGCGGTATATTTTCAAACATATTCACACCGCCCCTTTTATGATATAATAATAATAGGGGATTTAAGATTCTTGTCAGTCTTGCCCCTGTCTTGCGCCTTGCAGTTGCCGCTGCGGGCGCTTTTTCTTTGCTTAATCATTTCTTTAAGTTCCTGCGTCATGCTGCCAACGTGTTGCCGTTTTCCTATTCGCTGGTATTTCTCTTTGTATGGCGTTGTTGGTGTTGGTTGATATACTGGCATTGCTTTTAGCATTTCCATCTTCATTAGTGTTTTTTCCTTGTCCAGCAAATACACTTTTCCGCTTTGCCAGTGTGGCAAAATTCCAGTCCTGCATAATCGTCGAATCAGTTTCACAGGAAAACCTGTTTCAATACAAAATTGCTTTGCAGAAATAATCATGCATTAGTCACCATCCTTTAACAGTTCTTCCGGGGAAACATCAAGTGCTGCCGCAAGTTTGCCAATGGTTGACAAGTTCGGCTTGCGTTTTCCTGCCAAAACCTTACAAATTAAATCGGTGCTTATCCCTGCCATTTTTGCAAGTTCAGTAATGGTTAATTGACGCTTTGCAATAAGAATTTTTAACATTTTAACGTCCATGTTATCACCTCCAAAATAATTATATTATCATTTTTTGGTGAAAATTATTTATTTATTGCTTTTTATATTGCAAATATCACCATATTATGATAATATAGCTTATGAGGAGGTAGTATTTATGGGATTTTCAAAAAATTTAAAAAGATTGAGAGTCGCTAAAAAAATTTCTGTTGCTGATATAAGCAAGCGAATTGGAATAGCAGAAAACACATATAGAAATTATGAAAACGAAAATAGAAATATCTGGCCGACAGAAGATACTTTAAAAAGTATNNTAAATGTTTCTCTTGATGAATTGATAGGTTACAGAAAAGCAAAAGTAAATGAGGAGCAACCGCAAGTTTATTGCAAACAGTTATCTTTAAAGTGTGAAAGTGATCAAGATAGCTATGTCATAACAGCTAAAAAGTCAATATTACCGCAAGGGAAAAAAGTTATTATAAATAAATCTGATTTTGTGGATATAAAACAAGAAACAAAAGAAAAAACCGCCCCATTTATTACAGAAATAGAAGCAGCTGTGTTTATGATATTAGCATATTGCAAACAAAACAGTAATGATTTAATAAAGGAAACTGCTATAAACAATATAAACAACATTGTATTTAAATCTATGTACAGTGAAAACAATTACGCAGCAGATGCAAAGCGAACATTAAAATTATTAGAAAAAATATACAAAGAAAAAACGAAACAATGGGAAAAGAAAGTAAAAGAACAAATAAAATTAAGAGATGATATTATAAAGCAACAAAAGAAAGTAATAAGCACAAAACAAGAAGCATATGACAGTCTAAAAAAATACGCAGACCAATTATCAAAAGGTATTCTTTCAAAGCATGTCAGTAAGGAAGAAGGAATGCAAAAGTTATTAGATGAAAACTACACTTTAAAACTCTATATTATAAATCAAGCATGGTCAAAGAAAATGGAAGAAACAGGGAAAACTACACTCACAGATGATGAATTAGAAGAATTACGAAAAACATATCCATGGTAAAAAAAGGATGGTGAAAACTAATGCCTGTTAAAAATAGTAACTATGGCAATGGTACAATAAGCTATGAAAAAGTAGGCAAATATGAGTATTTCTCATTGCAGTATTTTGACGGTACAGGAAAAAGACATAAAAAAAGATTCCCACATACTAAAGAGGGAGAGAAAGAAGCAAAGAAATTTCAAAAGGAAATAAGCAGAAAAAAAGATGATGGTATTTTAGTAAATACCAATTATACACTGGCGACATGGTGCAGTTTCTATATAAAAGAATTTAAAAAAGACTTAAAAGATAGTAGTCTTGAGAGAATGACACAAACCTTTTCCCTTGTGGAAGTTAGCCCTATTGCAAGTATTCCGCTGGATAAAGTGACAGGGGATAAAATTCAGTCATTTTATAATCTTTTGGGCAATACATGGACGGATGAAACAGGAAAGAATCATAAAAAACTTTCCAGCAGTTCTATTTTAAAAGTTCATAGACTGATTAGTGCTGCTTGCAAAAAAGCCGTCCAGTTGCGGATAATTTCATATAACCCTGCTGATAGTGTGGATGCCCCAAAACTGCAAACCAAACAGATGTCAGTATTTACCGACAAGGAAATAGCCAATATTTTTAAAGCTATTGACGCATACAAAGAGTACAAATATAACAAGTCCGTCAAACATGATTATCACTTACTGTTTCAAATGTTGCTTGAGTGTGGTATGCGTATTGGGGAGTTGCTGGCTCTGCAATGGCAGGATATAGACCTTGTAAAAGAACAAATACACATTCACAGTACAAAAAGCAGGGACACACAAGATATACATAGTCCAAAAACAAAAAATGCTAATAGGATCGTTCCGATTCTCACAGATGATTTGCTGGCAAGGTTAAAAGCATTCCGCAATGATGGAAACACTACAAAAGTAAGCGGATTTTTATTTGCCAATAAAAATGGCGGTGCTATCAGCTATCAGCGTGTGTTTCTTGTATGGCAGCGACTTTGTGAAATAGCAGGGATAGAAAAAAGCATTCACACGTTCCGGCATACGTTCTGCACCCGGTTACTTGAAAAAGGTGTTCCTGTTGCAGAAGTCAGCAGACTGGCCGGACATTCAAACCCTGCTATCACATATTCTGTTTACACTCACAGTTTGCCAAATTATGACGAAAAATTAAAAAAGATGTTCCGCAAGAAAAAAAGCAGAAAAAGAAAGACTGATACAAAAAGTGATACAAAAAAATTAAAAGATACGTCAACCATGCCATTAAAAAGCATTATTTAACTGACCTCCAAAACCGTGTGTTGAGAGTTCGATTCTTTCTGCCCCTGCCATGAAAACAACCCCGGAAGCCAGTAAAAAAGCGGTTTCCGGGGATTTTTATTTTTGCGAATGAACGTTTGTAATACATGCATTATTAGGTGTTATTTTGCAGCATTTTGACCTAAGTTACTATAAAAAATGCTATAAATTTCAAGATGGCCTAAACTGACATAATGACTGAGTTTAAGCTGGTTTTAAAAAGTAAAAATTTGAGTGAAAAACAAAGAACAGGAATACAGCAATATTTTTTTGCTGTATTCCTGTTGTTACTTACACTGCTTTTCCCAGAAGGCGGCAGCGCGATGGATCCAGCCTTCGGCAACAGTGCCTTCCCCCAGTCCGAAACCGTGGGGCAGGCCGGGGAAGATTTCGATTTCCGCATCAGTGCCGTTGGCGCGGATGGACTGTATGCGACGCTGCATGGTGTGGGAAGAAGCAATCCAGTCGCCGGTGCCGACGCAGTTATAGGTCGGGGGTTCGTTGCCGTAGACTTCAGACAGACTGGTGTATTGCATAATCACCGCTGCCGGACGAGGGCAGGGCTTTTCACCGAAGGATTCTGTACCGAGGGAACCCAGCCAGGCTGCCATGCGGGCGCCGGCGGAACCGCCCCAGAGGGAATAGTTGGACGGATCAACCTGCAATTCGCCGGCGTGAGTATGGATAAAGGCGATGGCCCGGGCCAGATCTTCACAGGCCTTTT
>DDQB01000052.1:27394-40267 GCA_002342505.1 Acidaminococcaceae bacterium UBA2453
CGTAAGAAAAACCGCCGCCTGCGTTTAACAGGGCAAACCGGTTGCCCGGCCTGCCCCGGAAGAAAAAGAGACCCGTATTGCGTTTGCGCGGGTCTTTTTGTTTTTCTTCGTCAGAGTAGATGTCGTAAAAAATCTGCTGGCCCTTTTGTGCCTGCGTTTTCATATAGTTTACGATTTCCACAGTGCGTTCCGGTCGGACATTGTTATACCAGACCAAAATATCGCCGATGTCTTTTAAAGCAAGGTCACGGCTGATGTGCCGGTCCACCGGGAAAATCAGCCGGCCGTGGCCGCGAAACGCAGGATCGTTTATTACATCAACAACTTTTGTTTCCAAATGGAAAGGTGTTTCTGCTTGCATGGCGGATTCCTTTTTTGCGCTGCTTTCGCCGCAACCGGTGCAGGTGATCAGCATCAGGGACAGAGAGAGGATTAGAAAAATTATTTTTTTCATTTTTATCGTTTTGGTTTATTTATCCAGCTTTTGTTCCCGCAGCCACTTGTCGAACAAATCAGCCAGCTGCCCGTTGTTCAGGTCGCTCATGAGGAAATGCGTGTTGCCTTTGATACCCAGCTTTGGCAGTTCCACCAGTGTGGCATTGCCACCGTGCCGGTTGATGGATTCCGTAAATTTGCGGGCCATCTGCAGACGGACGCGCCAGTTTTCGCCGCCCAGTTTGTCAGTTACTTCTTCCGGAATATAATCGCCAAAATACATGACGATGGGAATCTCCGTCAGCCGCCGGAACTGTTCCATGGGAATGGGAACGCCGGAGGCTGTGCCGGTTAAACTGGGCATGGGATCCGGTACTTCACCTTCCGGGAACACGTAACCGCCCGGCTCGTAGGAAGCCACTGCTTTTACATTTTTATTGCCCATGGCGGAAAGCCAGCCGGGGAAACCGCCTGCGGAATGGGTAACCAGGACGACGCCGTTTGCGTTTTTGGACGAAGAACCGTTCTTCGCTGTCATGGCAACGGTCTTATCAATGGCGGCGCTGATGGATGCTACATCCGTTTTCATATTATGAGCGCTTACGTCCGGCGTCATTTCCCGGAAAAACTGATCCAGTGTTTCCGCGTCTTTGGGGAACTGCACGTCGCTGTGATAATTCGGGTATTCGCCCAAGCGCCAGATATCGAACCACAGCATCTCGTCCGCTTTGGGAGCCAAAGTTGTAGTGGCAGATGTTTTACCGGCGCGGCCCCTTCCCGGAAGGTCAATCACAAAAGCGGGGTAGCGCCTGCGCAGCATCAGGGTGGAGAACCCTTCCCGTCCGTCCGGCGTCATTTCCCAACAAAGGCCGGACCCGCCGTAGCCGTGGATAAAAAGCAACGGCGCGTTTTTGGCTTTGGCGGGAATCTGATAACTGACAATAGCATGGTCGGCGCGATAGCTTTGTCCCTGCTCGATGGGACTGGCCCAGCCGCCAAACTTTTTGTTGTCATAGGTTCCTTCGCGCTGGATGGTAATTCCCCCTGCGGCAAAATGTCCCTGGGTCTCCAGCGTCAGTTTTTCATTGGCAAAAGCGCCGGTAGAAAACAGTGTCAGTATGGCGAGGAGTGCAGCAGTTTTTTTCATGATAAAATCCTTTCCTGTTATCAATTATCAAATTTATAGTTTCTGTATAAATTGCAATAGCAATTTTATCTTTATTTTTTATTTATTCGTTTACTTTTTTACCGGTGATCCGCCGAAGACAGCGGACATTTTCATGTGATTCAGCTTTGTATCTATAGCCGCCACTTCGTCTGCGGTTAAAATNNGCAGGTTTTCTTTTATGCGCGAAAGTTTACGGGAGCCGGGTATCGGTACGATATACGGCTTTTTACAGAGCATCCACGCCAGCGAGATCTGGGCGGGAGATGCGCTTTTTTCTTTTGCCAGCGTATGAATCAGCGCCAGCAGTTCCCGGTTCTGTGCAAAGGCTTCGTCGGCATATTGGGGCATAACGCTGCGATAGTCTTCCTTGCTGAACGTTTCGCCTGCCTTGAAGGCGCCGGAAAGAATACCGTTGGCCAGCGGTGAAAAGGCGACATAACCTATCGTTAATTCTTCCAGTACGGGGAACAGACTTTCATGCCAGCGGGCCATCATGGAGTACCGGTTCTGGATACAGGTGACGGGACAGACGGCGTGGGCTGCACGCAGATAGGTTTCGTCTGCTTCGGAAATACCCCAATGCAGTATTTTTCCTTCTTTAATTAAATCGGCCATCACGCCCGCCACTTCTTCTGCCGGAATTTTGGGATCGATGCGGTGCTGGTAATACAGGTCGATTACATCCACGCCCAGTCGTTTCAGACTTCCGTCAATGGATTTGCGGATCGTTGCCGGACGGGAATCCATGACGAGCTGGCGGTTTTCGTGGTGCACGCCGAACTTGGTGGCTATTTTTACTTCATTGCAGATGGGCGCCAGCGCTTTTCCCACCAGCTCTTCGTTATAACTGGTGCTGCCGTCGGCGTATTCTCCCACATAACACTCTGCAGTATCAAAGAACGTGCAGCCTTCTTCCGCCGCCGCGCGGATCGCTGCAATTGCGTCGGCCTCATCTGTGGGCGCGCCATAGGCATGCGAAAAACCCATGCAGCCCAGGCCTACGGCGGAGACGGTTAAATCATTGCCCAATGTGCGATAGTTCATGTTCATTATCCTCGTCTTTCTTGCGGTTTCCGTGATGCATTCAATGTACTAATTACGTGCCCCGCTTTTTCGGCGTTCTCTTTATTGGGAATTGCTTTTTCCCATTTGTACAATATCAGAAACGAATAACAGTATAAGCAAAACGGATAGTGAAATACGGTTTGATTTTGCTATGCGTTTTTGTTATAGCGCATTGCAGAATCGGCATTGTACTTTTTCAACGGAAACCAATACAATCAAATCAGCAAAGCGGAAACCAAATCGAATTTCTCTATAAGTTGTATATCGTGCAGTACCGTTTCCGCACTGCGCGGAAGATGCCGGAACTGTTTTGGTCGGTTATAGGTTATATGTTAAAAAAGAAAGGATGAAAAACATGATGTTTAAGAAAAAAATGATGACAGCCTCTCTGATGGCGCTCGTATTAGGCTTCTCTGCCATGGCTTTCGCAGCGGACGCTCCAGCTAAAAACCCCTTTGGTCTTGTGTACCGCGGCGCTATTACACAAAACGAAAAAGGCAAGGTGAATATCCGTCCTGTGGAGTACAAGGTGGAAGGCATCAAGGTCGTAGCGAATCTCTACCTGCCGGCAGATTATGACGAGAAAAGCAGCAAACTTTATCCTGCCGTGACTGTCGCCCATCCCAACGGGGGCAGCAAGGAGCAGGTGGCAGGGCTTTATGCCCAGCGGTTGGCGGAGATTGGCTATATCGCCATTGCCTGTGATGCCCGCTATCAGGGAGAGAGCGGCGGAGAGCCGAGACTGAGGGATTATCCCTCGAACCGCATAGAGGACATCAGCGGCATGGTGGATTATCTCTCTACGCTCCCGAAAGTGGATAAGTCTCGCATCGGCTCCCTAGGTATCTGCGGAGGCGGCGGCTACACATTGGCGGCGGCGCAGACCGACAAACGCATCAAGGCGGTGGCCACCCTCTCCATGTTCAACTCCGGCAGAGTGCGTCGGAACGGCTTCCTGGATGCGGATATCAAGGGTGCTCAAGCAAGAATGCAAAAGGCGGCGGATGCGAGAGAAAAAGAACTGGCGGGAGAAATTGTCTATGAGGGCTTCCTGCCTCCCAATTCCACTGATGAACAACTGCGGGCTAAAATGGCAGAGCTTCCCGAAAACACCCTCTACCGTGACGGCATTGAATACTATGGCTTGACGCACCGCCATCCGAACGCCACGGGGAGCTACACCACGGAATCCTTCATGAAGCTCATGGCCTTTGATGTGGAAGACAGAATGGATCTCATCAACCAGCCACTCCTGATGATTGCGGGAGAAAAGGCAGATACCCTCTATATGACGAAGGATGCTTTTGCCAAGGCAAGCGGCACGGAGAACAAGGAACTTTTCATGATTGAAGGTGCCAGCCATATCCGCACCTATTGGGTGCCCGAGTATGTGAACAAGGCAGTCAATAAGCTGAAAGAATTCTACGGAAAACATCTGTAATAATAAATGGTTGGGTAGTAACCGGCATGGTGGAAAGGTGATTTTTATGAACAAAAAAATGATTGCGGCGTTGGGATTGTGTCTGTGCAGCATCGCGTCCTTTGCGTTTGCCGACACAGGAAACTGGAAGTATCCGCCGGGCAAGGATGTGTCCAGCCGGTTTGCCGGCACGGTGTATCGCAACGATCTGATTGATCTGGATTCTACATACAATGTTTCCCAGACAAATTGCATTTCTTTTGAACCAGGCAGCCGCAGCGCCTGGCATGTACACGGCGGCATGGTGATTGTGGGGCTGGATGGCGTCGGTCTGCTGCAGATTGACGGGCAGCCTGCTATGATCATCCGCAAAGGCGATGTGTTACAGATTCCCGCCGGTGTCAGCCACTGGCACGGGGCGGCAAAAGATTCCCGTTTCCAGCAGCTGGTGATTTACGATAAAAACTGGAAAGCGCCCGCCGGCCTGAAGGCCCGCACCGGCATGATTTCCGACGAGGAATACGCAAATCTGGAACTGGTAGAAGCGCCCCGGAAGGCAGTTCCTGCCAAAGGGTTCACCTTTGCCGCAGAAAAATTCAATTCGCCGAACTTTAACAAACCGGTGTATCTGGGTCGGACTGTAACAACACCGAATGCGGCGGGCGCGCCTGCATATTCCTATGTGTTCTTCCCCAAAGGCGTTTACAACAAATGGCATATGCACGGGGAAGGGCAGATCTTGATCGCAACTGACGGAATCGGTCTGCACCAGATGCGCAACGGCGAGATACAAGTGATGCGGCCCGGCGATGTGGCCTACTGCCCGCCGGGGGAAACCCACTGGCACGGCGCCGCGCCTGACAGCAGCTTTGCCCATCTGGCCGTGAGCCCGGCAGGAAAGCATACGGTAGAGTGGTACGACTTCCTGGATAAAAAGGAATACAAAAAGGCAGCGGTGAAATAAATACTGTTCTGTATAAGTTGTCTTCTTCAAAACGATTTGTAAACGCAACTTAAATTGAAAAACGCTCTGCGTGATGTGAAACAAACAGAAACGGGTTTCACAAACATGCAGAGCGTTATTTTTACTTCTTATTTTTTTTGCAAAATGGCAGAGATGTTTTAAAGATTTCAACAGCAGTACAGAAACGAATACATCGTCTTGTTAATACGCCGATGCGAAAATTTCCCGGATGTCTTCCCGGGTCAGCCTGCGGTAGCTGCCGGGGGATAGGAAGCAGGTGTCGGCAATTTCTTCCGCCTGTTGTTTGTCTGTTACGCCCAGTTCCCACAGGGTGGTGGGCAGGCCGATTTCCTTAATAAAATCTGCCAGGGCGTCAATCCCCGCCAATGCCAGCTCTTCATCGGTTTTTCCTGTTGGATCGATGCCCCATACGTTTGTGGCGAAGCGTACGAATTTGGGCAGGCCGTCCTTATAAATGTGACGGTAGTAGGGCGGATGCAGTACGGCCAGGCCGCAACCGTGGTTGCAGTCTGTGTACGCGCCGAGCTGATGCTCCATCAGGTGGCACTCGAAGTCGGTCTTTTTGCCTAATTTCAGCACGCGGTTTTCTGCCATGGTAGAGGCCCATACCAGATTGCTGCGGGCTGTGTAGTCATCCGGAGCGGCGATCGCTTTGCGCAGATCGCGGATGACGCCCCGCATCAGGACTTCATTGATATCGTCGGATACGTTGTCCTCATTAGGAAGGCTGAAATAGATTTCCATCATGTGGGACAGGGAATCAAAGCTGCCGGAAACCATCTGTTTCTTCGGCACGCTGTAGGTGTACAGTGGATCAAGCAGCGCAAACTGTGCGTTCAGCGCCGGATAGTCGCGGCCGGTTTTAATCTTCATGATTTCGTTGGTAATGACGGCGCCGCCGTTCATTTCGCTGCCGGTACCGGTCACAGTCATGACGATGCCCAGTGGGACAAGAGAGACAGAAACGGTTCCGGCTTTCATCCAGAAATCATCCCAGACGTCCCCATCGTATACGGCGGCCAGTGAGATTGCTTTGCAGCAGTCCATGACGGAGCCGCCGCCCACGGCCAGGATCAGGTCGATCTGTTTTTCTTTTGCAAGCTTTGCGCCTTCCAGCACTTTGGTGTAAACCGGGTTGGACATAATGCCGGAAAACTCCGTCACGGTTTTTCCCGCCGCTTTTAAAATTTCCTTAATTTCTTCATAAATTCCGTTGCGTTTAATGGAGCCTCCGCCGTAAGCAAGCATCACGTTTTCGCCGTACTGTTTCAGAACGTCCGGCAGGTACTGACTGACACAGCCTTTGCCGAAGTATGCCTTTGTCGAATTCTCAAAAATAAAATTTTCCATGTTAGTTCCTCCCTTGACGTTGCACAGGTGCAAAGCCTTCTGGCCTTTGTTTACAGTTCTATTGTAGAGTTTGCGGAGAAAAAAGTACAATACCAATCCTGCAATGTGTTATAATAAAATTGCATAGTGAGAAACGGGAACCCAGGATTGTTTCAGGAGGGAATTCATCATGATTGAATTGGCGCAGCTCCGGCATCTGGCAGCGTTCCATCAGTCTGGCACGCTGTCTCAGGCAGCAGAGGAGCTTCATATTTCCCAGCCGGCATTAAGCCGTTCTATGCAGAAGCTGGAAGAAGAACTGCAGGTGCCGTTGTTTGAACGGCAGAAAAATAAATTACGCTTGAACGCAAACGGTCAGATGGCGGTAGAACATGCTCAGCGTATTTTAGAAGATGTGAAGGAAATGGCGGAACAGGTACGGGCTTTGGACCGCCGCAGCCGTACCATCGCGTTGGGCAATTGCGCTCCCGCCCCCGGCTGGTCAGCTGTGCCGGTGCTTTCCAATTTATATCCTGGGATGACCATTTCTTCGGAAGTACAGGAGATTCCGCAACTGATTGACGGTTTGCGGGACGGAACTTATCAGATCATCACGCTTCCGTATGCGCTGGCGGACGAAGCCTTTTATTGCCAGGCTGCACAAAAGGAAACGCTGTTCCTTTGCCTGTCGCCAAAGCACCCCTGTGCACAAAAAGTCGAAACCGGGATGAACCTGGAAGAAATCGACGGAGAGACGGTGCTCCTGTTTTCCACGCTGGGCTTCTGGCATTCCGTTCATGTTAAGTTGATGCCCCATTCCCGTTTTTTAATTCAGCACGACCGGGATACATTCAGCGAGCTGGTGAATACCACCATGCTGCCATCTTTTATGACGAATCTTTCGGTAAAATATTTCGGGAAAAACAATGACCGGGTGCTGGTTCCCCTGTTGAACCCGGAGGCCAGCGTTACTTTCCATTTCCTTTGCCTTAAAGAGAATTACAAAAAGCTGAAACCGTTTTTCCGGCAGTTGCCAAAGGGTGAATAGCAGATGTCGTGAACAGTTTCACAATGTCTTTGCAATAGAAATTACAGTTTTTTGAATAGAAAGCAGGAATACCACATGAAACACAGAAAAGTTTGGCAGTTGCTGCTCACAATAATGTTGATGGGCGTGATGTTTGCAGGCTGCGCGTCCGCAGGCACAAAAACGGTGAACAATATTGGAAGCGCGTCTGTGCCGCAAAAAGCGGAAGATACATCCGGTGCGGTGAAAAAGGAAGCTGCGGAAAAGAAAGATAATGGAGAAAAAGGAACTGCTATGCCTGACACAAACCTGAAAATTAAAGTGGTTGCAAATGGTAAAGAAATTGTATTTGCGCTGAACGATACTTCCGTGTCCCGGTCATTCTATGCGCAGCTGCCGTTAACTGTTGCTGTGGAGAATTACAGCAACAACGAAAAAATCTTCCAGCCTCCCAAAAAGCTGGACTGTAGCAAGGTGCAGGAAGGGGCGTGTCCTGTGGGGACGATTGCCTATTTCTCGCCCTGGAACAACGTGTGCCTGTATTACGGCGATATGTCACGCTACCCCGGCTTATATGTGATGGGCAAAGCGGTAAGCGGAACGGAACAGATTCGGAACATAAAGGGAAAAGTGAAAATAGAAGCAGTCGGGCAGTAACGGCATACCTCTTGACTTAGAGAAGGCTTTAACGAATATAATCAGAACATATCACGCATAGAATCAGAGTACAGAGATGAAAACAAACGGAGGAATCACTATGGCTAAAAAAGTATTGGTTATCAGCACAAGCATAAGAGGCAACAGCAACTCGGAAAAGCTGGCGGAAGCGTTTGCGGACGGTGCGAAAGCGGCGGGCAATGAAGTGGAACTGGTTTCCCTGAAAGATAAAACGATTGCCTTTTGCAAAGGCTGCCTTGCCTGCCAGCAGACCGGTCATTGCGTAATCAAAGACGATGCGAATGCCATTACGGACAAAATGCTGGAGGCGGACGTGGTGGTTTGGGCGACGCCCATTTACTACTACGAGATGAGCGGACAGATGAAGACCATGATTGATCGCGCCAACTCATTGTTCCCGAAAGATTACAAATTCCGGGATGTGTATCTTCTGACCGCGGCGGCAGAAGATGAGCCGGATGTGGATGAAGGCGCTGTCCACGGATTAAAAGGCTGGATCGCCTGTTTTGAAAAAGCCCGCTTTGCAGGCAAGGTCTGCGCGTGCGGCGTAGGCGCTCCCGGAGAGATCAAAGGGAATGCAAAGCTGGCGGAAGCCTATGAAATGGGCAAAGGGATTGTGTGAGTATAATTGATGGATTGCCCGACAAATTAAGAATAGAATTATAATGGACGACAATGACAATGGGCACTCTTATGGTGATGTTGAGCGCTGCGATGTGGGGGCTCAGCGGGGTATGCGGACAATTTCTGTTTGAAAATTATCATCCGTACCCGGTCTGGCTGATTGCAGTGCGGCAGGTGGCAGCGGGGATATTATTTCTGCTGTTCATGCGTATAAAAGGCGAACCGCTGTTAGCATTATGGCGGAGCGGACGCAAAAATATTACAGAAATGCTTTGGTTCACCCTGGGGCTTTTGGGCGCGCAGTTTATGTATTATTACACGATCAGCGTTTCCAATGCGCCCACCTCGACCATCCTGCAGTACCAGGCGCCGATATTTATTATTTTGTGGCAGGCGTTTGTCCGGAGGCGCATGCCGGAAGGGCGGGAAATGCTGGGCGTCGTGCTGGCCATGACAGGCGTGTTCCTCATCAGCACCCATGGTGATCCGTCGCATCTGGTCATTTCGCCCGTGGCGCTGGTATCAGGAGAGCTTTCTGCCATTGCGCTTTGCATTTATATGATTGCGCCGGAAAACATCCTGAAACAGTTTCCAACCATGCTGATTATGGGCTGGGGGCAACTGATTTCCTCGTTGTTTCTCTTGCCGTTCTGTAGTCTCACTGATTCCGGTGTAAGCGCCTGGACGCCTGCGTCCGCGGGCGCGGTAGCGTTTATTATTCTGGGGGGAACGATCATTCCCTTTACCCTGTTTCTGGCAGGGGTGAAACTTATCGGGCCGACGAAAGCGTCGCTTATCAGCTGTTTTGAACCCCTCGCCACAATCCTTTTCACCGTTTTCTTTTTGGGAACCGTACTGCTTACCGTTGATTACGCAGGGATGGCACTCATTATGATTACGGTGTTCATGTTAAGCATGAAGAAGAATACTTGAAAACTGTAAAAAGTGTTTTACTTTAATCATTCGTTTAGGCTTAATCTTTATGACGGAAGCCACGCAATATCGTCTGCAGGATTATTATATGCGTCCATGAAAATAACCTTAATTTTAAGGCAAATAAGGGGTATAACGGGCATGTTTGAATGAACGGGAAAAGGGGTCAATAAAGAAAGAAAAAAGGGAATGGATTCTTTTCCAATGCCGTTAAGTTAAGCTCAAATTTACTTACAGCCGTAGATTTTTCTGCGGCTGTTTTGTTATAATGANNATAATGAATTATAGATGTGATTGATAAAAAATCGGGATTTACTTCAGCAGTCGTAGTTTTTTCTGCGGCCAATAAACTGAAAAGTTATTACTGAAAACGTATCCTATGATAAATTGTTTATGATAAATTGCGGGGGGAACTGTCATGAGAGACAGTGGATCAGACGGCCTTGTAAAAAAATATTTTTCATTTAACGGCAGGTTAAACCGCAAGCCGTTCCTTCTCCGCTCGGTTATGGCGACGCTGATGCCGCTTCTTTTGATGTTCGCGATGTTCTTAGTGTTTGCCGGAGGTATCCGCCCGGGAATCGAATACCAGTATAAAGACCTGATGTGGCTGCATGTGCTGCTGCATTGTACGTTGATGGTTCTGGCAATCATATCCGGCTTGTCCTTGGGAATTCGGCGCTGTCATGATTTGGACAAGACAGGATGGTGGCTGCTTCTGGGCATGATCCCCTGTATTAACATGGTGTGGATGATTTATCTTGTTTGCAAACGTGGAACGATAGGGAAGAACTGTTACGGTGAAGACCCGGTTCAGGATGATTATATTAATATTGAAGAAATTGAGGACGGACTGAAGAATCGACGTAATGGAAAGGGCGAAACGTAGTGTGGATATCATCCCATAAACCATATAGAAAGACATATGAAGTATGTTCTGGTACAAAGCGCTTCAAACTATGAAGGAAGTGTTTGCTGACTATTTCAAATTAAAAGGATAACTGTGATGAAGCTAACCGTACTTATGGATAACAACACCTATATCGACCAGTATTATCTCGGTGAGCCTGCCTTGAGCATCTATATTGAAGATGGGGAAGAGAATATTCTGTTTGATACCGGCTATTCCGAAGCGTTTATCAGCAATGCTGAAAAGATGCAGATCGACTTGGGAAAACTGACGTACATCGTACTTTCACACGGGCATAATGACCACACCCGCGGCCTGCCATTTTTATGGGAACGCTATAATTTGGACGGTGTTAAGTTAGTTGCGCACCCCAGTGTATTTTTGCCGAAACGGTATATGGGATTGGACGTGGGCGCACCCTTTTTCCGGCAGGATTGTCTTGCGCATGGTCTGCAGATTGTGGATGGCCATGAACCGGTCCAGATTACGGAGCGGCTCACATTTCTTGGCGAAATTCCAAGAGTAACGGTATTTGAATCCAAGGCGCCTGTCGGCGAATGCGTTGATACAGGTAAGGGAGACTTTTTGCTGGACGATTCTGCGCTTTCCTATGAAGGTCGTGAAGGACTGTTCCTTGTAACCGGCTGTTCCCACAGCAGTATTTGCAATATTGTGTTACAGGCACTGGAGATGAGCGAGCAGGAAAAAATTAACGGTATCATTGGCGGTTTTCATTTATTGAAGACGGATCAGCAACTTACAGAGACGATCCGGTTTTTGGAGAAGCATACGACAGGGATGCTATTTCCGTGCCACTGCGTCTCGTTATTGGCGAAGCTTGAATTTATGAAAGCACTTCCGGTCACTGAGGTTGGCGTAGGGCTTCAGATGGAAGTGCGGTAAACCGTTTGTGATGGGAATATAGATAGTTATGTCGGAATTTCTGGATATTGTAAATGAAAACGGGCTGCCCACCGGGCGTATAGTTGAGCGGTCTATCGCCCACCTGGAGGGGATTTGGCACAGAACATCCCATGTCTGGCTGGTGCGCAGGAAGGAAGAGACCGTGCAGGTGTTGTTGCAGAAACGGACTGCTGTCAAATCTTTTCCCGGCTGCTATGATATATCAAGCGCAGGACACATCCCGGCAGGGGAGGGTTTCCTTCCCTCAGCTTTGCGGGAACTAAAGGAAGAACTGGGGGTCAGCGCAAAGGCTGAAGAACTAATCTGCTGCGGAGATCGGACGATTATCTGGGATGACGTGTTCTTTGGGAAAGAATACCATGACCGGCAGTACACACGTGTCTTTGTGTTGTGGAAGGATATGGAAGAAAAAGACTTCTGCCTCCAACCAGAAGAAGTGGATGGTGTACGCTGGATTGATTTGGAACTGTGTATCCATAATGTGAAGGAAAATTTGTTTCCACATTGTATAGAGCTGCCCGAACTTTTGATGGTAAGGGATGCCGCTACAAAAAGCCCACGGCAGTGAAACAGGCATAAGGTAAAGGATAACTGATTGGTATGAAAGAAATTGGAACGGTTAGAAAACGGGTGGAAGAGACAATCCACCGTTTGTATGACAACAGCCCTTTCATCCGCCTCTGCGGAATAGAACTCGCAGGTTTTGGCTGTGGTGTCCACAGTATTGTTTGACAAATGAACTATAAACCATCAACTATTTTATTTGTACAGGGTGCGTTGATTGCAGCGTCATATGTGGCATTGACGATTGTTTTTGCGCCATTATCTTTTATGGAATTCCAGGTCAGGATATCAGAATCCCTGACAATCCTGCCTGTTTTCACAGCGGCGGCGGTTCCGGGACTTACAATTGGCTGTTTTCTTTCCAATATTTTATGCGGGGCGCCGTTACCAGATGTTATATTCGGCTCATTGGCTACGCTGGTTGGGGCAGTAGGAACAAGATTGCTTCGGAACAGGAGTCCTGTTCTGGCAGTTCTTCCTCCTATTATCTCAAACATGCTGGTTATCCCATTTGTGCTTCATTATGCGTATGGCGTACCTTTGCCGATCCCACTGCTGATGGTAGCTATCGGCATAGGAGAAACGATATCGTGTGGTGCTTTGGGATTACTGCTGTATAAAATTCTATTTCCGCATAGGAAGAATATTTTTAAATGATTTAGAAGGCTTTTGCAAAAATGAACCGTAGGAGAATATAACGCATCAAGGACATAAATACACTTAACATACTGGCAGACGCTAAGTACTATTTACAGGGGGAAAAATAATGAACAAGCAGGAAAGACCGTATATTTTTTGTCATATGGAAACA
>DDQB01000081.1 GCA_002342505.1 Acidaminococcaceae bacterium UBA2453
GCGGCACAGGAAGCGGCAGCCCGTAAAGCAGCAGAAGAAAGGACATCCGCGGAAGCTGCAATAAGTCGCAAGGCGGAACCGCAGGCAGTGCAGGACGCGGCAACACAGAAAGTAGCGGGAGCACAGGATGTGTCTCCGGTTTCTTCCGAAGAAGCGAATGATAACAAAGGCACGATGAAGAAGGCCGCAATCGGCGCGTTAGTATTGCTTTTGCTGATAGGAGCATATTTTATGTTCGGCAAGAAGAAAGAGACGCCGCCCGCTCCTGAACCGCCAAAGGTTGAAACGACGACGGAAACGAAGACCGGGGCGAAGACGGAGACGGACAAAGCTGCGGACCAGGCGGCCAGGGAAGCAAAACTGAAGGAATATGCAGAGACGGTGAAAGCGGCTAATGCTAAGAAAAAGCAGGAGGCTGCTGCAAATGAAAAACTTGTCTTTTTAGTGGAAAACGTACAGCGCAAAGGAAAGGATCTGGCAATTTCCGGTCATTTCTACAACGGCAAAAAGAACCGAACTATTATCTCAGTTAAAGCAATGGAACTGGATATTGTGTTGCGAGATATGGATAAGGAAGTGCTGAACGAGATGAACATTAAATGCACAAAGT
This sequence comes from Acidaminococcaceae bacterium UBA2453, assembly GCA_002342505.1. GTDB lineage: Bacteria > Bacillota > Negativicutes > Acidaminococcales > Acidaminococcaceae > Succiniclasticum. Next base: position 611 of record DDQB01000081.1, read on the forward strand.
CTTTTACCGGTATGGAACTTAAGCCGCTTCAGGATTCTCCGATGCTGACAGTGGAACTTCCGGGCAAGGCGCCAGAGGCAGAGTTTAACAATTTTACGGTTACGGCTCACGACGTCCATTGGGAAGGTATCGGAAAGTAAGAGACGGATTAGAGAGATAGCGACATTCCTTCTTTATAAAAGGCAAAAATTAAATATATGATTTTATGGAGAAAGCAGACTCGGGCTTTCAATTGCGGTTAACTCTTTTATGAGTGAGGGATAAAATAATTTGCAAATAATGTTAATATAAATTGTTCTAAAGCGAAAGGTGGGTTTTCAGGGAGGGAATCGTATGCGTACGGGAAACTGGCTGAAGAAAACAGCGGCACTGTTGACGGTGACGGCACTTGCGTTTTCATTAATCGGCTGCGGAGGCAAAAAGGAAGCAAAGAAGTTTTCTGTTCCTAAAGAAAATCTGCCTGAGGGCGTAGTTTCTGTCATCAAACCAAAACCAAATAACGAGACGATGTTTGTCCGCATGCTGGTACAGGAATCCATTCGGCTTAATATTGTTGCGCAAAGATACAATGAAGCGCTGATCCATTACGATCCTAAAAAAGGAAACGCGAAAGACCATGAAAAACTGCTGAAGAAAACAAAGAAAGCCTGGCAGGAGGCGAGGGATGCGTCTTCTGTTGCTATGTTTTATGCTATGGGCCTGAGCCAGCTTGCACGGGAGGAAGGTTACGATCCCTATCAGAAGACGGCGATGCTAACAGTACCCGAAATTCATCTGATGCCTACGGCATACGCTAAGGAAAAAGGCAAGCTGAATACAAAAGAGGAAGTTTATTCCAAGATTCACGGTTCTTATAAAGTTGGTATCAAAAAAGAAATCGATCGCTTTCCGGAAGAAAAGCAATTGCTGGCTATCAGTACGATGTATCATACCAATGGAAAAACTGCCTGTGAAATCATGAAGGATGTGAATCCTGACTATTTTAGCAAGGGTAAATCGTGGGAAGAGATAACCTGTGATGTTGCTTACAGAGGGGCAAATATTGCCAAGACTGCCGGGAAGGTTGCAGGCATTGGGCTGGCTGCAGTGGGAACGGCAGCCGCAGCGGCTCCGATTGCTGTATTTGCAGGTGGAGTAGCAGTAACCGTTAAAATTGTTGATACAGGCCTGGATGCTGTACAGACTAGCATGGTAGTGTTTACCGGAGAAGAAAACGAAGAATTGAATAAAGTGTTAGCAGTAACTGGTACAGCGGATACTGTTGCCAGTATTATGACCTTTGACCTTACCAAACCAATTGCCAATATGAAAGGCGTCAAGTCCTACACTTTCACAAAAGACGCAACACTTCTTGACAAGGTTAAAGGATATGGTTATATGACCAAAGAAGGTGTGAAAACTGTAGTCGGCGAATTGGCTAAGAAAGACCTGAAAAGCGCTGCTGGTCAGGTAAATTTCGAAGGGTTCAATAATGTGGTTTCCGTAACAACAGGCGTAATCGGCTTGAAAGATAATTATGATACGTTAGCAGGAACATCTAAGGAAACGGAAGATGGAAGGATAGAAACAAGAACGGCAACGCTTTCTTTAAAAAATGGAACGGAAAATGATAAACTGAAAGCGGAAGCGCTGGGACTCTTGGATGCTTCGACTACCATGGATGATTTAAAGAAAGAGGCGCAGGCCGCTGAACAGAAAAAGGCTGATTCCGCAACAGCATCTTCAACTGATTGTGTAAAAAGTGCAGAAGAAGCGGCCAATGCGGGCGGAGCCACCGACTACAAGGAGACTTACCAGACTTTTGTTGACGGAGTGCGTAAAGGACTCATTGAAAATATTTTAGGCCCCGGCGGCAATATAAGTGACCTGGATAAAATGCTCAGCGAAGCGGCCGGGGAAGAAATGAAAGCGACGGAGCTAATAGTATCTACGGATGAACAGGGGAATGTGAAAGATATAAAGGTTGTAGCAAAGAAAACGGACAACACTCCGCCTTTTGCGCCGAAAAAAGTAGCAGGAACATATAAAGTTCCTCACCAGGGCGCTACACTTACCTTTGTGGTCAAAGAACAGGGCGGGAGCCTGATCATAGATTATCAGTTCTACAGAAATAAAGAGCTGAAACACCGTCGTGAAAAACCCGCGTCTTATGATCCGCAGACAGGGAAAGGCACATTTGCGGTTGAGAATTCCAGTTGCCCGTTCTGGTTTACAAACGAGAACGGAAAGATGAGTATGGGAGTAGGCAGTTGGAAGAAGAATAAGAAATGACCAAACAGGAAGGGGAAAGGAGCTTACGCTAAATGAACCACAGGATAAAATATTCCATTACGCTTTTTCTGATTGGCGCGCTTCTGATTTTTTTCCCTGTGTCTGCTCTTGCAGCGAAGGTGCGCCGTGTACCAGAATATGATTTGGTTGAGCAGGGCTTTATGGCCTTGACTTTGGACGCAGAGGGAACCGAAAATTTCCGGTATACCGGAAAGGAAAATAAACTTCACACCTATCGTGGAAAAATTAAATCTGGCGCCAAGCTAAAGTTTGTTGTAGAAGCAACGCTGGGCAGCGTTAATACATTGCCTCTGACAGGGCGTAATTATTCGGTCCGCATGGAGGTTGTTGCCAAAAAAGGAAAAGATATTGTTAAAAAACAAAATTTCAAAACGGATAATAAGAGTAATCTGGATTTGGATTATACTGTACCCGAAGGAGCAGATACTCTTGAAGTAAGCGAAACTTTCGTTTTGGTTAATAAAAGTAAAAATAAAGCATACAACAAAAGCTTTTCTGACCGGAGCAAACTGATTCTTACGACAAATGACGTGCCTGCAGCCGTTGCAGCAAACACCGGCAAAACCAATGGAGGAAAAAGTGTGGCTGATAGCAGCAATCTTCTGTTGTTTGCCGGTGCGGCGGCATTGGCAGCCGTTATGGGATGCGGTTTCCTGTTTATGAAGAAGAAAAGGGATAATAAAAACATAAAAGTAGCTGCAAACCAGAATGAGACGTTGCGGCAGCAGGCGATGTGGCCTCAACAGGAAACGCCGCAAGATCAAATCGCGTTGGGTCAGTATCAGGAAGATCAACGAAGACAGGCAATGCAATTGCAGGAAGAGATGCATCATAGGCAGGAAGCGGTACGACAGAATGATAATCAGTATCGGCATGTAACTGTAAAGAAACAGTTGCGTTTCTGTTCCAACTGTGGAGCGCAGCTCCTGCCTGACAGCCTTTTCTGTGAAAACTGTGGCGCAAAGGACGCATCTGGATTTTGCATGAACTGCGGCGAAAAACTGGAACCGGGCAGCGCCTTCTGCGGAAATTGCGGGGCGAAGAATATGCCCGAATTTTGTATGAACTGCGGAGGAAAACTGGAGCCGGGCAGCGCCTTCTGCGGGAACTGTGGGGCGAAGGTATAGAAAGAGACTTTGTAATCAAAATCGGAGCTGACTGAGTAACCATTGCAAGAAAGGAGTCAAGTTTGAAAGAAGATACGGATTACAAAAGCAAAAACATTATGATGTGCCCGGACGGAAAATACCGCTGGGTGTATGAGCTGGACATGTATAAATCTTCCGCTATCATCAAAGAAGTCTGGCGGGCGTTCCTGATCGCCGGTCTGATTGTTGCGGCGATGCTGGCGGTCTTTTCCCTGATCGAGGGAGATTCGTTAGCGGAAACGGTCCGGTTCGTGGGAGAGGTGATGGCCATCCTGTTTGGGATTTTTCTGGTTCTCAGCATTTTAAGCTATCTGATTTATGCATTCATGGTAAACGGCAAATACTGCGTGTTGTTTGAAATGGATGAGTACGGCATTAACCACAAACAGCATGAAAAACAAGTGAAAAAGTCGCAGCTGATTGGCGCGATTGCAACCATTGCGGGCGCGGCGGCAGGGAGACCGGGCATGGCAGGAACAGGTATCCTGGCGGCGGCCCGCACATCCATGTACACCGGATTCGATGATGTAAAAGAACTGGAGTTTTTGCCGAAAGAACATCTTATCCGTGTGAACGAAACCCTGAACCGCAACCAGGTGTATGCGGAAGAGGAAGATTTTGCGTTTGTAGCAAATTATATTAAAGCGCATTGTAAGAATGCGAAGATGCGAGGGTAAACTTCAATTTATTAAAAATGCGAAACGGGGTGTTGCTATGAAAAAATGCCGGATCATTGCCATTGTTTTTGTTTTGCTGTTTGCATTCATGAGCGTTTCCTATGCGGAACTGCCTGCCAACCGGATCGCGTTAGGCATACAGCTGGGCGCAAAGTTCGACGACGCCAAGAATGTGTTCGGCGTTCCCGAACGCGTCACGCTGGAAGAAGTGAAGTCGGAAGCTTACGGGGATTTTGTGGAAACCACATTCATTTATGAAAAAGAATCCATCATTGTTAAGTTTTATAATAAAGACGCCTGGAGGATCGAATCAAACGGTCAAAACGGCTGGACGACCCCAGACGGCGTGACGGTGGGCATGCCTTTAAAAGATATGCTTGACCGGTTGGGGAAGGAAGACGTCAAAAGCCCGGCGGAAAACGGAGAAACACTGTACTGGTACAACCATGATACCAGCAGCCAGGAAAACCGCGGCAACCTGTACGTGTTTGTAAAAGGCGGGCGCGTGTCGCGGATCGTAATTGCGTATCAGTAAAAACAGGAGGCGCAGGATACAATGATTACCAAAACAAAAAGGGATTCAAAAATTTCTAAACACATTTCGCTTTTTGTCGCCGTTTGTTTTGCATTGCTGCTGACCTTTGCCTGCGCGGCAGCATTTGCTGCCGAAAATAATAGCGGGGCGGCGCCGATCCGAAGCGCGGGCCGTTTTGTGAAAACGATTTCCGGAAAAAGCGCGCCGGAACTTTTCCGGGAAGGCGTGTACCGGCGTTTTTCCGATGAAAGCACGATTACATATTTAGTGGTGATGCATAAGAAGGGGATCCTGGCAGGGGATTCCTTTGAACGGACCTATATCGGCATCGAGTCGGTGCAGCGGAACCATCCGGGCGGGAAACCGGACGGCAGCGTGTACATGGCGGCGCGGCTCCGAAGCCCGAAAGAGATCAAAATGGGTGGCCTGGTGGACAGCCCCCAGTTTATAAACGACAATGAACTTCCGTTCCTGCTGGATTATGCGGAAACGCTTCGCGACGGACAGAAGGGAATGCAGAAAAACCAGCCGAAGATGTACCTGATGTCGGATGCGGGAGAAGGACGCATCAATGTCATTGGTGCGGAAAATATGCCGGCGCCCCTGTGCGGGCATTACATTCCGGTGACGGACCGGCCGGCGCCGCTGGTACTGCAGTATGCCATGATCAAGTGCATGCTGGAAGACTTTATCCCTGCGGCGACGAATATGGTGAGCGCGTCTCAGTTCTATGATTACAAAATTGAATTTAAGAGCGGAGACAATCCGCCGGTAGATTCCTGGGCTGGCTGGTATCAGGTCACGGTTTGGGAAGACAAAGGCATGAAAGATTACGACTCCCGTTACCAGATGAATTTCATTGTGGGCGATACAGGGAACGAAGTGAAACTGCTGACCCTGTATGATAATATGCTGACGCCGGTGTTTGAAGATGAACGGCTGAAATCAAAAACTGACCGCGGTCCCGCAGTTGTGCCGAAAGGGTAAAAGGGGAACTGCGTCAGCAGGCAGAGAGACGCTGGCAGGCTTGCTTGTATGTGGCAGGCAAAAATATAAAAAAGAAAAAGAGGGGGAATCATCATGGCAGATCCAAAGACAGAACGCGACGCCATATTAGGCGCTACTTTAGTAAAAAAATTACAGGCCCGGGCCTTTGACGCTTACTACTGCGCGACGAAAGAAGACGCGCTGGCCAAAGCGCTGGAACTGATCCCGAAAGACGATGTGATCAGCTGGGGCGGGTCCGCTACCATTGCGGAGATCGGCCTGCTGGATTATGTGCGGAAGAACTGCAAATGCATTGACCGGGATACGGCGAAGACCCCGGAAGAACGTGCGGACATTATGCGCAAAGGACTGCTGTGCGATACGTTTTTGATGAGCGCCAATGCCATTACCGTAAACGGCGAACTGGTAAACATTGACGGCAACGGCAACCGTTGCGCCGCCATGATTTACGGACCGAAGCAGGTGATTGTCATCGCCGGCCTGAACAAAGTGACAAAAAATCTGCACAGCGCTATGGACCGAGCCCATGAAACAGCGGCGACCATCAACGCTCAACGTTTTGGAATCAAAACGCCCTGCGGATTGACAGGCGTCTGCGCAGATTGCATCCATGAGGACTGCATCTGCAATTACATCGTGGTCACCCGCCGCAGCAAACCGCCGAAAAAGATTAAAGTGATTTTAGTGGGCGAAGACCTGGGATTCTAAACTAAGGAGAATTGATTACTTAATGCAGCGCCGGTTCCCTGAAAATTGCGCGCTGTTTGCATCACTGGTTGCAATCACTAAAAGCATATTATGAAAATAAAAAACGTGTATCCCCTTGTTTCGGTGCAAGAGGGATACACGTTTTGTTTTACAGGAACCTGGTTCGCTGTATGATTGTGTGAACATAACGGCGCAGTTTCGATTAAGAAACTGCCGGATACATTTACCTGATAAAGTGCGTGCCGATCCATTCTTCTTTTTCCGGCAGGCCGAATTTTTCTTTGCCCAACGCGATGCTTCGCATCAGGAAGACCATATTCCTTGCCAGGGCGCGCATGGTCTGCCGGCCTTCGCCGTCCTGTTCCGCATCGCCGGGATTCAGGCCGTGGATGTTGTTCCAGTACTGGCTGGATACCACCGGCATGTTGGAAATGGTAAAGTATTTGTTTAATTCATCAAAGGTGGCGGTACAGCCGGAGCGGCGGGCGCAGACAACGCTGGCGCCTACCTTCATGGTCTTGTCAAAGGAAGTGCTGAAGAACAGACGGTCCAGGCAGGCAATGAGCGTAGCGTTGGCGGAACCGTAATAGACCGGGCTGGCAACGATGAGTCCGTCTGCGGCTTCAAATTTCGGCGCAATGTCATTCACAATATCCTTGAACATACATTTTCCGTGTTTGGTGCAATAGCCGCAGGCGATACAGCCACGGATGGCTTCCTTGCCGATCTGGATATTTTCTACTTCCACATCGTTTTCTTCCAGGACCTGTTGCAGTTCGCGCAGTGCGATGCTGGTGTTCCCGTTTATCCGCGGACTGCCGTTAAGGATTAATACTTTTAATTTTTCTGCCATGACGATTCCTCTTTCCTTTTTTTAGGATGTGCTGACAAGCGTGCAGACGAATGAATCAGCGCTTCCTTGGATTACTTTTATGGTTCCCAGGGAAACCCTGCGTGCCGGTTTTGTGTTTTCCGGCAGGGAGGCGAGAGAACGTTTCCGTTTTTTTCGCTTACAGTATCAGTATAACATGGATTTACAAAAAAATTGTGAAATGAATTTAACAATTTGCTGTATTCGTTGACCTTACAACTTGTGAATGGTACAATATAAGATAAAGAATCTGAATGAAAATGAAGCGGTAAATTTTATGGAAGTGCTGATTAATTCGTCTGCAGGGTTGCCGATTTTAATCAGCGATTCCTTACATTGCAGCGCTTGGAGGAGGGCATCATGCAATTTTCGTCCCGTTTTACGATTGCCGTACATATTCTGCTGGCAGTGAATGAATTTGAGGGACAGTTTAAAACTACGTCTAACTTTTTGGGAAGCAGCGTCAATGTAAATCCGGTCATCATTCGTAAGACGCTGGGGCAGCTGAAAGACGCGGGCCTGGTGACAGTAGAGGCCGGCGTCGGCGGCGCGTCTCTGGCGAAAGAGCCGAAAAAAATCACGCTGTGGGATATTTTCTGCGCCGTGGAAGATAAAAAAGAAGAGTTGTTCCACTTTCATGAAAATCCCAATCCGGACTGTCCGGTGGGCGCTAACATCCATGCGGTGATGGACGGACGGCTCAAAAAGATGAAACGCAGCCTGCAGAAGGAAATGGATAGCGTGACTCTGCAGGACTTGGTGAAGGATTTGCGCAAAGAAATGAAAAAGAACAAAAAGTTAGGCTTTGCACAGGAAGAAGAAAGATTGGAAGCATAAGACCGGATCCTCCTGCCTGTGCTGGAAGCAGCAAGAAAAGAATGTCGGCAGACGGGCAACGGGGCAGGTTTGAAACGGCAAAGAGGATTCCTTTATGAAGATCATTGACGCGCATATGCATTATTTTAATATTGAAGGGTTTGACGAACTGGCGAAGCTTGCGGATCACGAAAATTCCCGGAAAGGCTGGCAGGATATCTGCGAGGTAAACGGGATCGTCTTTTCCGTGGCCATGGGGAACAGCGACGACGCCCCCTGCCGTTTCGGCGGCGTGGTCCCGCGGCTCATTAACCTGGGAGGCGAACCCTTCTGCGAAACACCGTACAACCAGCCGGACAACGTGGGGTACTGCTTAGGCGTGGACAGCGAGGCGATCACGCCGGAGAACGCAGAGAAGACAGCGCAGGAGTTTGAATATTACCTGCAGCGGGATCCTCACTGTGTGGGTATCAAGTTTTACATGGGTTACCAGAATGTGTACCTGTACGATGCGCGTCACGAGCCCCTGTTTGAACTGGCGAAGGCTTACGATGTGCCCGTTGCCATGCACAGCGGGGAGACTGCCAATCATCACGGGCGGCTTCGGTACGCTCATCCCCTGACGGTGGATGAAGCGGCCAGCGAGCATCCCGACGTGCGGTTTGTGATCTGCCACGTGGGGAACCCCTGGATACCGGACGCCATTGAAGTGGCATCCAAAAATGAAAATGTGTTTATTGATTTTTCCGGCCTGTGGGAACACCGCCTGATGCCGAAACGGGAGCGGGAGATCGCGGCGTTCCGGCAGTATGTCCGCATGTGGCTGGAATATCATGAGCTTTGGGATAAAATTATGTACGGCAGCGACTGGCCCCTGGTCAACATTCCGGATAACATCCGGAATCTGGGGAAGATCGTGCCGGAAGAACACTGGAACGAGTTTTATTATGAAAACGCGCTGCGTGTGTACAGCCGGATACAGAAACTGGTACAATGAGCTGTGAACCGGGCGCAGCGTTTTGGGATCCCATATAGTTTGACCAGACGGGAAACAACCAAAGCGTAATCGCTTACTTATAGGCGGTTACCGTTGTATGCAAAAAAAATGGCGGAGGTGTGTTGTGTTAAAAGAAGACGATGTGAAAAAACTGATTGATAAACTGCAGTATTTTGATTACGACAAAGTACTGAACAAGATCCGTAAAAATGTGAAGAAGCCGAGCGTTCTTGTAACAGGCGGCACCGGCGTGGGAAAAAGCAGCCTGATCAATCACCTTTTCGGTATGGACGTGGCGAAGGCGGGCAGCGGGAAACCCATGACAGACCGCATCACCCGGTACGAGCCGGAAAATTATGACGTGGTGCTGTACGATACTCTTGGCTACGAAGTTGGCGAAGAGAAACAGCAGAAGTTTTATAAAGATGTCATTGGCTTTGTGAAAGAGGCAAACGGGAAAAGCGATGTCAAAAAGCATGTGCATCTGGCCTGGTATTGCATTTCGGCGGCCAACAAGCGCGTCACCCCGACGGACCTGGACGCCATCGCGGCCCTGAGCGGACTGACGGAAGTCTGCGTGGTGCTGACCCAGATTGACGCGGCTACCATGGTGGAACTGGATGAAATGAAAGAGGTGCTGAAGAAGAAGCTGCCTGATACGGCTGCGTTTGTGGTGAGCATCGATCCCCGGGTGCCGGAAGAAAAGATGCAGTGGAACGATCTGCTGGGCTGGTCCGTGGATCATCTGGATGCGGGTCTGCAGTTGGCCTTTGCCCAGGCGCTGGGACAGGAGCTGCATATCAAGCACATCCAGGCGGATAAACTGATCAACCGGTATGTGGCTGCTGCCGCCGGCGCGGTGGTGTGCCCGCTACCCATGACGGATTCCGCCGCGCTGATTGCCATCCAGACGACCATGGCGACGCATCTGTTTAATTTCTGGGGCATCGACCGGGGTACGGATAAAATTAAGGAAGTCTTTGTCAACGTAGTGGTAGCCAATACGGGACGTATCTTCTCCCGTTCCCTGCTGAAGATCATCCCCGGGGCCGGTTCCATTGCGGCAGCTGTGGTGAACAGCGGCGTGGCCACTTCGTTCACCTACGCATTCGGACGGGCGGTCAACGAAGTCTGTTATAAAACCGCGTCCCACATGGCGAAAGGGGAGAAGGTAGACATCACTTCTGCTTTTGCCATGGATGTGATCATGAAGCTGATCCAGAAATATTATAAAAAGTAAGATTTGCAGCCGCACATGTGCGATTGCGGCACATGACAGGGAATGAAAGAAAAGGAAAACCGTTCCCCGCTTGCAGACGAGCTGCAAAATAATGAGAAATGACAGGTGGCATATGACGGCAAAAACCTGGAACCGTACGGGAAGTAAAGTTTCCGGCAAAAAGGAAACGGCCGCTTCCGGCAGGACGGATCATTCATCGGAAGAAAAGCAAAATAAAATACACAGACCCATGGTGCGGAACATCCTGGTGCTGGGCAAGACCGGCACAGGCAAAACTTCGTTGCTGAATTACCTGTACGGGTTCGACCTGCCCACCGGGGCGGGGCTGCCCAAAACGGGAAAAGGGCTGCACGAACATGAAATCACCCGCAACGGCGTAGCTTATCACGTGTTCGATACCTGGGGCGTGGAAGCGGATTCATTGCCGGAGTGGCGGAAGGAAGTGCTGGCCCTGGTACGCAAGCGGAACACTTCGCCTCATATCAACGACTGGTTCCATGCTGTCTATTACTGTTTTTCCGCCAACACGGCCCGCATCGAAGAGGTGGAGATCGAAGAGATCATCGTACCGCTGCTCCAGTCCGGCTGCAAAGTTATCATTGTGCTGACCAATGCGGAGGACGGGTTCCACAAGCAGGAAAAGATGGACGGCATGCAGGAGTATCTTTGCGACGAATTGAAGAAACGTCTTCATTATGATCCGCAGCTGGAGATCATCCGGACGGTTAGCGTGGCAGGGGAGACCCTGGCCGGCGACGCAATATCCCGTTTCGGCCGGGGCGAGGCCCTGGAAGCGGCACAGTATAATCTGACAGAAGATATCAAAAAGCGACTGCCCGCCATTTATAAAATGAATGTGCGGAACAAGCTGGACGCCTGGAAAGAGCGGAGCCAGCTGCTGCTGGCCAATGGGAAGATCAGTTTTGTGCTGAACAACAATTCCGCAAAACAGCTCATCGACCTGATCAACTACGATCTGCTGAACACCTTTGGCGCCATTGACGCGGACGGCGACAAGCTGGAAGCGGAAGCCAACGAATACCTGCTGGCGGAAGGCAGTAAAAAGCCTTTGGATAAACGCTGGCGTCCGGAGTTCAGCCGCATCACCTATGTGAAAGGGTACGAGTACAGTAAGGGTTTGTCCGTGGGGCTGGCGATCGACGTGGCGACCAGTCTGCTGCGTTCGGCCAAAAGCATCCGGGAGAATTTGAGCCGACGGGTGGTAAAGACCCATGCGGCGATTCTGGAAAGTATGCAGAAGACGCGTTAAACAGAGAAACAGGAATTTATACGCCCGGTTGGCGCCGCCTTCATAAGACGTCGCGAACGCTTCGGTGCGTGATTGTTCGCAGTGCCGCCAGCGGCACATNNNGATGACGCCTGCGGTTCACAACACTTGGTTCTGTTGCAAGAAAGTACTTTACTTTTCCTCCTCGCGCCCTGCGGGAGCGCGACGCTTATTCAGGCGGCGTCAGCCCGGGTTTACAAACTTCATTTTCCGAAAGGGACGAGACCATTGTTTAAAGAGATAGTTAAGGAAAAATTCAGCGAAGTGATTAAAGCCATCGTGCCGGTGGTTGCCATTGTGCTGCTTCTTTCGGTTACGCTGGTGCCCATGCCCACCCATGTAGTTATGGTGTTCTTTTACGGATGCATTCTGCTGATGATCGGCATGGTGTTCTTCACGATCGGGTCGGAACAGGCCATGGAGCCCATGGGCAAGTATGTGGGCGCCCGTATTACCAAAACGCGGAAGCTCTGGCTGATTTTGCCGCTGGGTTTTTTGCTCGGGTTCATGATCACTGTATCGGAGCCGGACCTGCAGGTGCTGGCCAACCAGGTCCAGTCCATCCCCAACAGTGTGCTGATCCTTTCTGTTTCCGGGGGCGTGGCGTTTTTCCTGGTTCTGGCGCTGGTGCGCATGGTGCTGGGGATTCCCCTGCAGCGCATGCTGGTGTTCTTTTATCTGATTGCTTTCGGGATGGCCTTTTTTGCGCCGCCGGATTTCCTGGCGGTGGCTTTTGACTCCGGCGGCGTGACCACCGGCCCTATGACCGTGCCTTTTATCATGGCCTTCGGTGTCGGCGTTTCAGCGTTGCGCGGTACCAAACATTCTTCCCAGGACAGCTTCGGGCTTATCGCCCTCTGCTCCATTGGGCCCATCATTGCGGTGCTGCTGCTGAGCCTGATCTTCCGGCCGGAAAACGCGGTGTTTCAGCCAATCACCGTGCCCAAGGTGTTGCACTCGCTGCAGTTAAGCGGTATGTTTCTCGCTGAGCTGCCTGAATATATGGAGGATCTGGCTCAGGCTATTGTTCCCATTGCCGTCTTTTTCGGAATCTTCCAGTTCATCGCTCTTCATCTGGAAAAAAAGGCGCTGCTTCGTATCGTCAACGGCATCGTCTATACCTATGTGGGACTGGTGCTGTTCCTCACCGGAGCTAACGTGGGATTTATTCCGGCGGGCTTTGACCTTGGCAGTATCCTGGCTACGTTGCCTTACAATTGGATCATCGTTCCCATCGGCATGCTGATCGGGTACTTTATCATTAAAGCGGAACCGGCGGTGTACGTGCTGATGAAGCAGGTAGAAGATATTACGGCCGGTGCGATCAGCGGGCAGGCGCTGCAACGCAGCCTTTCCATCGGCGTGTCGGTCTCGGTGGGGCTGGCCATGGTCCGCGTGCTGACAGGCATCCATCTGTTTTACATGCTGATACCGGGTTATGCCATTGCTATCGCGCTGTCCTTCATCGTGCCTCCGGTCTTTACCGCCATCGCTTTCGACTCCGGCGGCGTGGCTTCCGGGCCTATGACGGCGACATTTTTGCTTCCCTTTGCCATGGGAGCGTGCATGACGGTGGGGGGCAACGTGGTGACGGATGCGTTCGGCGTGGTGACCATGGTGGCCATGACGCCGCTGATTGCCATCCAGTGTCTGGGCCTGATCTATAAGCTGCAGGCAAGTCGGGCGCCGAAACCGGAAGTGGCGGCAGATACCCTGGCCGGTTATGGGGATTACGATATTATCGATCTGTAGGAGGTAGCGGACTGTGAGTGAAGTATATGCGCTGATTACCATCACGAGCCGGACGAAGCTTCCCGAGTTTTTATCGGTTTATGATGAAAAGAATATGCCGGTTGGGTTTATTTCCTTAGGGTACGGCACGGCGAAGGATGAAATGCTTGACATGCTGGGGCTGGACCGGTCGGAAAAAGCCGTAGGGCTGGGGCTGGTGACCGGCGAGATCTGGAAAGAGACAAAGCGGTATTTGAAGAAAAAGATGTACATTGATATGCCGGACACGGGGATTTCGTTCATCATTCCCCTGAGCAGTATCGGCGGCAAACGGGAACTGGCGTTCCTGATATCCGGACAGAATTACCGGAAAGGAGAAGAGTCGGTAATGAAAGAGACGACGATGGAGTTATTGGTGGTGGTGAGTAACCAGGGACATAACGATCTGGTGATGGATGCGGCCCGGGAAGCAGGGGCGTATGGCGGCACGGTGATTCATGCCCGGGGTACCGGTATGAATCAGGCGGAGCTGTTCTTCGGGGTGTCGTTGGCGTCGGAGAAGGATATGACGTTCATCGTGACGAAGAAGAGCCAGCGGAATGCGATCATGTCGGCTATCATGAAGAAGGCCGGGATGGATACGCCGGCCCAGTCTATCGTTTTCTCGCTGCCGGTTACTGATGCGGCGGGCCTCAATATGGGAGACGATGCGGACGAATAAAACTTCAATTTAATCTTGGAAAAGAGGAATGCATCATGAAAACGTATTCATATACTCCGAAGGGAGTTTGCAGCAAGCTGATCACTTTTGGAATTGACGACGAGGGCAAGCTGCGCAATGTGAAATTTGTCAGCGGTTGCCCGGGAAACCTGTTGGCCATTGGCAAACTGGTGGAAGGAAAGGATCCGAAAGAGATCATTGGTATTTTAAAAGGAAACGACTGCGCGGGCCGGGGAACTTCCTGCGCGGATCAGCTGGCTCTGGCGCTGGAATCTGCATTGCAGGCATAAGCGCTGGTTCATCGGGTATCAGAGTGCCTGATGACAGGCGGGCAAAGGAACAGATTTTGGTTTCTTGTTGTAAGTGCAATGCGTGAACCGTTTTGCTGTTTGGGGATGTGAGTTGTTTCTTTAAGAGGAGAACAAAAATGGATCTTGCTAAAACGGCGGAGGCTTTGAAGAAACGCGGGTATGAAGTGAGCTGCTTTGCTACGGCGAAGGAAGCGGCGGAGTATTTAAACGGAAAAATTGACGGCATGACCGTAGGCTTTGGCGATTCGGAAACGCTGCTGGAGATGCATCTGTTTGAAATGCTGCAGACCCACAACGATGTGTATCACCCCAAATATCCCCGGGAAGGGAAGGGCTTTTATTCTACAGCCCGGGACTGCCTCACTACGGAGATATTCCTGCTGTCTGCCAATGGGCTGGCGGAAACCGGCGAAATCGTGAACATTGACGGCACCGGCAACCGGATCGCGGGGTCCCTGTACGGGCATAAGAAAGTGTACTTTGTGATTGGCCGCAACAAGATCCGCCCCACGTTGGAAGAAGCGGCGTTCCGCGCGCGGAATGTGGCGGCGCCTTTAAACGCCCAGCGGCATGGGTACAAAACGCCCTGCGCTTTCAAGCTGGACCACTGTTATGACTGCCGCAGCCCGCAGCGCATCTGCAGCGCCCAGACCATTTACTGGCGCAAGATGAACCACATGGATATGGAAGTGGTACTGATAGACGAGGACATGGGGTACTGAACTGCCGACAAATTTTAGATGCTGAAATAGATAACATAATCTGTGAATCATTTAAAAGCTGCACGGGAAGATACTGTGCACCTACATGGAAGTTTATGCGCATGGTTGTGACCATCCCAAGGTATTGATCTTTGTGATAAGCTTTCGCAACATAAAAAGAGCCGGGCGCGATGCAAGTGAGTGAAGCTTGCGTTGCGCGTCGGCTCTTTGTTTTATTTTATCACAGAAGACCTGTTTCTGATTTTTGCAGAGTTTATTTCATAGTCTTATTTTACTTCTGCGATCATCGTCTTAATGTCAATCTTCTTTTTCTGCATGTCATTCGTCAGCAAAAATTCCTGCGTCTCTTCCAGATCTTTCAGGTCTTTGTCCGTAATGGCGGTGGTGAAGTCATACCAGGGAGCCATCAGCTTTACGTCGTCGGTGGAAAGACCGGTTTCTTTTGCGGTAAATGCAAAGGCTTTGTCCGGATTCTTTTTCATGAAGTCGATGCTTTCCTGATGCAGCGCCATGTATTTTTTCACAGCGTCCGGATGTTCTTTCAGGAATTTGCCGCTTACGCCCACAACGATGGTGGCATTTACCAGCCCGTCGCCGTTAGCCAGCACCCGCGCGCCGGCCCGTTGTGCGCGTAAGACTTCGGCGCCGGCTACGAGAGCGGCGTCCACTTCGCCGGAGAGCAATGCGTTGACACCGGCGGGGATGCCTACGGAACGGAATTCAACATCTTTTAACGTGAGCTTTTCTTTTGCCAGCGCAGCCGCCAGCACCTGATGTAAAATTGTGCCTTTCGGTCCGGCGATCCGTTTGCCTTTTAAGTCCGTGGCGGTTTTGATGGCCGGGTCTTTCACCATAATGTTAAAGGCTTTGGGCGCGCGGCTGTAAATGCCCACGACCTTTACGTCGGCTCCGTTGGACGCGGCCAGGATGGCGCTGGTCCCCCCCAGGCAGCTGGCAATATCCAGCGAACCGGCGGCCAGGGCTTCCGTCTGCTTGGCGCCGGAGGTGATCTCCGGGAACGTAACCTTTGTGCCGTCTTTTTCAAATCCTTTCACAATGGTCTGGTTGGCTTTGTCCACGATGCTGGGAATGTTCAGCGGCGCTTTTACGTAGGTCACTTTCAGTTCTTTCAGCGGCGCCGCCGCTTTCTTTTCCGGCGCTTTGGGGGCGCTGCCGCCGCATCCTGCCAAAACGGCGGTTATGGTAATCAGTGTTAACAGCAATGCTAAAAATTTGCGTTTCATAAGTCGGCTCCTTTGTTTATTCATTTAAGGAAGCACATCCTTACTCAGCGCTTCCTAATTTTGTCACTCGTCCTCTTCGTCTTCGTCAAGGGGAAGAGGATCCAGTCCTTTGTCGAAGCGGCGCTTCTGTTTGCGTAGCGCGCGCTTCAGTTCTTTTTGCGTTTTTACATTTGTTTTCTGGAACAGGTTACTGATGTGGTACTTCACCGTGCGTTGGGATATGTCCAGCCTCTCGGCGATTTCCTGAATGCTCCGTTCCCAGGTCAGCTCCCGCAGCACTTCCGTTTCACGCCGGGTCAGTCGATAGAAGGCTTTAAAAATTCGAAGCTGTCTTTCCAGCTGTTCCGGCGTCATGTTAAAGATGGGGGTGAGTTCGGGCTGGGAAGATACGTTCGCGTCTGCTGTGGCGTTTTCTGTTTCAGCAAAGCCCGTCGCACTAAATCGCGCCGCGCCAAATGGAGTCGTTGCAGCAGGATTGGTTTCCTGCATCAGCGCCGTATCCCTGACGGAAAAATCGCCGACAGGGGCCGGATCGGTTTCCTCTATTGCCGTCTCGCCCCGTCCTCTTTTGGACGGCGGGCAATGCCCTTCGTCCCATCCTGTTGTGGGCTGAGAGAAGATCGCTTCCTCTTCCGACAGGAAAGAACCGCAGCATTCCCTTTGCTCCCCGTTTGCAAAAGGAGACAGGGGAAAAGAGAAATTGCCTTCGTGGAAAGAAGGCTCGCTTTCGTTACGCGGCGTTTCTACCGTTGCGAAGACGACCGGGCGGTTTGCGTTTTTGTACCAGCCCAGCATCGCCTGGTAAAACATCGCGCCGGAAACGACAAGCAGGATCACGTACACAAGGAAGGTGAGGGACACCGGCAGCCGCTGCAGTAGCGCCACCCCAAGCAAAGCGCCCGCCGCGCCGCAGGGCAGTTCCACCATGCGGCCCATACCGGCCCAGTGTTCCGCATTTGGCATATAGGGCGCCACGGTGATGAACAGCCAGATGACAAATACAATTAAAAAGGTAGTGAAAAAGCAGTCGGCGATGGAACAGAGGCTCACCGCGCCGCCTTCCAGGGAAAAGACGCAGAAGGAGAGGGATATCGTCCGGGCCAGGAGCGCCGCCATGGGCAGGTAGACCGGACGGGAATCCGCCAGCCAGCCGGCCAGCAAAAAGCCGCTGACATTGACAAAGCGGGTGTAGCGGAACCATTCCGTATGCTCCTCGTGCTGGACCAAAAACAGGCTGTCGCTGAAACCCACCGTTAGCGACAGCAGGGCCACAGCGATGAGGACCAGGGACGCATGGCGCAAAAGGAACGGATCAGGTTCCGGCCTGCGTTCCGGCGCTTCCCGTTCCGCTGCCTTGAGAGGCAGAAGAAGCCGCGCCGCCACTGCCAACGCCGGAAACAGGAACCACAGGGCATAGTGGGACGGGCTGCCGAAGATCCGGATCAGGGAATCCGACAGGAACAGTAAGAAGTGCGCGCAGGCCAGAAAGGCGCCGATACAGAAACCCTGACGATCTGGTGGGATGCAGCGCACAATGTAATAGAAGAGAAGTCCGGTAAGGTACCCGTTCGTCAGTGTAAAAAGGCAGAGGAACGCAAAGCGGAGCGAAAAACCGGTGCCTGCCGTAAGGACAGGCAACAGAGCCGCGATGCTGATCCCGTTGACGAAAAGGGCCGCGATCCAGGAGCGGCGCAGGGAAACATCCGGGAACCGTTTCCGTAAAAAACCGAAAGCGAAAATGCCGATGGCGGTGGACGCCATGAAGAACAGGTTCAGTTCTGCCAGCGCGGCTTTGCCGTATACAGGAGCCGCCGCCCCGATGACGGCAATGTAAACCGTGACGCTGGCAAAAAGGCACAGCGCGTTGAGCAGGACTAAGTTGCGGAACATGACGCCACCTCCTTTCTTATCAATAACCTATCAATAAAATTATAGCACAAAATTTGCATTTTTGTATTGCTGCGGAAGAACCTCTTGCGAAAAATTGTAGTTTTTTGTTTCAGAGACCTTATCAGGCGTTTACGGGGATCGGCAAAATTTGGGGTAATTGCAATTGGCTGATCTATTAACAGGTTAACTGTATTTCCTGCGCTTTGTATGTTTGCCTCCCAATTGTCAACTTATCGTGAAATCTTGCCCTGCCATCCTTGCATTCGCCTGGAGTTAGCGCTACAATAATAATGCGGAAGGATCGTTCCTGTTTTGAAACCGGTTTTCAGAAAGGAACGTGATGGAATGAGTAAAATCGAAATTGAAAACGCAGAAGAAAACGAAGCGGTTCAGGAGCAGACGGAAACCTTTGTAAACGGCAAGCCCTTCAACCGCATGAACGACTTCTATGTGAAGTACGTGTTTGCCAGCAGGCAGAACAAAGGTTCCGCGTTGGCCTTAATCAACAGTGTCTTTGCGCTGGACGGAGCAAAAGAAATTGTTGATTTTGAGTTCAAGGACAGGGAACTTGACCCGGACAGGATAGGTGGCAAAGGCGTGCTGCTGGACGTGACCGGCTACAGCGGCGACGGGACGCTGGTCAATGTGGAGCTTCAGCTTCGCAGCTTGAAAAGCATGGACAGAAGAACGTTGTATTACTGGTCTCTTTTATATGGAAGACGGCTGGAAAAGGGCGAGAAATACAGCGCTTTGAACCGCACGGTGGTGATCAGCATCCTGTCTTACAACCTGTTTAAGGATGAAGTGTGGCCGGAGTACCACAGCAGCTTTGCGGTGCTGAACACGAAAGACCTGAAACATAAGTTGACGGACGATCTGGAGATCCATTTTATCGAGCTGCCCAAGTGGCACAAGGGCGATATTGAAAAGATGAACCGGCTGGAGCATTGGCTGGCGTATCTTTCGCCGAAGACAACGAACGAGGAAAGGAGGCGGCTGGCCATGAAGGACCCGGCGATTCAGAAAGTGATGGAAGCGGAGAAGGTATTCCTGGCAGACCCGGACTGCATCACGGCGTATGAACAGCATGAGAAATATCTGCGCGATATGGCGGCGATGAAAGAGTACGACGAAGAAGTGGGCTGGGAGCGCGGCCATGCTGCCGGTTTGGCAGAAGGACGCGCAACTGGACTGGCTGAAGGTGAAGCAAAGGGTCATGCTGCCGGTCTGGAGGAAGGACGCACTTCCGGCCTCATGGAAGAACGTGTTCGTCTGGTGTTAAAATGTTATCGCGAGAGCATGAGCGCGGCTGCGATTGCCAGGCTGTTCGATCTGGAGGAAGCAGAGGTGCAAGAGATTATCCGGCAGTACGCGGATGCGGCGGATAAGACCTAAAGCTTACCGGATTTTATGGCGTTGCTGTGTTAGCTTTGCTGTTCTGCTTTTTAATACGGTAATGCCAGATTCGTAAATAAATGAAAATATAATTTGAAAAAATGAAAAGGACGATCCTTTCGNNTTCGCTGCGCCTGCTGCATGGAATTTGAAATGTAGCAGGCGGTTTTCTTTTCTTCGCGGCAGCGCCTGAGCTCTTTCCTTTTTGCAGGGCTTGTGATAAAATATACTTTATAAATTTATGAACATCGGTTCCATGTTTGTCTGAAAATAATAACGGGATCTCTGGCAAAGTCAAAGTGCAAATCGTTTTGCGTTTGCGTTAGGGCGCGCGGCAGAGCAGGCGCGGGAGGAACGGATCGCCTACGCCCGCCTCACTGCGCTGACCGGTGTGAAAAGCCGGCATGCCTACCTGGATACCGAAGAGCAACTGAACCGTCAGATCGCGGAACACTGCCTGCCGGAGTTTGCCATCGCCATCATGGACGTGAACGACCTGAAGAAAGTGAACGACACTACCGGGCATAAAGCGGGGGACCAGTATCTCCGGGATGCCTGCAAGATCATCTGCAATGTGTTTAAGCACAGCCCGGTCTTCCGGGTGGGCGGCGACGAATTCGTAGCCATCGCGCGGGATGAGGATTACCTGCGCATAGAAGAGCTGCTGGGGAAAATGAAGGACCGCAATACGGATGCGATCCGTTCCGGCGGCATCGTCATTGCCTGCGGCATGGCGAAATACGAAAACGACGCAAGCGTGGCTCCGGTGTTTGAGCGCGCGGATCGCAACATGTACGAAGATAAGAAGCGCCTGAAAGCAGAACAGGAAAACAATTGATCCATACCTGTTTAAAAGGCGTGCGTTTTCTGCTATAATAATTATAGAAGCGGGTAAGGACGCGCTGAAGCGCAGCCGCATACTGGTCACGGTATGCGGCTTTTTTGCAAACAGCCATAATGGTTTTTCCTTTTTTGTACAATCGGTTTTCTGTTGTATAAAAACGGCTTTGTTTTGGAGAAAGATGTATGAGTGATTTAAGGGATGCAGAGAAAAAGTTGGAAAAGGCAGTTTTCAAAGAAGAGTTCTCCTACTGGAAACTTTTCATATCTACTTTTATGATTAGCGCCTTTACAGTTGGCGGCGGTTTTGTAATCATTCCGCTACTTAAATCAAAATTCGTGGATGAATATGGATGGATGAATGAAAATGAATCGCTGGATTTGGTGTCCATTGCGCAAAGTGCGCCAGGACTGGTAGCAGCCAACGCTTCCATCATTATGGGATACCGTATGGGCGGTTTTCGCGGAACTGCAGTTGCATTGCTCGCCACCATCCTTCCGCCGCTGGTAACGCTTACGATTATTTCGTACTGCTACGACGCCTTTGCTTCCAATCCGTATGTGCGGATGTTTTTAAAAGGTATGCAGTGCGGCGTGACGGCGATCCTTGTTAATGTGGTGCTGGATTTGGTGTTGAAACAATGGAAAAAGAAGCTGGTGCTGCCGCTCCTGATTATGGCGGGAACCTTTGCGGCTTCTTATTTCTTTAAGATCAATATCATGTATATCATTTTAGTTGACGCTGTCATCGGATTATTCCTGATGAAGGAGTCCAAATATGATTGAGGTGTCTTGAAATGGAACTGTTGCTGGAATTATTTATCAGTTTTGCTGCCGTAGGACTTGTCTGTGTAGGCGGCGGGTATGCGTCCATGCCGCTGATCCAGGCGGAAGTCATTGATAAGCACGGTTGGCTGACGCTGAACGAATTCATTGATATATTTACCATTTCCCAGATGACGCCCGGCCCTATCGGAATTAATGCGGCGACGTTTGTGGGCAGCAAAGTGGCGGGAATCCCAGGTTCCATCGCAGCCACAACGGGTTTTGTGTTTCCTTCCGTCATTATCGTGTTGTCTTTAGGATATCTGTATTATAAATACGGAAATGTCGGGCCGATCCGCGGTATTTTAAATGGCTTGCGTCCTGCTGTGGTAGCGTTGATTGCCAGCGCAGGCGTGAACTTTATCCTGCTGGCATTTTGGAATAAAGAAAAGTTGCCGGTGGATATTGGAAAGACGGACATGGTTGCAGTTTTGATTTTTGTGCTTACGTGGATCGCTTTGAAAAAGAAAGTGGGCACAATTAAACTGCTGGCATCATCCGGGGTGTTGGGACTGATTCTTTATATGGCGGTGGGGATGCGGCCCTAAAGGACAAAAAATTAGTCTGCCCAGATTCTGGATTCCTTTTTTTGGTAAAGTATAATTCCTGTATACCTTCAATCCGTTTTATATGAAGCAAGGCTTGTATATGTAAAAAGAAACAAATATATTTGTATGCCGATTTTAAATTTTAATAAGAATTATTGTCAAAAAAGTGCTTGACAAAGACTTGATGGCTGTGATATATTCCAATCGTAAGAGAAAGAGAGACAGTGTGAAACCGTGCAAAACAAGATAATTTTGTAAGCTTCACAGTTTTTTTGAACTGAATAATCGGGGAGATTGAGTGAGAATGAGTATCACTTAGTTTCCCCTTTTTTGCTTTACAATAGAATAATTTTGTACAGGTACTTCGGTCAGATAAGCCGAGGTCTAACAGATAAGCCGGTTAAAGTCCGGCGCGGTCCCGCCGCTGTAAAGGGGAAAGCGCTTCAATCATGTCACTGGAATCATATTCCGGGAAGGCGAAGCAATTGATGATCCTAAGCCAGAAGAACTGCCTGTATAAACATCACTGCTTGACCTGCGAGAGACGGGAAGGTGTATGGAGGGATAATATGAATTTTATATTACCTGCTAAGGAAGTTTTGTTACAGGAAAATTTAACTGCAACATGGCATCCTGTTGTACACTCGGTATGAGCGACGGAGAGATAGCGTGATGAACACTGTTTCTCCGTTTTTTTGTTCATATAAACTTTGTTATGATGTGATGTCCGGAAATCATATCAGGGCGAGGGCGTAAGAAAACTTTAAAAATTTAAAGAAAGCGAGGAAAATTACCGATGAGTGTAGAGTTATATGCGTTAGCGACATACGCTTTTACAGCAGTCATCTCATTAGTAATGATGGGCGTCGTCGTATTGCTTAACAAGTTGATGGGCGGCGACGCGGTTGAAGGAGAGGAGGCAGAACAATAATGGATGCAAGTATTTTTTCAACTCTTTTCCCCGGCATTGCCAGCTTGTTCGTACAGGATCCGGTGATTGCGGGAGCGCGTATCGGGTTGATTATTTTTGGATTTATCCTGGCATATCTTGGTTTTACCCGCAAGCTGGAGCCGTTGATCATGGTGCCGATGGGCATCGGCATGATCAGTATCAACTGCGGCGTGCTGTTCATGGAAGGCGGAAAACTGGGAACGATTTTCCTTGACCCGCTGGTTTCCGATCCGGATGCGCTGGTCAATATCATGCAGATCAATTTCCTGCAGCCGATTTACAACCTGACTTTCAGTAACAGCCTGGTAGCCTGCCTGGTATTTATGGGCATCGGCGCAATGTGTGAGATTGGATTTATCCTGGCCAATCCCTGGACTTCGATTATCATTGCTATCTTTGCTGAAGCCGGCACTTTCGTTACCCTGATCCTGGGCGTGCATCTGGGGCTGGCTCCTAATGAAGCGGCTGCCGTTGCTTCGATTGGCGGCGCTGACGGTCCTATCGTATTGTTTACTTCACTGATCCTGGCGCCGAAACTGTTTGTGCCGATTTCCGTTATTGCTTACCTGTACCTGTCTCTGACCTATGCGGGATATCCTACGCTGGTCAAATGGCTGGTTCCGAAAAAATATCGCGGCATTGATATTATCTTTGATGCGCCGGAAACCCCGAAATCCAAAAAATTCATTTTCATTCTGGTGTGCTGCGCCATTTTGTGCATCTTGCTGCCGATGGCGGCTCCGCTGCTGATGTCATTCTTCCTGGGCATGGCGATTAAAGAAGCGGAGATCGTTCCGTATCAGGACTTGCTGGAAAGCACTGTGCTGTATGTATCCACATTAATGCTGGGCCTGCTGCTTGGCACCCTGTGCGAAGCGTCCACTTTGCTGAATCCGAAGGTTGCGCCACTGGTAATTCTGGGCGTTTGTGCGTTGACGGTTTCCGGTATTACCGGTGTGCTGGGCGGCTGGATTCTGTACTGGTTCAAGAAAGGTGATTTTAACCCGGTGGTTGGTATTTCCGGTGTATCCTGCGTTCCGACAACGGCGAAAATTGCGCAGCATATTGCGGAGGACGAAGATCCTTTTGCAATCGTATTGCCGGTTGCCATGGGCGCCAACATTGGCGGTGTAATTGTTTCGGCCATTGCTTGCGGCGTATTCATTGCAACAATCGGAATGCTTAAATAAAACTCAGTAAAGCAATTTAAAAAGATAACGTAACGTAATCAATCCGTTGCGAAATCATTGGAAGGAGACAGACGATGCAATTTCAATTGCAAAAATATTCATCCGTAGATTCCACGAATGCGGTTGCGCACCGCATGGCGGAACAGGGAGCAGAAGAAGGCATCGTTGTTGTCGCCGACCGGCAGACCGGCGGGCATGGAAGAATGCAGCGGGTTTGGAGTTCTCCCGTCGGAGGATTATGGTTTTCCCTGATCCTCCGTCCCCAAATCGATCCCCGTTATGTGGCGCAGATTACTTTGCTTGCCGGTGTTGCGGTTGCAAAAACGCTCCGCAACCTGTACCAGACAGATGAAATCCGTATCAAATGGCCTAACGATTTATTACTGGAAGATAAAAAAGTAACCGGGATTCTGGCAGAGATGCAGCTGACGGAAAACCAGGACGTAGATTATGTAATCGTCGGAATCGGCGTGAACGTCGATCCGCCGATGGACGATATGCCAGAAGAGGTAAAGGCAAAAGCTGAGTCGCTCAACCGCTCCCTGGATAAATTCTATTCCTGCGAAACAGTTTTAGATGCAATTTTAAAGGAATTTTCAAAAACGTATCAGATGTGGCAGCAGGACGGAAACGAAGCTGTATTATCTTTATGGAAGGAAATGAACTGCACGTTAGGCAAGAGAGTAACCGTCCTGGATGAAGACAGGGAAGTTTTTTCCGGCACGGCCGTTGCC
This sequence comes from Acidaminococcaceae bacterium UBA2453, assembly GCA_002342505.1. Taxonomy (GTDB): domain Bacteria; phylum Bacillota; class Negativicutes; order Acidaminococcales; family Acidaminococcaceae; genus Succiniclasticum. Next base: position 25,294 of record DDQB01000081.1, read on the forward strand.
CTTGATGCGGAGGGAGCCTTGCTTGTCCAAAATGAAGCGGGGCGGGAAGCAAGTTTTAATTTTGGGGAAATCAGTATTCAATATGGTAAATGATGGACATTGGTGAACATTAATGGAAGATTTCATGGAGAACAGTGTTAACAGCGTAGGGACAGCGGCCATGCTGCTGGCTATGACGCAGACATTGCGCGACGAGGAACTTGCAAAACAGATGGTTAGTAAAAATGGGTTCAGAGCCGCAGTGACCGAGGTGGGAGGCAAATCCAATTTTGCCGAGTTCAATGAAAAGGTCAATCGGTCGCTAATTGGCGCCGCGCTGAATTCAAAACTGATTGAAAAATCTGCGGGGAATGTGCATGCGTTGCTGCATGCGGCGGAAGAAGCGAAACAGGGGATGCTATTCAGCATGGTATCCAGTTCGAGCCTTGCATTAAAGCTTGCGGTGGTACGCGATGATACCTGGATTGCCGTAGCGATCTTTGGCAAATCCGCAGTGCATTACATGACGAACCATGACCGGGCGGGTCTGGGGATTATGCATATCTGATCCGTCTGCGCAATAATCATTAACAGCATATACAACTAAACAAGTTAATAGTGGCGATGATGAGAGAGTGTTGAACAGCAGATCTGTTCTTGCTCTCTCTTTTTGTTTAGTTGGAATATATGAAAATCTTCAGAAAAAGAAAGGAGCGATTGTACATGGAGTACAAAGGGATTACCCGCGAGTGGGACACTCTGAAGAAAGACACGCTGGCGCGTAAAAAAGACGCGGAACAGTTTGTCAGGGAAGGAAAGATCGTTGATGCCAAAGATGCAGTAGCTTTATTGGAAACAGTGATTAAACCGTTTGATAAAGTGAACATTGAAGGCAACAACCAGAAGCAGGCTGATTTTCTGGCGAAATGCCTGTGCCAGGTAGACGCTAAGAAAGTGCATGATTTGCACATGGTGCAGTCGGTGCTGACGCTGCCGGAACATCTGGATGTGTTCGAAAAAGGGATTGCCAAAAAGCTGGATATGTCCTTTTCCGGGCCGCAGGCCGGACGCATTGCCGAATTCCTGAAAGAAGGAAAACTGGAATTAGGCGCCATCCATACCTATCTTGAACTGTATGGCCGTTACTTTGTCGATCTGACTCCCCGCGTAGCGCTGATTGCCGCGACAATGGCAGATAAAGAAGGGAACCTGTTCACCGGTTTCAGCACGGAAGATTCCCCGGCTATCATCGAAGCCACTAAATTCCGTCAGGGCATTGTCATTGCCCAGGTAAATGAAGTGGTAGATAAACTGCCGCGAATTGATATTCCCGCCGATTGGGTGGATTACGTAATACAGTCGCCCAAACCCTTCTATATTGAACCGCTTTTTACCCGCGATCCGGCCATGATCACCGACTCCCAGGTGCTGAGAGGCATGATGGCAATCAAAGGGATTTATGGCGAGTATCAGGTTGAATCCATGAACCATGGTATCGGTTTTGATACGGCGGCTATCGAACTGCTGCTGCCGACCTATGGCGAACAGTTAGGCCTGCGCGGGAAAATCTGCAAGAACTTTATCCTGAATCCGCATCCGTCCCTGATTCCTGCTATTGAATGCGGCTGGGTGGAATCGGTTCACTGCTTTGGCGGCGAGCTTGGCATGGAAGATTATGTTGCAGCCCGCAGCGACATCTTCTTTGTTGGCCCGGATGGATCCATGCGTTCCAACCGCGCTTTCTCCCAGGTGGCCGGTCATTATGCTGTCGATATGTTTATCGGCGGTACGTTGCAGATCGATCCCTATGGCAACAGTTCCACCGCTACGGCGACCCGCGTTGCCGGATTCGGCGGCGCTCCGAACATGGGCTGCGATCCGAAAGGCCGCCGTCATTCTTCGGGAGCATGGCTTAAAGTCGGCGAAGAATACGGTATGGGCAGCGAGATGTGGGGCCCGGTACACCGCGGCAAACGCCTCGTAGTACAGTTGCAGGAGACCTTCCGTGAAAAACTGGCGCCCGGCTTTGTGGAGAGGCTGGATGCCTTCGATCTGGCCAAGAACGCAAACCTGCCGATCGAGCCGGTTATGATCTACGGCGACGACCTGACGCATATCGTAACGGAAGAAGGCATCGCCTACCTGCATAAATGCCGCAACATGGAAGAACGTACGGCGGCTATCCGCGGCGTGGCCGGCTTTACAGAAGTGGGGCTGAAAGCGGATCCGGATCAGACCAGGAAGCTGCGTGAACTGGGTATTATCAAAACGGCTGCCGATCTGGACATCGATGTTTCGAAAGCAACGCGCAACATGTTAGCAGCGAAGAACGTACACGATCTGGTTGTCTGGTCCAAAGGCCTGTACAATCCGCCTGCTAAATTCAGGAACTGGTAAGAGGAGGGACATGTAAATGGCTTTGCAAACTTTGGAATTTGAGTTCAAATCCGCTAATACACAGAGCATTTCAAAAGAATGGTCGCATCATGGCGTAACCGGTTCCGGCGATATGGAATGCCTGATGGAAAAGAAAGATCTGGGCGGAGGCGTAAAAGCGAAAGTTGTGACTCCTGTTAAAGGCTTTGATAAAGTCTGGGAAAAAATGATTGGCAAATTTGTTGCCGATACCGGAGTGGGCAATGTCAGCATTGAGATCAATGATGACAACGCGACTCCTATCGTAGTGTATATGAGACTGCGCCAGGCTTTGGCTGAAGCGACTGCAAAGGAGGCTGAATAAGTATGAAAAGCTGGAACGAATTGGAAAACAGCAGCTTCTTCGATGCCAATGCCCGTGAACGTGCGCTGGGCATGGTTGACAAAGGAACCTTTACTGAATTTTTGGGACCTCATGACCGTTTTACCAGTCCGCATCTTCCGGTATTAGGAACGGCTGTAGAATTTGACGACGGAACCGTTTGCGGCGTCGGGCTGATTGGCAAGCACCCGGTGTTCGTGGTTTCCATGGAAGGCAAGTTCATCGGCGGAGCCATCGGCGAAGTAAACGGCGCCAAGATGGTTGAAACGATTCACCTGGCCCGCAAGGTAGCCAAAGAAATCCAGGAAAAACATCCGGATGATTATGCGGAACGCCGTCCGTTGGTGGCCATATCATTTGAAACCGGCGGCGTGCGCCTGCACGAAGCCAACGCAGGGTTGCTGGCCCATGCGGAAGTGATGGACGCCATCCAGGATGCGCGCCATATTATCCCGGTTGTTGCGGTTGTCGGCAGTAAAGTCGGCTGCTTTGGCGGTATGGGCTTTGTCGCCGCGGCGACCGACGTCATCATCATGAGCCAGGAAGGCCGTATCGGCCTGACCGGACCGGAAGTAATCGAACAGGAAATGGGCAAGGATGAATTCGACGCTTCCGATAAGGCGCTGGTTTACCGTACAACCGGCGGCAAGCAGAAATATATTGTAGGCGACTGCAATTATCTGGTGGAAGACAAGATTGGCGATTTCCACAACGCATTGGCTGACGTGGTGACGATTCCCATGGACGAAATTGAAAAAATGCGCCGTATCGGTTCCCAGAAACTGGTGAAAGAGCAGCAGGAACTGGTACAGCTGGTTGCCGACCTGCAGCCGGGGGATTCCATGGATCTCTGGAAACATTTCGGCAATGAAGATCCTGCCGCGCTGCCCAACATGACTACCGCGGACTTCCTGAAAGTTGTAAAACGCAGAGTACGCCCGTAAGGAGAGGAGGAAACGAACATGGATGAAGAAAAAACTATGATTGGCCGTGGCCGCGACGCTATCGACATGATTGTAGATAAAGATTCCTTCGTAGAAGGAAAGATTGGTGAATTCGAACTGGATCCGGAGTACGGGCCCGGTTCAGTAGTTGGCACAGCAAAACTGGAAGGACAGGAAGTTACTGTTATTGCCAACGACGCACAGGCTTTTAACGAACGTTTCCCGGTTGTATTCGGCGGCGTAATCGGTATGGAAGAAGCATATAAAATGGCTAATGCCGTTTACGATACGATTGCTGCGGACAAAGACAAACCGCTGTCCGAAAAACGCGCCATCGTCCTGATTGTAGACACCCCGGGCAACGGCCCCGGAAAACTGGAAGAGATTGCCGGCATGAATAAGGCAACCGGTTCTTACCAGCTGGCGCTGGCCGAAGCCCGCAAGACCGGCCATCCGATTATTGCCATGGTTATCGGCCGCGCGATTTCCGGCGCATTTTTGTGCCACGGTCTGCAGGCGGACCAGATCCTGGCTTTGTCCAAGGATTGGGGCGTAATGATCCATGTTATGCCGCTGACTTCCATCTCCCGTATTACCAAGATGGATATCGAACGGTTGGAAGAACTGTCCAAGACCAACCCGGTATTTGCCGCAGGGTCTGACTTCTTCTATAAATTGGGCGGCGTGCAGGAAATCGTTCCGGAACCCGAAAACATGCGGGAATATATCATCAAACACATCGCGGAAGTGAAAAAGCTGAAAGCGGAAGGCAAATTCGAACTGTTAGGTCCCTGGGGCCGCGGCATCCTTGGCGAAGAGCGGGGCGGGCGTACGCACCGTATCCCGGCTATCAAAAAGCTGGATGAAGAGTTTGCTGCTGTTTCGGATAAATACATTAACGCATAAGTTTATTTCAGGTTGAGAGGAGAGATACCATGGCTGACATGTTGGCTGAAATTGGTGAAATGGTAAAAGAATTCGGTTCCGCGCCAACCTTTGCGGAAATGCCGCGCAGGTTGCTTGCTGACAAAGGGATTGCAGGCCCGACTTCTGCCCATGTAATCGAAGAAGTACATTCTCCTCTCAACTTTGCGTATCTGACTTTTACAACAGGATCTTCTGCATTCCAGAATATCGTCGGCGTAACATATGCTGAACTGCCGGAACGCGTGCGGGCATCCCACCAGGCGCTGGTCATGGCAGGCGTGCAACAGGGCGATGAAGTGCTGGTCACTTATCCGCCGCTGGTTAATGTGTTTTCAGGCGAAGCCTTTAAAAGTTACGGACTGCACTGGTCGTTTCTGGTACGCTCAAGCCGTGATGCTTTTTTAGCCGCCCTGTATGAAAAAAAGCCGAGGGTGGTCGTTGGCGAGTCTTCCTTCATCCGTTCTGCATTGGAAGATGCAAAACACATGGGAGTCGCGCATGAACTTCCTTCGAATCTCATTATCCTTACAGCCGGAACTCCCTTGGATCTGGATCTTTTGCCTGTGGCGGAAGAAGTGCTTCAGGCGAAGGTCCATGATTTATACGGCTGCCAGGAATTCGGTTGGCTGGCGTTGGACGGGGTTCCGCTGCGCCCGGATATTTCGCTGGTTCCTTCCGGTAACGAGGGGAATCAGAAAATGTTTGAGATGGTTGTCGGCGGATTGCCCATGGGCGACAGTTTTCCGGTAACGGAAAGCGGACATGTCTGCAACCGGAATGGGAAGATTATAACCTATCGGAGGCAGCGCTCTTATCCTGAATACGAAGTGATAGTGAAAGCCTCTGCGTTAAGTTCCTCCGTAACATTAGGACGCGCGGCCCGGAGCATCCTGCGTATCAAGGGACGGATCGTGAAGATTGCGCCTGATGTTGTAACCAATGCAGCGCAAACGGAGCTGGAACTGGTTCCGGATTACATTACTGCCGGAAAACAGGAAGGCTTTCGAATCGAAGGGCCGGAAAAGACAAAAATGTTTGACGACCTGCTGCAGGCGCAGTTGGATTATCAGCAGAACGGAAAGGCGGATCCCGTATGGAAAAAGCACAGTTAAGACGTCATGACATGCTGTTTCTGACGGCGGAAGGCAAACGTCTGCTGCTCCAGGAATTNNACCCGCTTATCATGGAATCAGGCAGGACATGATTGAAGAAATTTTTGAAGGGGCGGCCGACATTCCGGGGTTTGTCCGCAGGGATGACCGCCAGGATGAGAAGATTGCAATCGGATTTGTCCATCCTGTGAAGATTGACGGCAACCGTTTTCGCGTTGCGGCCCGGGTTTCCGAAGCGTATGTGCGGAAGACGTTGCGTCCTTATGAGGTAAGCTGCGGTTCGGTTATGCCGCGCCATGGTTGCGTAGAGGCTGCAAAGTTTATGCAAAACTATGCAGAAGAAAAGGGTCTTCAGGTTGGAGTGTTAGGTTCCGCCGCGCTGGAAATCGTAACGGGACTGGCTTATACCGACCGGGATTCGGATCTGGACCTGCTTGTGAAACCGGCGTCGCTTGAAAAACTGGAGGCTTTGTATAAAACGGCGGCGGCCCGGTATCCGGATGTCCCGCTTGATTTTGAAGTGGAACTGCCCAATGGGTTTGGCGTGAAGCTGAGGGAACTGTTTATGGATACAGGAACAGTCCTGGGTAAAAGTCTGGCATCTGTTGATTTGCTGGATAAAAAGGAAGTACTTGCATTTTTAAAAAATTAGGAGGGTTTTATTATGGAAATCAAATCTCGTGTACCCGGTAAAATTGTACGTTTNNGTGAAAGAATACAAAGTGGCTCCCGGCGACCGCGTACGCGCCGGCCAGGTCGTTGCAATTGTAGAGTAATAAAATCTGCGTCTGGAAAGCTGATCTGCGGCGCTGCCTTTTGGCGATGAACGATGAAGCGCGGCAGGGAAATATATTTAAATTGTAAATTAAAGGAGAAATGTAATTATGGAAATCAAATCTCGCGTACCCGGTAAAATTGTACGTTTTGAAAAACAGGTCGGCGATCATGTAGAAGTGAAAGACGTGCTGATCGTTATGGAAGCAATGAAAATGAAACAGCTGGTTCCCTCTCCGGTAGCCGGCACTGTGAAAGAATACAAAGTGGCTCCCGGCGACCGCGTACGCGCCGGCCAGGTGGTTGCTATCGTTGAATGATTACAGAAACTGGCAGTTTCTGCAATCATGATATGCATGCAGCGCCTTGCACACATTGAATATTTGTAAACGTTTAAACCCCTATGGTTGTTTTACCGTCTCCTGCAGAGCGGGAGACGGTAATAATAAAAAATTGTACTGAAGGTGGTGTAAATATGGTTATTTATGGCGTAGCGCTGTTGGCGTTCTGTTATATTACCGGAATTTTCTTGGGTGATATTTTAGGCGCTGCATTAGGCGTAAAGGCAAATGTTGGCGGCGTAGGCTTTGCCATGTTGCTGTTGATTATTTTAAGTAATAAGGGAATTGACGCAGGCTGGCTCGATAAAAAAAGCCAGGAAGGCATTGCGTTCTGGAGCGCCATGTACATTCCCATCGTAGTAGCGATGAGCGCGATCCAGAATGTGGCCGCCGCCATTTCCGGCGGGGCAGTCGCTATTGGCGGCGGTGTGGTTGGCGTTATCTTTGGGTTTATCCTTATCCCGATACTGTCGAAAATGCAGAAGAACAGTATGAAAAAAGAGTGAGTGATGAGATAAGGAGGAACTCAAATGGATTTAATGGCAATGTTGACCAAAGTGTTAACGAAAAACGGTTTGATCTTTGCGTTTGTTCTGATCGGTATCACGAACCTGATTGCATATAAACTGGCAGGCCTGACAAAAGGCCGCATCCACGGTTCGGCTGTTGCGATTTTCTTTGGCCTGGTACTGGCTTATATCGGAGGCGGGGCGAAAGGGCTGGCATCTATTCCGCTGTTTGCCGGCGTCGGCATGTTAGGCGGAGCGATGTTCCGTGATTTTGCGATAGTATCGACAGCTTTCGGCGCCGACCTGCGTGAAATTAAAAAAGTTGGCTTTGTCGGCGTTCTTTCCCTAGTATTGGGGCTGCTGACCTCCTGGATTGCAGGCGTGATTGTGGCATATGCCCTGGGGTATCGTGATTCTGTCAGCCTGGTCACCATCGGCGCAGGCGTGGCAACCTTCGTGGTGGGACCGGTTACCGGCGCTGCGTTAGGCGCAACTTCCGAAGTAATTGCAATCAGTATTGCGGCGGGCGTTGTAAAATCTGTACTGGTTATGATCTGCACGCCGTTCGTAGCAAAAGCAGTAGGACTGGATAATCCTCAGTCTGCTATGGTATTCGGCGGCCTGATGGGTACCACATCCGGAACGGCGGCTGGTATTGCAGCGGTAGATCCAAAACTGGTGCCTTACTGTGCTATGACTGCAACGTTCTACACAGGTTTTGGCTGTCTCGTGTTCCCGTCGATCCTCTATCTGGCAACAAAAGCTGTATTCGGATGAGGCCGTCCGGGTTATTTCCTGTAAGAAAGTTAAAGACAATATTCTGTATCGCAAGGGGAGTTAACGTATGAACCACCTGCTTCATATAACCAAAATCCGGCAGCTCGACGGCCGGGCCGACAATTTACCTTCCTGTCGCCTTTCTTCTCCTTGCGGTATGGATTTATTGCAGATGGGAACTTATCTGGCGCAGGCTATTCTGCTGGAAGTCTGCACGCATCCGAAACCGGGGCTTGTGACAAGGCTTTCCAGTGGTTCCCATACAGATATGAATATTTTTACGTTTGCCATGAGTTCTGCTGTGTTAGGGCAGGCCTTTCAGGATCTTCTGCGGATAGGATATGAATTTTCCGGTTCGACGAAGGAATTAATGCGTCAGGTCCGTATTTACGGCAAATATGCCGAGGATAAATTGCTGGATGCGACAAAAGGTGTTAATACGCAGCGGGGCATTTTGTTCAGTGGCGGTTTGTTAAGCGCTGCGGCTGGATACGCCGCGGCAAATGACATTTCGAAAGAAAACCTGCTTTCGATTGTCTGTGAAATGACAGAAGGAATCGTAGAGCGCGAATTGCGTGTACAGGATAAAGAGGAACAGCGGCTGACAGCAGGAGAAAAGCTGTTCCGCAAATATGGCATTACCGGAATCCGGGGGGAAGTGGAAGCCGGGTTCCCCAGCGTAATGCAACACGGATTACCTGCGATGCAGGAAGCGTTTTTTAGAAACGCTTCATTAAACGATGCTTTGTTGCATACGCTGCTTTCTTTAATGACCGTAGTAGAAGACAGTAATATTATTTGGCGTACGGATGTGAAAACTGCGGAAGCAGTGAAACAACGCGCCGTTGAAATATTGGATTGCGGAAGTGTGTTTACAGAATGCGGGAAGAATCTGATTGTCCGTACGGAAAAGGATTTTGTAAATCGAAGGATCAGTCCTGGCGGCAGCGCTGATCTGCTTTCCGTAACCATTGCGTTGTATTTATTAGAAAATAAGAAGTTCCCCGGTAAAATATTGTAATCAAAGCAGGGGTTACAACATGTTTGCCGGAGCTTCTGACTATATATCTCCATAAATTGGGATGAGCAAGAATACCTCCTCCAAAGCAATAAGGTTCGGCCTTGAGCAAGCCGGGCCTTATTGTGCGTGCATGATGAAATTGCGTTTTTGGGTTATCTGCGGTATGCTGAAAAAAGCGACGCGCATCGTACCTGAAGATTGCGCGTAACGAAAAATATGAAATTAAGGATGTGGATGTATGCTCGCGTTTATGATGCAGGCGCTGGGAGGAATCTTTACCATTATTTTTGTGGTAGGCGTCGGTTATGTATTAAATAAAAAAGGATGGTTCGATGAAAAAAGCAGCGGCCTGATTTCACGGCTGGTGACCGAAGTAGCGCTGCCCTGCTATCTGATTACCGGCCTTACGAAAAACTTTACATTTTCTGATTTGTCGAAAATGGTTCCGGATATGGCGTTGCCGGTTTGTTCTGTGTCGCTTGCTATGGTTGTGGGGCAGACGGTTACGCGATTCATGAAGATACGTCAGGGGCGGCGCGGTGTGTTCTGTACGAATTTCTTTATTGCAAATACCATGTTTATCGGGCTTCCTGTGAATCTGGCATTGTTTGGCGACGAAAGTATTCCCTCGGTGATGCTGTATTATATTGTAAACACTCTTTTTTTCTGGACGCTGGGTGTTCACAGCATTGTTTCCGATACCAGTGATCCAGAAGCGGACATATCATTTAAAAACTCTTTGCGTAAGCTGTTTTCGGTTCCGTTGCTCAGTTGCCTGGTTGCCCTGCTCTTGATTATTTTAAATATAAAACTTCCTTCCTTTTTATATAACGGGTTGCGCTATGTGGGAAATCTGACGACGCCGTTATCCCTGATTTTTATTGGAATAGAGATTAGTCGCATTTCCCTGCGGGACTTTCATTTTGAAAAAGATATCGTGTGGGGGATGATAGGTCGTTTTATTGTCTGTCCTCTGTGCGTGCTGGCGCTGGTTCCGTTTTTTACAGTCTCCCCGATTTCCGTGAAAGTGTTTACCATGCAGGCAGCTATGCCGGCTATGACGCAAATGGCGATTGTTGCGAAGCAATACGGAGCAGACAGCCAGTACGCTGCCGCTCTGAGTTTTATCACAATTTTATTCGGACTTGCCGTCATACCGGTTTATATGACGATTGTCAGCATGAATTTTTAACTGATGCAGCCATATGTGAAGCGTTCCGGAAAGTGCGAAGGCAAATTCTTCAGAGTTTTTTAGTGTTGTTAAAAACTGCCGCGATTACGTAAAATAGAATCTTTTGAGTTTTTGAATCAAATTTAGAAAAGAGAGGAAAACGAAATGACAAAGATTGAGGAACGGGAAAAAGCAATCCGCAAAATCTGGGCTGCTAATGCATTGATGCAGGTCCTGAAACTGGAGATTGAAGAAATCCGGGAAGGCAAGGCGACTCTGAGTATGCCCATTGATTTTGAAATCCACACGAATCACTGGCTGGGCGTACACGGCGGCGCTCTTGCGACGCTTGCCGATTCAGCCTGCGGTATTGCCTGCGCTTCTGTTGGGAAAATTGCCCAGACATTAAATATGAATATTAACTATATCAGCAACACCCGGAGCATGAACCGTGTGTTTGCGACAGCCGAAATCGTACATGACGGGCAGAGTACGATCAACCTTCGTGTGAAAATAAATGACGACGTTGACACATTGATGTGCGATGCTTCCGCCGTATATTTTGTTTCCGGCAATCTGGACGATATGAAAGTATAAGGGACAATAGATAAATCAGCATTTAGTATGGCTTGTGGAGGACAGACTGTAGTGAAAACTGACGGCAGTAGTAAATGGAGCTTTCATGCGACTGATAAAGTAGGAGAAAAAATCCTGATCCGAGGCATGATCCTGTCATTTTTTATTCCGGCATTTTGCATATTCGGCATCATGATGGGATTATTTTCTGATTTTATGGAGATGTTTCAAAGTGAATTCCGGTTTGCGCCATTGGTGGAAGCCGTCATTATCTTCCTTCCTTCGCTCTGGATCTGTTCCACTTACACAAAAACAGTGAGGCAACAGGTGATGCAGCTGTTTCGTTTTGAGATTGTGAATGAAACGTTGTTTATCAAAGGAGAGAATGTAGAAAAAGTTGAAATCGGCAGGAAGGATGTCAAAAATGTTGAACTGGAACGCCGGACCCAGGGAAATAAAGCGATGTGCAAATTGATGATTAAAACAAAGCAAAAGGAAAAATTTGCATTTCATGTAAGGCTCCCAATTGCAGAAGTAAAAAGAGGGAATAAAGATTATCAGGAGCTGATAAAAGGGTTCCATTATTTACTGGACTGGACCGGAATTAATAGAGAAAAAAATTAAGAAAGCAGTTTTGTTATTTGCGGAAGCGACTGTTCGACATTATTGTTGCCGGACAGTTTTTTCTTGTTCCTATTGTAGATGAGTCAGCAATTTCTTACATAATGTTTCTCTTGTAATATGAAGCGTGTTGTAGTATACTGCAACGAGTGCGTTAAAGTTTTACGTTGGGCAGCGCGGCGATTTGTTTTGCGCGCTACATTATCAAAAAGGTTTCCTTATGTTTATCATTCAAACAGTACTCTCTTCTTTTTTTATTTGGTGCTTCATCATTGCAGTGTTGGGATTGCTGCGCGGAACAAGACGAAAAAATTCTGCGCAGTCTTTCAGTGAAAATAAAAATTGTGAAACGGTTTCGGAAAAAAATCCCAGAGAGTTTTCACAAAATAATTTTACGGATGAAGCGGCAGAAAATTTATCGCGTTTTGCTGTTGTCATCTGCGCCCACGATGAAGAAAATGTGATTGGCAATTTGCTGGAAAATTTACAGGCGCAAAATTATCCGGCGGAAAAATTTCATGTGTTTGTGCTGGCGGATCATTGCAGTTACGGCACCGTGGCAAAAGCAAAACGATTTGGTCGCGTTACCGTGTGGGAACGGACCGGCGGGGAACGAAGCGGCAAGGGCGCGGTGCTGAACTGGGGCATGGATCGGATTTTAAAAAAGCGGCGCGAGTTTGACTGCGTTTTGTTTTTTGATGCCGACAATCAGATCCGGCCCGACTTTCTTTTGCACATGAACGAAGCCTTTGCCCAGGGGGCGGAAATTGTAACGGGACGCCGCCTGACGGAGAATCCTTTTGATTCTGTTATCAGTCAGTGGTACACGCTGTACTGGGCGGTGGTCAATTCGTTGTATAACAGCCCGCGTGACAATCTGGGGCTGTCGGCCATGTTATCGGGAACCGGTTTTGCCTTTCGCATGGAACTGCTCAGAGACAGTGGATGGAAAACCTACAGTCTTTCAGAAGATATTGAATTTACGTTTCTGGAAAATCTGAAAGGCCATCGCATCTCGTATCTGGCCGCTGCGACTTTTTATGACGAACAGCCTGTCCGCCTTTCGGTGATGTGGACCCAGCTGCGCCGTTGGTGTACGGGGGACTTCCAGATCGCCTTCCGGTATTTCGGCGACTGGGTGAAAGCGTTTTTTAAAAATCCGTCCTGGCGGTTGTGGGATATCTTCATGGGCGTGGGGATGACGGTCTTTTTCGGACTGACGGCAGTGAGCTATCTGGCTCACGGGGGACTGCTGATCTGGCAGGGGCAGTTTCCTCTGCTGGCGGCTTCCACGCTGCTTTCCTATACAGCTACGATTGCCGTCGGGTTTGTGGCGGCGGCCAACAGCGGCTGGCCGGTGAAGAAACTGCTGCCCGGCATCCTGACCTTTCCCATTTTTTATTCCCTGTTCTCGTACATTTCGCTGCAGTCCCTGTTCTTTCCGCAGAAAAAATGGGTGCGCATTGAACACAAGAGCAGCCGGATGCATTTTTGAAGGTTTTTATAAGGAAAAGTACGTTCAGCACTTGACAGGGAACACGTTGCGTGCTATTATATTCCGGTAACAAAGAAGAAGCCATCCGCTTCTCACCTTGCGGCTATGCTCGACAGGGTCGGATACAGCGAACAGCGCGGGTGGAATGTATTCCGCCCGCTTTTTCATTTGTTACATCGGAAACGCAGTGAAAGCGTTTGCGGGAGCAATGCGAACGAAGCTGTGTTTTTACATTTATTTTGGAGGTGAACCGCTATTAGCAAGGCAGACTTACGCATTAACGATGATATCCGCTGGCGCGAGGTACGCGTAATTGACGAGAATGGCCAGCAGCTGGGCATCATGTCCAGCCGGGAAGCAAATGCCCTGGCGCAGGAACGTCATCTGGACCTTGTGGAAATTTCCCCGCAGGCCCGGCCCCCCGTGTGTAAGATATTGGATTATGGCAAATATCGTTATGAGCAGCAGAAACGGGAAAAAGAAGCCCGCAAGAAGCAGAAAGTCTTTGAAATCAAAGAAGTGAAGCTGCGCCCCGGTATTGAAGACCATGACTTTGACGTTAAGTTTAAGAATGCGGCGCGTTTCCTGGAGGACGGCAACAAGGTCAAGGTTACGATTATGTTCCGCGGCCGAGAAATGAGCCATCCCGAGCTGGGCGAAGCGCTTCTGAACAGAATGGCTGCAGAGCTGGGCGATACAGCCATCGTAGAAAAGAAACCGAAAATTGAAGGACGCAACATGACCATGATCGTTGCGCCTAAGCAAAAGTAACTGAAGGAGGACATGACAATGCCTAAGATGAAAACCCGCAGAAGTGCGGCAAAACGCTTTAAGAAAACCGGTTCCGGCGAATTCAAACGCGGTAAAGCATTCCGCAGCCATATTCTGGAACATAAATCTCCTACTCGTAAGAGAAATCTGCGTAAAGCAGGTCTGGTTGCCAAGACCGATCACGAGCATGTAGCAAAAATGTTGCCGTACGCATAAGATTGAGAAAACAGGAGGAGAACAATCATGGCAAGAATTAAAGTTGGCGTAACCGCCCATCGTCGTCATAAACACATTCTGAAATTAGCGAAAGGCTATCGCGGAGCAAAACATCTGTTATTCAGAAAAGCCAATGAAACCGTAATGAAAGCGCTGATGTATGCCCGTCGCGACCGTCGCGCCAAAAAACGCGAGTTCCGCAATCTGTGGATCGCCCGTATCAACGCTGCGACCCGCGCAAACGGAATGTCCTACAGCCGTTTCATTTACGGCCTGAGCAAAGCTGGTATCGAACTGAACCGCAAGGTGCTGGCCGACATGGCGATCAACGATGCGGCTGCTTTTGCAAAGCTGGTTGAAACTGCAAAGAACGCGCTGTAATTTTGTAAAAGAAGTGCAGACGAATTCATCAGCGCTTCCTTAAATTTCGCAGACAGAAAGAACCTGATTCGTTCAGGTTCTTTTTTTATGGGAAAAACAGTGGAGTATGATATAATAAACCAGCATCATTGATATTTCAGTTGCTGTTTCGGAAACATGTTTCAATTTGTTTTAAGACGTTTCAATTTTAATTTGTTTCATGTTGTTTTAATTCATTCCCATTCATTTTCATTTAAAAAGAGGATAAAAATTTATGGAACTTATTACCAGTGTCAACAATCAGCGCGTGAAAGAAGTCGCTAATTTAAAACAGAAAAAATTCCGTGCAGAAAGCGGGACGTTTTTTGCGGAAGGGCTCCGCGCGGTAAACGAAGCGTTGCAATATGCGGACGTGACCGATTTGTTTTTTGTTAAAACAGAAGAGAGCAAACTGGGTGAAGTCATAAAACACGCAGAAGAAAAAGGCGTGCGGCTTTACCAGGTGGACGATAAAGTCATGGCGAAACTCAGCGACACAAAAACGCCGCAGGGTGTGCTGGCGGTGATCCGTATGCCGGCGACCCGGTTGCAGCAGTTGCAGCCGGCTTTTGTTGCAAAGAAGCGGCGCGTCGGAAACGGGAATGATACGGCGACCGCCTTGCCGGATGTAGATAACAATGCGCCGGTTGTGATTTTGGACCGCATCCAGGATCCGGGCAATCTGGGGACTGTCATCCGCACCGCTGACGCAGCCGGCGCTATGGGCATTATTTTGCTGGAGGGGTGCGTGGACGCTTTCAGCCCTAAAGTAGTGCGAGCCTCCATGGGTTCGCTGTTCCATCTTCCCGTCGTGCAGGAGGTCTCCGCAGAAGAAGCGCTGACCTGGTGCTATGGTCATGGATACGAACCGGCGGCAACGGTCATGACGGGCGCATCCAATTTATACAAAACAGATTTGAGCAGAAAGATGGCGTTTATTTTAGGAAACGAAGCTAACGGCGTTTCCGAAGAACTGCAGGCCGCGGCGGAAACGCGGCTGTTCATCCCCATGGCGGGGCTGGCGGAATCCATGAACGTAGCCATGGCGGCGGGGATCATTCTGTTTGAAGGACTGCGGCAGCGAAAATTTTACAGGGAATAAGTAAGCGCTGATTAATTCGATTTAAGGCAACGGATTTAATCAGCGTTTCTTTAATACCCACGTATCATTAGGGCTGACGAATATAGTGCGGGCTGGCATGTTGTCAGCCTTTTTTTATTTGGGAAGGAAACATTTGAAATATAAATAAATATTATAACTTTATGAAAAAATAATATTTTACTTTATAGCTTAAAAGAGGTATAGTAAGAAATATAATTAATATGGCAAATATTGTCAGCATTTAATTTCAAAAAATAGGAGATGAATTTATTTTGGCCTTACTTTCCTTAGAGCTGCTGCTTGCTTCAATTTTCCTCGGATTTTTCCGTCACATGAATACGGGGCTGTTGGCCATAGGCTTTGCTCT
>DDQB01000100.1 GCA_002342505.1 Acidaminococcaceae bacterium UBA2453
GCGCCTGCATCGCCGTCAACATTTGTGCGCGGTTTTGTCGCGCCAGCATCGCCGTCAACATTCGTGCGCGGTTTAGTCGCGCCACTTTCGCCGTCAACATTCGTGCGCGGTTTTGTCGCGCCACTTTCGCTGTCAACATTCGTGCGCGGTTTGGTCGCGCCTGCATCGCTGTCAACATTTGTGCGCGGTTTTGTTCCGCCAGCATCGCTGTCAACATTTGTGCGCTGCTTCGTTGCGCCAGCATCGCCGTCAACATTCGTGCGCGGTTTTGTTCCGCCAGCATCGCTGTCAACATTCGTGCGCGGTTTGGTCGCGCCTGTTTCCATATCTGTATTCGGTTTTCCGGAAGGCGCGTCGGTAACATTCGGCTTACGCATTCCGCCAGTCTCCGCATCCGCTTTCGGTCCACGGATATTCGTCTCCGTATCCGCTTTCGGCCCACGAACATTCGAATCCACGTCTGCTTTCGGCCCGCGGATATTTGAATCCGCGTCCAGATTTGTTTTTCCGATCCCACCTGTATCCGCACCAACCTTCGGCTTGTTCCAAAAGTCCAAACGCGTATCCGGCCCGATGTTTCCAACCTCCTTACCCAAAACCGTTCCCTGGCTCTTTTCCACCACTTTGCCAATGGTTTTGTTGAGGCCGCCCATGGCGCCGCCTTTTAACGCCGCCTCATCCGTGCCTTCAAAGGCGTCCCGTCCTTCATAAATATTCTCATTCACCTTTTTGTAAGCTTCGGAAAAACTGTTGCCGATAATGTGGTATCCTTTATCCTCAAGCTTATTCGAAAATGCATCCAGCCCGGTGTCAACTGTTGCTTTGAGGAATGCTTTCCCCATGTCTTTATTATTTACCGCTGCATCCGTCAAGGTCTCAGTATAGTTTGTGGCAGCGTTATATGCGTTGGCGAAGGCCTGGTTATGCGTCAGGGTAGCATAGGCGTTAACCGACTGGTCTGCCACGAATTTCACTTCCTGAGCCGTTACGATACGGTCATCCCACTTCGCTGCCTCGCCTTCATATTCGGCGCCTTTGATGAACTCTTTTATATTATCCCGTTTCGCCGCCTTCAAGATGTTTTCTTTATTCTTCGTCACATAGTCTTCTACAGTACCATGCTTCATGGCTATCTTATCGAGCAATGCATCTTTTCTGTACTGCTGCTCCAACTGTCGTTCTTCTTCCATCACTTCCTTGCTGAGCTGCGACAGCTGGTTATTCTTCGCGCGCTGCTCTTCCTGCCATGCCGCATTTTCCGCCGCCAGGCGATCCCGTTCCGCCTGCTGCCGAGCGTCTTCTTCAGCCCGTTCCGCGCGGATTTCCTGTTCGTGTTCCTTGTACCACTGGGCGCCGTTCTGGATTTCTTCTTTCGTTGTCAGCTGCCCTGGCTCCACATAACGCGCGTTCCCTTCCTCGTCCAGCTCGGTCAAATCCAGCCCGCTTTCCGTCTGGGTCGGGATGTTGTATGTACCATCTTCGTTGCGGGTGTAGACCAGCTTTTCGCCATCAGGCGTTGTTAAGCAGATACTGCCGTCGTCGTCAACGCTCATATTATCCAGAGCCTCTTCTGAAGGCATATCGTTTGCCGCGGGCTGTTCCTCTGCTTCGGTCACATCGCCTTGCTCATCCCCGGCGCTGTCATCTGCAACAGCGTCTTCGTAATCCTCTCTCTCTTCTTCATGATCTTCGCCGGATCCATCATGATCATTGTCATCATCGTACTCATTGCGATCGACGTCGTCGTTATCATTGTACTCGTTGCGATCATCGTCGTCGTTATCATTGTACTCGGTGCGATTGTCTTCTTCGTAATCGTCGCGATTATTTTCGCTTTCTTCTCCGGCGTCGCCGTAGTCATCGCCAGACTCTTCGCTCTCTTCACCGGCGTCTTCGTAACCTTCGCCGGACTCGTCGCCTTCTTCACCAGCGCCTTCGTAATCTTCGCCGGACTCTTCGCTTTCTTCCCCGGCGTCTTCGTAATCTTCGCCAGACTCGTCGCCTTCTTCACCAGCGTCTTCGTAATCTTCGCCAGACTCTTCATAATCACGATTAGAATCATCGTAATCTTCGCTGGCGTCTTCGTAATCACGATTGGAATCATCATAATCGCCGCCGGAATCGTCATAATCACGCCCGGAATCATCGTAATCGCCGCCGGAATCGTCATAATCACGCCCAGAATCACCGTAATCGCCGCCGGAATCGTCATAATCACGCCCAGAATCACCGCCATCACCACCGGAGTCGCCGTCCTTATCAGGATCACGACGACCGGATCTGCGTGATTGACTGCGATCCTCGTAATAATCGGCATTCGGATTATAATCACCGTAATTATAGCCAGAGCCACCTGCGCCACCGGCTCCAGCACCACCACCCGCAGCTCCGCCTGCTGCGCCTGCCGCTCCTGCCGCTCCTGCCGCGCCGCCGAAAGCCGCACCGACCATGCCGGTTCCCACTGCCGCCGCGGCTTTACCGGCGTCCGTTTCCGGCAGGTCGTCCCGATCATCGTGTTCTGCATATTGCTGGCGCGCACGGTCATTATAATCTGATTTCTTTCCCGCATCCTTCTGCTGTTTCGCGCCCGATTTTTGGGAACCATTTTTCTTCTGCTGGCCTGCATTCGATTTTGCGGAATTTGATTTATTCTGCTGGCCTGCACCCGATTTTGCGGAATCCGTTTTTTTCTGATTCTGCGCAGCAGGGGCAGCCGGAGCCCCTGAATTTGCTGCTATGGAACGAATTTTTATTCCTGTAAGTTTAAAGAAACCATCAGTCCCTGTCAGGGTAATATTCCCACCACTTCCACTGAAATAAAGTTCTGCACTCTCATCACCACCGTTGAGAGAAGTTACAGCCTCTTTTCCTGCTGAATCATAATAAGTTTTAGCTGGCTCATAATATACTACCATTGCACGACCAGTTACAGGGTCGTAATTAAAACTTCTATGCCTGTATCCCGAAAAATCTTGGCCACCATAGCTTACCGTGTAGTTATTACCATTTAGGCGGATAGTCATCGTTCCACCACCAGTAGCCAACTTGCTTTTAGCTGTTATCGTATACACGCCGCAAATATCTTCCCTCGAAGGCGCCGCTTCCGCCCCCGGGCAGAAAAACGCAAAAAGGGACAGCGCGACACACAGCACGGCCAGAAGGACCGCGCCGGCAAATCCGGTCCGGGGCGCGTACTGTTTCTTTGCCTGCTCCGTATATAAATTGCCTGCCATCATGCTATCCCTCCCATGCGTTGCACTCATCGTAACAAATCCTGTATAAAACAAACCAGTACTTCCATACCATTTTCATAAAAAGCAAAACTGCGCCCCTGCCATATTCATTTGTGAGTTTTACGGGAACGGATTTCTGATAAAACAACCACAAAATCTGGCAACAGCGCAGCGTCATTTCATATAATAATTTTATAAATTTTTTGCTGGTTCTTTAACGTATCATAATTAGTTTTCTATTACATATAATCATAACATATAAACTTGCAGATGTATATAAAACTTTTTCCTTTAATCCACGCCCTCATAAATCGTTGTCGCGTTAAGCACAGAAGTATCGTATACAGAATCGTCGTAGGAAGCCGGCACATTATGATACACGGGAACGTTCAGATCCTGGTAACCGAACCAATTGCGCCCAAGATCCCAGAACAGGCGGTACCGGGTAGGATCCGCCCTGCGGTTCACGCTGTCAAAGCGCAGCTCCAGATCGCCGTCCGGTCTTACCAGCATGCTGGGCAGGGGCAAGGGGCTCCAGTAATTTACGCTGTCCACATACATCTCCAGTTTTTTCGCAAAGGTATCGTACCCATACAGCACAATACGCCCATGGGCGTCCATGGCAAAATACACGCGGCCTGTCTTGTTGTCGCGGAACACTTTGAAGGCGTAGCCGAAGTTATTCTTGGGACTGTAGCCGTCCGCCACCCGTTCGTACTTGCCGCCGCCCGGATTGCGCCACCAGATGATCAGGTGGTACCGTTTACTCTCTTTGGAATTGGCCAGGTTGCGGAAACGGATCTTCACGTCCCCCATCTTGGTACGGTATTCTTTTTCCCATTTTTCATTGCTTTTCAGTTGCAGCACGCCGGTATCGGCCACCTGCACAAAATTCCCGGCTTCCGCGGGGATCGCCGCGCCCAGCAGCACGCTCGCCGCCACAAAAACGGTCAGCAGCAAACCTAAAAGATGTTTTCTCATATCCGCTCCTCCTTGATCCAATCCTTTTAACGCATCGCGTTTTGCATTTATCGCTTTGCTTTTATCGTTTTGTTTTTATCGTTTCAATTTTTATCCCAATCCGTTTTTATCCCAATCGCATTGCTATCGCGATCAAAATCTCGATTACGATTCTGTTGCTGCGCAATCGCATTTCTTTCACGATCCTGTTGCTGCCGTAAGCGCCGCGCCCCATCAGTTTGGCGCAACGGAATACCGGATCAGTTTTCCTTTTTCAAATTGGAAAAACAGGTTATAGGGTTCCGTATCCTGCATCGCAAAATGGAACAGCGCGTCATAGCCGTCAGGGTTTCCATCACTTTCCATCTTCATTTCACCGGATTTCAGTCGGGGATTTTTGCTTACATATTTTGATTGCAAAACCGCGCGTACCTCGTCCCGCGTCATGCCGATCCGCACGCCGGCGTCCGACGTAACATTGCGACCTGTCACCTCGATGCACTGGACGATCCTGGATACCCATTTCTTCGCCCGTTCAGGCGAGGGAACGCCGCCGCCTATCATGTCTTCAAACTTCACGCCTTTGTAACCGTACGTTTTTATTCCGGGAACGTTGTTCCCCGTAGTGAGCGGTTTGCCGTAAACCATTTCAATTTCCTGCCAGGTGTTTCCGATCCCCACGGTAAACGTGTCTCCGCACAGACGGCCCCGGGAAATCTTTTTCACAAACTGTATGCGGTCCTTACGCACCTTGTCCCGGAACGCCAGCAGGTCTTTCTTCTCCGATTCACTGTCCGCCTTGCCCAGCATGCCTGCAATCTGCGCGTCAGACTTTCGCATCTGCGCCAGCATTTTCTTTTCGGTTTCAACCAGTTGGCTCAGCCCTGCCTGATACTGCGCATATTCCTGTTTGGTCGGCGGCGGTTGTTTCGCGGGATCCGGCCTTACCAGGATCGGGACCTGCGTGGACAGGACCGCCTTTTCGGTTTTCGCAATCGCTTCCTTTTCCTTGGCAAATCTGTCGCCGCACCCGAACAGAAGCGCGGTTGTAAGACAAAGCAGGAATATAATTATTTTTTTCATGATGGAAGTTCGCCTCCAATGTCAACACGCTGACGGTAAATAAATGTAAGGAAGTGGCTGATGATTTTTTCACACCTTCGTCCCGCAGTTTTCGCAGAACCTGTCGTCGGCTTTCAGCTTCGCGCCGCAGTTTGAACAGAAGCGCGACTGGACCGAAACTGCATTTTGATTCGAAGGCTGCGAGGTTGCGGATGAAACGGCGCCCATGGTTCCCGCCGCGTCCACCGGCTGCCTCGCCTCCTGTTCCGGCAATGGCCGATTGTGTTGCGCTTCCTGCCGCGGTTGCATTGTATTCTGTTTATGCTGTTCTTCCTGCTGCCCCGAAATGCTATTTCTTTTCTTTCCTCTGTGCAGCAGCCAGTAAATGAACGCGGCAATAAAAGAACCGCCGATGCCGATGGCTCCCACGATCGCGTCCGAATGCTTATCCTCAATGATGATCCGCTTGCCTTTACCGTCCTTCACCTTTTTCACGGATTTTCCGCTAAAGGGCGTGGCGTTAGCTTCCGCATAGCCCACCACCCGCAACTCGTATTCCACAGTCGTGTAGCGGGGCAGCGTTTTATTCCCTTCTTTGTAATAATCTTTCAGCTGCGCCGTTACAACCAGCAGCCGCGCCTTGGGCGGAATTTTATATTCGATGTTTACATCCAGCCGCTTGCCTTCGAATCCCTTTACCTTGCGGTAAAACGTTTCCATCTTCTTTCCCGCATAGCGATTCATCACGTCATAAGGCTGCGCGGTAAATTCTATTTCCTGGACCGTGCCGGGCAGCGACTGCTTCGCCGACAATAAAAACCGCAGCGGTTGTCCGGGATCCGCCGTACCTGTCCTTGTGTAAAAAATTTTAGCATTCTTGTTGTCTTCTTTATATCCCGTGTGCTGCGACCTCACCCCGTAGGCAAAGAACTCCGCCGTAATGGCATTACCAATGGAAAATTCATCCCGGTCCACCGGGATCGCCGGCGTAGCAAAAACCCTTTGCGGAAACAAAACGCAAACGATAAGCGCCGCAACTAAAACAGAAAAATATTTTTGCAAAAAAATTCCTGCAAAATTTTTCCGGCGTCCTTTCTTTGCGTCCATTTCCGCTACCTCCAAATTTTTTTACAATTATCTTTTGCAATTACCGCACTCATAAATTTTAGCGCAATTAAATTTTGCAATCGTCACGCACATAAATTTTAAAATTTTTCTTCTGCTGTTTCCGCGCATACAAAAACCTGGTTCTGGCTGGAAGGTTTATCCGGAATGCTCAGTCGTACCAGTCCTTTTTCAATTAACGGATTCACGTAAGTCTGCATCGCATACGTCGGAGACTGTAATCCCAAAAACGCAATGACTTCCTGTCGGCTTCGCGGTATGTTCATAAACCGGAGCAAGGCCTTATCTTTTTCAGACAGTTTCATATCCGGCAATGCGGCGTCCGGCGCCATCCGATTATACAGAATTACGGTAAAGCGTCCCCTTTCATCCAGAAAAACAGGTTCGCGCAACCCATAAGCCGCCATGGCCCGACGGATAGTAGGAATGCCGGAATACCGGTTCTCTGTAATTCCCAGTGTTTCCAATGCGCGGGCCAACACGGGGTTCCGGGTATCAGGCTGCATTTTTCCCAACTGATCCACCCGCAGCCGTCCGTAAATTCCGCCGGGGTTTGTAATGACGATCCGGTCCGGGTAAATAACAATCTGGATCGGCATTCCTTCCGTATGCACGCTGTAATCCCGATGGACCAGCGTATTCAAAATCGCTTCCCGCACTGCGGCAACAGGGTAATCGGTCCGGTCTTCCCTCTTCCCGGTGGCTGGATTGATGATCGTTTTAATCCGGATATTTTTTCTGACAAACGTAATGGCCTGATCCAGCATCTCCGGAATGGTCCCTTCAATGCGCTGGTTATCCAAAAACCGTTCTCCCGCTTTTCCCACTTCCCCCATTTCATTGCCGGGCAGCGCCACCGCCGTAATACACAACTGCGGAAAATAAGCCTGCGGGTAGCGTCCAAACAGCAAAAGGGCGCTCAGGGTCACCTGGCTGTCGCGCGTGATGCTCATCAGTTCACAGATGTCCCCGTCCGGCAGCGCGCTCAGATTTTTCTTTTCTTTTTTGAGCCGGATAATATATTCCTCCACCAGCGTCTGATCCAGCGCAGTTAACGTTGCGCGGGGAGCAGGTCTTACATCGTCCTGATACTTTTTACGAAACGCTTCATAGCTGTACACTTCGTATTCGGTCATCGGCTCGTCGCTGTCTCCTGCGCGTATATGGGATCCTTTCAGCCGTCCCTGTCCTTTATAGTAACAAGGGCGTTCCGCAATATCAATGCCGGGAATTTCCGCAGAAACAAAAACCTTCCCTTCTTTTTCCGCCACGGTCAGCAACGGACGCACCGGCGGTTCCATCTGAAGGCACTGCTCCGCAATTTTTTTCTGCAGGTCCTGGGGATCGTAAACGCCGCACTCATTAAAATTCTCTTCTTCGTCCACGCCAAAAATGATCGTACCGCCTTCATCCTGATTGGAAAAAGCAGACAGCGTATCGTACAGACGTCTGGGGCATCCCTGTCTGGCCGCTTTGATTTCCAGCATCTGGGTTTCGCATTTACATTTTTGTATTTCGTTTAACTTTTCCAGTAATTCTTCCGTTGTCATTTTACATTCACCCCTCTTATTTTAGATTCTACTACACAGAATTTAAGTTTTCAAGAGGGATTTTAATTTTAATTTAAGTTTCTTTTTCAGTTTTCACTTTCAATTTTAAGTTTCTTTCGCTTTATCCCTGCGCGCCTTCCGCTTCATATACCTCCGGCAGTCCATTTTCACCAACCCTGCAGGTCATCCGCCCGCCGACTTTAAAACCGCTGCCCGGCATGGCCGTCATATAAAACTGGCTGGGATTGGTCATCACATACCAGTCTTCGCCATTGTTTCCCACCTTGTCGGAAATAAACCGCGTCATGGCAACTTCGCCCACAAAGAACGGCGCGCTGACGCCTAAAGCATATACGCGGAGCCCGCGCTGTCCGTTTTCTTTTTCATAATCCACATACAGGTAACGCCGTCCTATTTTTGCTTCTCCAAGCGGGATGCTCACAAAAGTAGTGCGGATCTTCTGGGCATTGAACTTATCCCGGAGCTGTTCGCCGCAGTAATCAATAAGCAATTCTTCGCGATCATTCATCACAGCCAGCCGGTCGCCGCGGGGGCTGTCGCTCAAGCGCACAGGCAGATAGCTTGGAATTTCCATACAATACATACTGGGTCCCCGCCATGTAATGGCCTGGGTGTACTGGTCGTGCTTGAAAATTTCCGGCCGTTCGGAATACAACAGCGTAGCCGTGAAGATTCCTTCCGCATAAGAGCCGATGATGTACGGATTAAAATAGAACGTTACGCCACGGGGATCCATGGTCCAGGACAGGTGGCCGTCTTTCGCCAGCTTGTCCACCATCTCGCGCATGCTGGCGCCGTTGTTTTCCCGGAAAGACGCCTTTGGATAATCAAACATCAGCTGCTGCTTGATGGCGTCCGTCATGGCAGCCTGGCTTGTAAAAATATCCGTCAGCTGCATCTCCTTACCGGTGTAGGTATCGAAGGTCTTCCCTGTTACGCCGTGCATGCCGTGGGCGCCGCCCATATAACTGGAACCGAACTCCAGCAGGCTCACCACCAGGGAATCCGCCCGGCGCACATATATATCGCTGTTATTTTCAAAAGCCGGGAAAAAATCAGCGCCATACTTCGCCCGTTCACTGTGGTCTCTGCGCGCGTCCCGCGCCATTTCCTTACAGCTCTTGTCAAACTGTTTGCTTTCTTTTGCCGTGTAAGCATCTAACGCTTTATTAATATTGGGTTCAAAAGGCACAGGCCCGGTCACCCGGATGCCCGTCCAGCGGGCGCGGAGCAGTTCGCCTTTATCGTCGCTTTCCACAAAACGCTCCGTTCGCGTTACAAGCGGAACATAGTGCAGGCCCACCTGGTAATCCACCCCGTTGCCCTGGGCAAAAGCGGGACGGGAAAAACTTATCACAGTTTTATCGGTCCCTGCGTTTCCGTTTGTGTTTACCATTCCCGTTTCCATTGCCGGCACGGCGGCAAAAGCAAATGCAGCAGCCAGTGCAACAGCAGACAGTTTCATTTTTTTCATAGCGACGCCCTCCGTTTCATTTCTTGTTTATTACTTTCAGGTTTTTTTCTTCACTGTAAGATTATTATAACATTGTACGCATGACAAATTCAAATCAAGTCAACACATTATGCCGCCGCATTCGCGTTAATATTGTCAATGACTTTTTTTATCTCCATCCATACATTTAAGTCTGTAAATATATCTGTTATGCTCCCGCGATCAGTAAACGGTGTTTCCTGCAAAACAGATAAGTCTTTCATCATTCCATTGTGCACAATATATTCTACAATTTGATTAACAAAATAAATCTGCCGGCTGTCAAGATAATTGCCTGAGAGAAATTCCGCAAACGCTTCTTTCGCTGCGTTCATATCCAGTCCCACAATTTCCCGGACAAATTCTCCTAATGGTTTTTTCCCATACTCTTTTTCATATTCCTGCCTGGTTCCCACTTCTTTCCAGAGAATTTCTTCCAACGCTGCCACATCATTTTCATTTAACGGTTGATTCCGTTTCAGTTTTGCAATAACCAGATGGTCCTGATGCTGCCGGATGTAATACTCCGCCTTCGCTTTATAATTTTTTAATTCATCGTTTTCCAGTTCCGCGTCTTTCCAGTCCACGGAAAGAATGTCATCTTCAAAATTGGTTATATACTTGGGACGTTCCTGTACGGGAATATATTTCATAAGCCCGCGCAATTGCTTCCGGATTATCTCAAATTCATTGATTCCAGCGCTATCAATAAAATCTGTATGCAGAATTTTATTAATTAAATCAGTTTGCGCCTGAATCTCCGGAATATTCGCCACGCCGGCCACGCTTGCCACGCGTTTCATCAAATCGCTGCGAGCCTTTGTATATTTTTTACCTATCAGATATGCCAGTTCAATCCCATACATAAGAGCGTCAAACCGCAGCGCATTGACTTCGTCGTCATCAGGCAAAATATATGGAGCCAACTCTTCCCGTACAAGCAGGTTTCCCTCATACGTCAGTGTCTGATAATTTTCTTCCTCCGAATACAAATCCACATATTTTAAATGCTGTCGCACTGCAAAATTATCTCTTGGCAGCTCTTTCACTTTATCCCGCATCTGCCGGACAAGCTTCTTTCGGAATGCAATCAGTTCTTTTGTCTGATATTGAATATCCTGCAGCTTATAGGCAATTTCAAATTTTAAATTAAAGATAGCGCTCTGTAACGCAATCATATTAGCGGTCGCTTTACCTTTGTTCAAACGGAAGAATTCAAAGTTGCCGCAAAAATCAAATATATAAAATTTCGTCTTATCAGCGCCATCCAAAAGCCCCGGACAAAGTCTGGTCCCTCTGCCGATCATCTGCCAGAATTTTGCCTTGCTCATCACCTTTTTGAAAAACACCAGATTCAAAATTTCCGGCACATCAATACCCGTATCTAACATATCTACGGAAATAGCGATCTGAGGCATCTTCTTAGGATCAGAAAATTCATCGATCGCGCTTTGCGCATAGGTCATATAATTATCAATTACTTTCGCAAAATCAGGAAGATACGGATATTCTTTGTTGAAAACTTTTAAAATTTTTTCCGCATGCTCATGACTCTTGGCAAAAATCACGGTCTTTCCCAGCTTTTGCCCATAGTCAATTTTTATGCCATTTGTCATCACCGTATCTAACACCTGGCGAATCGTGTCTTCATTAAATATCCATGTGTTCAGGGCTGAAGCATTAATGGCCTCCGGAATTTCACCGGATTCAGTGGCAAATGTCTTTTCATAAGCTTCTTTGTCAACTTCGGAAAGTTCATCATACACGATTCCCTGTTCAATAAATTTCAGCCTGGTTTCCACCGAAATATAATCAACCAGATATCCGTCCCTGACTGCCTGTGCCAAATCATAACCATAAGTTGGCACGCCGTTTTCCAATTCAAAAATCTCATAAGTGTTTTTGTCAATTTCATCCTTTGGCGTTGCCGTCAGGCCAACAAGCGGCGCGTCAAAATATGTAAATATATCTTTATATTTGTTATAAATGGACCGATGCGCTTCATCGCAGATCACAAGATCAAAATGCCCGCAGGTAAAAAGCTTTCCCTTTTCATCATTAACCGCATCAATACAGTTGATTATGGTCTGGTATGTGGAAAACACACAATGGGCAGAATAATTATCTTTTTCATTTACCAGATTGACACAGGATAGGTTGGGAAGCAAATTGACAAAGTTTCTTTTCGCCTGCGTAACCAGGGAATTCCGATCTGCAAGGAACAAAATGTTTTTTACCCACCCGGCTTTTAATAAAACATCACATAACGCAATAACCGTCCTTGTTTTACCGGAACCGGTAGCCATTACCAGCAAAGCTTTTCTTCGGTTTTTCTGATCAAAACTGTCGCATACTGCGCGTATCGCCGCGCTCTGATAATACCGGCCCGCAATGGTTGCATCCACTGAAATATGCTGCAAGCCCGTGCGCATAGTTAACAGATTGAACCACTTTTCCAAATCACGTTTGGAATATATAAACGCACATTTTCGTTCCGGATATTGCCCGTCAATAATTCGCGTTTCAAAACCATTCGTTAAAAACACAACTGGCCTGCGATGGTATTTCTGTTCCAGTAAATCCGCATATAATTTAGCCTGTTGACGACCCTTCGCCACATCTGCACAGGTCCGTTTTGCTTCAATCACAGCAAGAGGCCGATACGCATCATCATACAAAACATAATCCGCAAAACCGGTTTCAGATTTATTTGGCATTCCCGGCAGTTCTACTTCATTCAACCAGTCTTTGCCTTCCGTCCACCCCGCATCTATCAACATTGTATCAATATATAACTTGCGAGTTTGGTACTCTGATAAATCTAACGGCTTAGGAACATAAGTCGGCTGCTGTTCTAATCTTTTGGCAGACAGCGCTTCTTTCAGCGAAGCATTCTCTGCCATCAGCTTCTTTAAGTCCAGTTCTTTTTGGGCCAATTCCTGTTGGTGAAGTTCCAGTTCTTTTTTTGCTTTGGTATATTCGCCCTGAAATTGTTTTGCTCTTTCCTGCTGCTCAAAAATTAACTGTTTATCAAAGGAGCGGTCTTCATAATGATCCGAATAACAGTAACCGATAAAATCAAAAAATACAAAAAGATTTTCCAGACAAAGCATGGCTTCGTCCTGGCACAACTTCCTGCCGCCATGGGCTACAATATTTCCGCACCGGCGGATATAATCCATACGTCTCCATAAATCATTATCAACAATCTTACGGTAATCTTCCGCATTCATCAGCGATTGCAGATTATCCTGATAGGGCATCTCCAATTCCGAATCAACCGAATACATCCACTTAACAGCAAACTCCATCGCCCGTCGGCAATTGATAATGCAAGCCTCCGGATCCAGCAAAAGAATATGTTCCGCGGAAATGGCTACGTCAACAAAGTTTTTAAACTGCGGTTCTTTTTGTAAATAATCGAAATTGGTTGCCATGATTGACCTTCCTGACTTAGTAGTGAATGAAAATGAAGTTTGTGCTGCTCGGTTATTGAAGTTTGTCCGGCTCGGTTGACCCGCGAACGTTTCGACGGCATCCCGCTTGCGCGGTCGCCGTCTGTGCGTCGCGATGGGGCAAACCCTTCCGGGATAACCTCTGATGCTCAGCGTGAGATTACTATCCGGAAAGCGCGACGCTTATTCAGGCGGCGTCAGCCTGTCAAAACAGTTTCGCATTTTAGAAACGCAAAATATCTTTCCTGTTCAATGTAAGACTGTAAGACAAATGTAAGACTTAAAAATATGTCAACCGTGTGAAAAAATAAAAAAGTCTTACAGTCTTACATTTTTACTTAAAGAAGTTTATTAAAAAACAACACAAAAAAGAACACTGTGTAATTACATGTTAGCATGATTTCCCTGTGCTAAAATTTTGTAAGAATGTAAGACTTTTTTCCAAAACACGCATGAATGCGATACTAACGCGGTCTTACATTTTTCAGCACAGGGTAAGACTATCGTAAGACAGATGCAAAAATGAATTGACTTCAGCCAATCGTTTCTGTAAAGGTTCTTTTCTCTCAGGCAATAAACTTCTGATGCGAAGAATAATTTTGTCTGCTTAACATTGTGACATCTTCATCTCCACAACTTTTGATTGCTTATGATATTTTCTCGCTGCTTTCAAGTAGACAACTTTGATTTGTCGA
>DDQB01000036.1:0-5841 GCA_002342505.1 Acidaminococcaceae bacterium UBA2453
TCATGCGCCGCGGGGGTGCCTGCCCTGCGGTCTTACAGGAAAACTAACGGAAAGCAGTCTCTGGACAGGGACTGCTTTTTTATATTACAGTTTCCGTCCGCCGCAGTATTTGTGCGCGCCCAAACATATTTTTTTTAATTTCAATTGTTATTTGTTTGTTTTTTTACTATAATGTAATAGATTTGAGAAAGTGCCACGGAATGGAAAGGATGTGCAAGATGGCTTACCAAACTTTGTATCTGCGCTGGCGGCCGTCCAGCTTTGAAACGCTGGTTGGGCAGGCGCCGGTGAAGCAGGCGTTAATGAACTCTCTGACCAGCGGCCGGATTGCGCACGCCTACCTGTTCACAGGCCCACGCGGTACGGGCAAGACCACTACGGCCCGCATCTTTGCCAAGGCGCTGAACTGTGTGAACGGTCCTACCGACCGTCCCTGCGGGGAGTGTCTGAACTGCCGGCAGATTACAGACGGCAGCGCGCTGGACGTGCAGGAACTGGACGCGGCTTCCAACCGCGGTGTGGACGACATCAAAAATCTGAATAAGAACGCGGATTTTGCGCCGGTCAACTGCCGGTACAAAGTCTATATCATAGACGAAGCCCATATGCTGACTACCGAAGCCTGCAATGCGCTGCTGAAGACGCTGGAAGAGCCTCCGGATCATGTGGTGTTCATTCTGGCGACGACGGAACCGCAGAAGATTTTGCCTACGATTCATTCCCGTTGCCAGCGGTTTGATTTCCATCCCATTACGCAGGAAGAAATTGTGGCGCATCTGCAGAAGGTGGCGGAAGGCAGCGATATCAAAGCGGAAAAGGAAGCGCTGGAACTGATCGCGGCGGCGTCGGAAGGCGGCATGCGCGATGCGCTGAGCCTGTTGGAACAGTGCGGCGTCATGGCGGAGACCGTGACAGCGGAAGTGGTGCGCTCTGTACGGGGGATCATCGGCAGAGAGATTTTGCGCGAACTGGTTTACGCAGTGGGACAGCGAAAAGTTTCCGATGCGCTACTGATTTTTGATAAACTGCTGATGCAGGGGAAAGATATCAGCCAGATCCTGATAGAGCTTTCCGGATATATGCGCGCGCTGCTGTTATATAAGGCAACGCCGGAATATCAGCCGATTTATGTGACGGATACAGCGGAAGAGCTGGGGAAACTGGCGCCGCTTTACAGTGGCGAACGGATACTGGCGGCGCAGCAGATCATCCATGAAGCGATGAGCGAACTGCGTTTTACCGCGCGGGGGCGTATTACAGCGGAAATGTGTCTGTACGATTTATGCCGTGAGGATAACCGTACGCTGAAAGTGTTGGCGGCGCGTATCAACCGGCTGGAGCAGGAGCTGGAAGCAATCAAGACGCAGGGGACGGCCGTAACGGCGGTGTCTCCGGACACGGTTGCGGCGCATCGTCCGGTATCACAGGCAACGCCGACGCCGCAGCGCAAAGACGGTCCGGCGGAAGCTGCTGCTGCGCAGGAGCTGACTGTAAAAGGGGAACCGGCGGAAGCTGCGAAAAAAGCAACGATTGTTTCGGAAGCCCCAAAAGCAGCGCCGGCAAAGACGGAGGCACCGGCTGCTGCGACAGAAGCATCGAAGGCAGAGACGCCTGGGATAACGCTTCCGAAACCGCAACCGATACCCATTGTGAAGCCGGAACCGAAACCGGCAACGCCATCCAAAACGGAAACAAAGCAATCTCCCGCATCTGTCGGGCCGGGTTCTGCCGCAATGGAAAAACCGGCGCCAATCAGTCCGGAACCAGATGTTTCCGTTTCCGCTTACACGCCTTATGGCGGGGAATGGGCGGAAGGCGATGCATTTTGGGCAAAGGCCATGGAACGGTTGAAAGCGGAACGCAAAAATTCCATCGCGTCCTGCGCCTCCCATGGTTCGGTCATTGCTTACGAAAATAAAGTGCTGACCGTAGGATTTAAGATGAAATTCCTGTGCGACCGGCTGCAGAAGCCGGATTACCGGGAAGTGGTGGAAGAAGTGCTGCTCCGAGTAGCCCGCGTGCCAATCCGGCTGCAGTGTGTGGTGGATGCCGGCGGCGGAAAACCGGCAGGTGCCCCGGCTGTTAAAATGCAGCCGGCCGCAGCGAAACCGGCGCCGGCGGCGCCGGACTTTCCAGTATCGGAAAGCACAAAAAAAGCGATGGAAATGTTTGGCGGAACGATTCATAAAGTATGAAGCGGCAACCGCTGTGGTAAAAGGCTGACATAAAAGTTTGCGTAAAATTGATTTGCCAGCCAACTGAAAAACATCGTAAATCATCATAGAAAAAACATAAATTCATTTTATAGTTATTGATGAAAAACAGGAGGATATGAAAATGAAAGGTATGAAATTTCCCGGAATGGGCGGTATGGGTAATATGCAGGGTATGCTGCAGCGGGTGCAGAAGATGCAGGCTGATATGCAGAAAGTACAGGCCGATCTGCAGGCCCGCACCTTTG
The DNA here is from genome assembly GCA_002342505.1 of Acidaminococcaceae bacterium UBA2453. GTDB lineage: Bacteria > Bacillota > Negativicutes > Acidaminococcales > Acidaminococcaceae > Succiniclasticum. The sequence goes on from DDQB01000036.1 coordinate 2,462, forward strand.
AAAGCACGGCGGGCGGCGGCGCGGTAAAAGTGACCGTGACCGGCAAAAAAGAACTGACCAATGTTGTTATCGATCCGCAGGTAGTAGATCCGGATGATGTGGAAATGTTACAGGATCTGATTCTGACAGCCGTTAATGACGCGCTGCATCAGGTAGATGCTGTTTCGGAAGAAGAAATGAACAAAGTGACCGGCGGCCTGAAGATTCCGGGAATGTAATATGGCCGGCCTGATCAAACCGCTGAATAATGTGTATGACCAGTTTCGCCGTCTGCCCGGCGTGGGAAGCAAGTCTGCCCTGCGTCTGGCGTATCATATTATCGATATGCCGGAGGCCGAAGTGCGCCGGCTGGCAGAAACATTGCTGCAGGCGAAGCAGGATATCCGGTTCTGCCGGGAGTGCTTTAACCTGACGGATCGCGAAGTGTGCGATATCTGCGGGGACGAAAAGCGCGATCACAGTACCATTTGCGTTGTAGAACAGCCGCAGGATGCTTTAGCCATGGAACGCAGTCACGGCTACACGGGCGTTTACCACATACTGCACGGCTGTCTTTCGCCGTTAGACGGTATCGGCCCGGACGATATCCGTATCCGGGAACTGCTGTTCCGGCTGGAAAAAGGCGGAGTGAAAGAAATTATTTTGGCGACGAACAGCAATGTGGAGGGCGAAGCGACGGCGGCCTATCTGGCGCAGCTGCTGCGTCCGCATCAGGTCATTGTCAGCCGTATTGCGCGGGGGCTTCCCATGGGCGGCGATCTGGAATATGCGGATGAGGTGACGTTGGCTAAAGCGTTGGAAAACCGTACCCGTCTGTAAACGCCGGCGCAGTTTTATTGAAATGCGTTTCCCGGTCGTTTTCCGGTATTCATAAAAATTCGGAAATAAAAAACGTAGTAACATTACAGGAGGTGGCACATGGAAATTATTGCATCGCTTGGCTCGCTGGCAATTGGCGTTGTGATATTATGGATTGTTGTGAAATTACTGTCGCTGCCCTTTAAGCTGGTCTGGAACGGAATCGTTGGAGCCGTTATGCTGTGGCTGGCGAATCTGCTCGGCGGCGCGCTGTTCAATATCACCATCCACATCACGATTATCAAGGCCCTGATCGCCGGCTTTTTCGGTATTCCCGGCGCGGCTGCGGTAATTTTGTGGGATTTGTTTGCAAAATAAAAGAAGCGCTGATTCCATGCGTTGCAATCAGCGCTTTAAAAAGAAGGTTATCAAATGGATCATTTACATGCGATAGCCGCATGGCTGAAGCAGGAGACTTGTGCACGCCCTGCCCGCCTCGACCAGACGGGCGTGGTAACGCGGACGGCATCGGTTCTCCTGCTGTTGCTTCCCGGCAGGGAAGGACCGGAACTTTTATTTGAGGTGCGTTCCGGTAAACTGGGCTGGCAGCCTGGCGATATCTGCTTCCCCGGGGGACGCAGGGAACGGGGCGACCGGAATTTTGCGGCGGCTGCCGTGAGGGAAGCGTCGGAAGAACTGGGCATCCGCTATAAAGACATAGGCCTGTGCGGAACGCTGGATTTTTTTGCGGCCCATAACGGCTTCATGATCTACCCCTTTGTGGGAGTCTGGGCTTCTGCGCAGGAGGCGTCTTCCGGTCCGGTTGATTTTACAAAGTGGAATTATAACAAAGATGAGGTAGCGGAGCTTTTTACCGTTCCGCTTTTTTGGCTGGTGCAGGCTACGCCGCGAATTGGGACGGCCCATGTTCACATAAGACGCAGGGAAGATTTTCCTTTTGAACTGGTTCCGCATCTGGATCCGGACAAAGATTTCCATCAGGAGTACCCAATTTATTTTTACCAGTATGGGGACAGAGTGATCTGGGGAATGACAGCCGCCATCTTGCACAGTTTTCTGGACCGGTTCGGAAAGGGGTTGACGCAGTTTGCGTAAGGTCTTTTTTCTTATCATAGCGGCAATCGTTGCCTTTATGTGGGGCGATGGTTCCGTGCTGGAACGGGTTGCCGATCTGGGCCTGCTGTCCGGCAAAAAAAATATTGTGGTGATGGGCTGCGATATCCGCAAAGATGATGTGGGGCGCAGCGACACGCTGTTCGTTGTCATGCTGGATAAAAGCAATACCAACGCATCCCTGCTTTCCATTCCCAGGGACACCCGTGTAAAAATCAAAGACCACGGCTGGGATAAAGTCAATGCGGCCTTTGCTTACGGCGGACACAAGCTGACGAAAGAAACGGTACAGGATTTTCTGGGGATCAAACTGAACAATTATGTCGTTGTGGATTTCCAGGGCTTCAAAGATCTGGTTGATGTAATCGGCGGTGTGGATATTAAGGTGGAAAAGCGGATGTATTATTATGATCCATATGCCGATTTTGAAATTGATTTGCGGCCCGGCATGCAGCATATGAATGGAAAAACCGCCATGCAGTATGTCCGTTACCGCGATGAAGAAGGCGATATCGGACGTATCCGCAGGCAGCAGAAATTTATCATGGCGCTGTACAAACAGATTGCTTCGAAAAATATAATTGCCAAAATGCCCGGCGTATCCAAGCAGATCATGTCCATGATCAAGACCGATCTTTCTTTAAAGGAAATGGTGGAAGTTGGAAAAGTGATGCATGGCATGATGGAAAAAAACGGACTGAAGATGGCGATGGTTCCGGGAGAGCCCAAGTACATTGACGGAATCAGCTATTGGATTCCGGATGTCCCAAAGATGCGGCAGCAGATGGCGCAGATGCAGGATGTAAAAATGACAGAAAAATTCAATGAGAATACTAAAGAACTAGAGAAGGAATATAAAGACTCTGCCAGGCAGTAGCAGCACAAAATACAGGCGGAAAAAAAGATTTTTCAAAAGTGTCCACATCTTGCGCACGTTTGTCGTGAAAAACGCTCTGAAAATTTTGCCGATGATGTATTTTGCTGAAAAATATGCAAGTTGTGCAAACCTTTCAAGTTATGTATTGATATAAATATTTATTTGTGCTATAGTATAGCCACAAAATAAAACAGCCCCTCATTTGGCCCTTCTCGTAAGGGCTTTTTTTTATGGAAAAATTAGTAATGAATAAATAAAACTAAAGCGAAAGGGAAAAGTCTTCGCAAAACTGTACACGATTGCTATTCCATGGATTTATNNATACTGGGGATGTTTTGTTCATAGCATATAAAAAAATGCGCCGGGAAAATGTTTTACGAAGTCTTCCCGGCGCAGTTTTAAAATATCAATAAACCAAAAATTATTTTCCTTTATTTTCCGGAACTTTTTTCAGCGACAGCCCGATCCGTCCCCGGGCTTCATCGATACTGATGATCATCACGTCTACAATATCGCCGGTGGAAACAATGTCCAGCGGATGCTTGAAGCGCCGGTTGGATAATTCGGAACG
>DDQB01000036.1:5935-6435 GCA_002342505.1 Acidaminococcaceae bacterium UBA2453
CCGATCTGCAGATCGCTGAGCTTCGTCACATTTTTCCGGCTCATGGGCGCCGGGGAATCTTCCCGGGGATCCCGGCCCGGTTTCGCCAGGGCCTGCAGGATATCGGTCACGGTAGGAAGTCCTGCCTGCAGATGGTCCGCGATGCGTTTCGGGTCCGCTTTGGCCGCAGCCAGTTGTACGGAGGGGCTGGCGCAGTTTTCTTTTCTGCAGCCCAGTTCGTTCAGGATCTGTTCCGTCAGCGCGTAGCTTTCCGGATGGACCGGTGTGTTGTCCAGCGGATCGGTCCCGTTGGCGATGCGAAGGAAGCCGGCGCACTGGGTAAAAGCCGCCGGTCCCAGCCGCGGTACTTTCAGCAGTTCTTTCCGGTTACGGAAGCGTCCGTTCTCGTTACGATAGGCGATAATATTTTTAGCGACAGTGCTGCTGACGCCGGCCACATAGCTTAACAGGGCCGGGGATGCGGTATTCAGTTCCACGCCTACATGGTTTACGCAGCTTTC
>DDQB01000036.1:6471-8708 GCA_002342505.1 Acidaminococcaceae bacterium UBA2453
TTCACGTCGTGCTGGTACTGGCCTACGCCGATTGCTTTCGGTTCAATTTTTACCAGCTCCGCCAGGGGATCCTGGATGCGTCGCGCGATGGAAACCGCGCCCCGCAGGGAAACGTTCAGATCCGGCAGTTCTTCTTTGGCCAGGGGCGACGCGGAATAAACAGAAGCGCCTGCCTCGCTGACGATTAAATACGAAAGATTCAGTTTATGCTTTTCAATCATTTTCGCGGTAAATTCTTCCGTTTCATAAGAAGCGGTCCCGTTTCCTATGGTGACCAGCGTGGCGCCGAATTCTTTTACCAGTTTTACAAAATGGGCTTCTGCCTCATCCTGCTGACGCTGGCTGCCGATGATGTACAGGGTGTCGGTGGCCAGCACCTTTCCCTGGGGATCGATGACCGCCGTTTTGCAGCCGGTGCGGTACCCGGGATCCAGTCCGATGACCGTGTGCCCGGCAATGGGCTGTTGCAGCAGTAACTGCCGCAGGTTGACGGAGAATACATTGATGGCCTGCTTTTCCGCTTTTTCTGTCAGCTCGTTCCGAATCTCCCGTTCAATGGACGGGAAGATCAGCCGTTTGTATGCATCGGCGCAGGCTTCTTCATACATTTGGGTAAAGGCCGTTCCTTCTTTTATTTTCAGGAAGCGGTGCAGTTCCGCCAGCATATTTTCTTCCGGGTAGTTCAATGTAAGCTTCAGGTATTTCAGCTTCTCGCCCCGATTCAAGGCCAGCGTGCGGTGAGGCGGGATCTGCCGTACCGGCTCGCTGTACTCTTTGTACATGAGAAAATCTTTTCCGGTGGTTTCATCCGTTGCAAGCACGGAAGCAAGCTGCGCGTTCTGCCACAAAACACGGCGGATCAGGGCGCGTACGTCGGCCCGGTCGGAGATGGTTTCCGCCACGATATCCTGGGCGCCCTTCCATGCATCGCTTTCCGTTTCCACGCCTTTTTCCGCATTAATAAAGGGAGCTGCCAGTTCCGGCAATGTCTTGGACGTATCAGCCTGCAGCACGATATAGCTGGCCAGGGGTTCCAGTCCTTTTTCCCGCGCGATCTGGGCCCGGGTACGCTTTTTGGGACGGTAGGGCAGATACAGATCTTCCAGTACCTGCATCTTTTCTGCCGCCATAATCTGCTGTTCCAGTTCCGGCGTCAGCTTTTCCTGTTCCCGGATGGAATTTAGGATTTCCTCCCGGCGTTCATCCAGATTGCGCAGATACTGGGCGCGGGCTTCCAGATTACGGATCTGCTCTTCGTCCAGAGATCCAGTTGCCTCTTTCCGGTAACGGGCGATAAAGGGAACCGTGTTGCCGTCGTCCAGCAACTGCAGGGCCGCTTCCGCCTGATGCGGTTTTATATTTAATTCTTTGGCTAACAGTAAAACGATTTTTTCCATTTGCGAATTACCTTTCTGTTATCATAATAGAGTTCTTTTCCTATTATACCACTTGTCAAAGAAAAAAAGATAAGATACAATAAATTTATACAATTTATAATTATTATGATTTGCCTTTGCCGCATCGAAAAATAATTTCGCGGTTGCCCGTCAAAAATTATTGGTCGGGCAGGCGGAAAGGACAGCAATTTTCTGCACATGACAGAATGCGTGAAAGAAATTGTTCCATTTATTTTTATCTATGAGGGACACCATGCTTACGAAAGAGCAGCTGGCAGATTTTCTTCATAAAAACGGATATAAGGCGACGCCCCAGCGGCTGGCAGTGTATGAATGCCTTGCGCAGACACAGGAACACCCCACGGCAGAGATGTTGTATGAACGTTTGCTGCCGTCGTATCCGTCCATGAGTTTTTCTACGGTGTATAAAACCATGGATATGCTGCACAGACTGAATCTGGTAAAACGGATCAACGCCGGCGAAGAAAGTTTCCGCTACGATGCGGATACCGGAGCGCACGAGCATATCTGCTGCACAAAATGCGGGCGGGTGGAAGACCTGCGTCTTGATCTTGCCCCGGTGCGAAAAGAAGCGGGAAGCAAATCGCAATATGATGTGCAGTCGCAGGAACTTTATTTGTACGGCGTGTGCCCTGCATGCAAAATGAAAAAATAATATGGCGTGAAATTGCAAAAAATCTGTAAAACTTTTTTGCGGCAAAACGCGTGACATAAATTAAACAAACTTGCGCGATACATTTTAGGAAGTACTGATTAAATGAGTTTGTGCGCCTGCCGAGGGCATTTTGCGAATGGAAAGGAAATGGCTCGAAGGCGCAG
>DDQB01000036.1:8739-12379 GCA_002342505.1 Acidaminococcaceae bacterium UBA2453
GCTGCGTCAAGAGACATTGACGCAGCCATTCACAAAATGCACCGGCAAGCGTGCAGACGAATTAATCAGAGCTTTCTTTCATCAACAGATTGCAATAAAACAAATCGTAACAGAAATTTTCAGGAGGCCCGGGTCATTCATGATTGAAAAACATATTGAACATACGCTGCTGAAACCGGAAGCGACGACGGCAGACATTATCAAACTATGCATGGAGGCGCGCAACCATAATTTTTTTGGTGTGTGTGTGAATCCCTGCTTCGTGCCGCTGGCAAAACACCTGCTGGCAGGAACGGAAGTTAAAGTAGTTACGGTAGTGGGCTTTCCCCTGGGCTGCGACGAGCCGGAAGTAAAAGCGGCTGCAGCGCAACGCGCCGTGCAGAATGGCGCCGACGAAGTGGATATGGTGATTAACATCGGCGCGCTGAAAGGACGGGACGACGCTTTCGCGGTGGAAGACATCCGACAGGTGGTGGAAGCGGCAGGCTCTGCGCCGGTGAAAGTGATCATTGAAACCTGTTTATTGAATGAAGAAGAAAAAATCCGCGCCTGCGGTATGATCGCCCAAGGGGGCGCAGCTTTTGTAAAGACCAGCACTGGCTTTAATAAGGCAGGCGCAACGGTAGAAGATGTAGCATTACTGTCTGCGGAAGCCCAGAAGCTGGGGCTGCGGGTGAAAGCAGCCGGCGGTATCCGGGACTACGCCACGGCCAGGGCCATGCTGGAGGCAGGGGCGGAACGGCTGGGCTGCAGTGCCGGAGTGAAACTGGCGGAAGAAGAAAGACTGGAATGCGGCGCGAATGCAATAAACGATAATGGTATGCCGGCGCAAAGAGATGACGTGTCCGTAACACAGGACGGCGGCGCAGCCACGGCTGACGAGGCGCAGGCATGAGCTGCTTTCAGGTTGCAGTACTCGCCAGCGGCAGTAAGGGCAACGCCACGGTGATGCGGTGCGAAGCCGGCATGGCGCTGGTGGATGCAGGCATTTCCTGTCGCCGCATTGCTCAGGGAATGCAAAAGCTGGGTCTTCATCCCGAACAGCTGACGGCAGTTTTTATCACCCACGAGCATATCGATCACGTAAAAGGGCTGGAAACATTTATAAAAAAATACCCGGTCCCCATTTTTGCCAGCGCGGGAACCTGGCGGGGCATCAAGCAGACGTTGCCTCGGATCGACCTGCAGCTGTGCAATCGGCATATTCTGGCGCCCCAGACGGAAATTACTCTGGGGGGGCTCCGGGTCCGCAGTTTTTCCACGTCCCACGATGCGCTGGAACCTGCCGGTTACATGTTCCGGTATAGGGGCCACGCTTTCGGGTATGTAACGGATACAGGCTACGTCAGCGATTTAATGAAGCGGGAGTTGGAAGGAGCGGAGGTACTGGTGCTGGAAAGCAACCACGATCCGATTCTGCTTAAGAACGGAACGTATCCGCCGCCGTTGCAGAAGCGGATTCTGGGAACCAAAGGGCATCTGGCCAATGAAACGGCGGGACATCTGCTGGCGGATCTGAAAACGTTGCCGCAGCAGGTTTTCCTGGCGCACCTGAGCCAGGAAAATAACACGCCGGACCTGGCGCTGTCTACTGTGCGGGGCATCGTGCAGCGGCATCGTCCGAAGGAAAAAATTCAGTTCTATGTCACTTCACAGGAAGAAGTGGTGAAAAATAAAGAATGGGAGGATTACCATGAGCAAAACATTTTTGAATAAGGCAGGAACTGCAACTGTCAGCCTGTTTCTGGCTATGAGCCTGCTGCTGGGAGGCTGCAGCGCGGGTAACAGCAAGGCGGCGCCCCCGGATGTAAAGAAACCGGCCCAGGCTGCGGAGACGACCCCGCAGAGCCAGGAAAAGAAAGCACAAGAGATAGAAAAGAAAATGACCGGCGCCCGGAATACTCCTATCGTGCAGGCGGCGAAAAAAGTTGGGCCTTCTGTTGTGGGTATCACCAACAAAGCCTATGTGCGCGACTTCTTCAACCGGGTGCAGCTGGCGGAACGGGGCTACGGTTCCGGCGTTATTTATGATAAATCCGGTCTTATCGTGACCAATAACCATGTGGTGGAAGGCGCTTCTGAAATTATCGTGAGCCTTGCGGACGGCCGCAGCGCTTCCGGCAAAGTGCTGGGTACCGACGCGGCGACGGACCTGGCCGTTGTAAAAATTGATCTGGATAACCTGCCCGTGGCGGAGTTCGGCGATTCTTCCACCGTGCAGGTGGGCGAACCGGCCATCGCTATCGGCAACCCGCTGGGCATGGAATTTCGCGGCAGCGTAACGGTGGGTATCATTTCCGCCCTGAACCGCTCCGTGGAGATCGGTGAAAAGAAATTCACCCTGTTCCAGACCGACGCGGCCATCAATCCCGGTAACTCCGGCGGCGCGCTGGTGAACGCAGACGGCGAGATCATCGGTATCAACAGCGCGAAAATCGCCGTATCCAACGTGGAAGGCATCGGCTTTGCTATCCCCATCAACAATGTGAAACCGATCATCAAAGAGCTGGCTGAAAAAGGCCGGGTAGCTCATCCGTATGTGGGCGCGTCCCTGATTGACGCAGAGATCGCCAAGCAGTACGGCTTTGATATGGATCTGCACGGCGGCCTGTTTATCATGAAGCTGTCCAAGAACGGACCGCTGGCCCGGGCCGGCGCGCGTACCGGCGATATCATCACGGAATTTAACGGCGTAAAGGTACAGACTGTAGCCGCTCTCCGCAATGAAATTTCCAAGAACAAGGTAGGGGACCAGGTTAACATCACCGTGCTGCGGAACGAGAACCAGATGACGCTGGCTGTTGTATTGCAGGAATATCCGAGAAACTGAGGAAATATGAAAGCCGCCCTTACGGGCGGCTTTTTGAAATATTTGGAGAAAATATGAAAATTACCATTGCCTGCGTAGGAAAACTGAAAGAAAAATATTTAACGGCCGCGCTGGACGAATACGTGAAACGTCTGCAGCCTTTTTGTAAATTGGAAATCGTCAGCATCAATGAAGAGAAAATGCCACAGGAACCTTCGGACGCGGAACGGAACCAGATTCTGGAAAAAGAAACCCGGCGGCTGCTGGCGATCATACCGGAACATTCCTATGTGATACTGCTGGATCTGCAGGGCAAGCAGATCACCAGTCCGGAGCTGGCAGAAAAAATAGACGGGCTGGCGTTGCAGGGCGTCAGTCATATTACGTTTGTGATAGGCGGGGCCTTTGGGTATACGGATGCGCTTCGCAAAAAGGCCGACTTTCGCTGGTCGTTTTCCAAACTGACTTTTACCCATCAGATGATCCGCGTGCTTTTAGCGGAACAGATTTACCGGGCGTTCAAGATCAGCAAAGGGGAAAAGTACCACTGGTAATATTTTGAATTCGCAACCCTGATATTATGCGGATTGGGGAAGGTATGAGCAACCCCGTTGTCGCATCAATGGAAATAGTAAACAAAAATAAAATAAAGTAATTGCACCGATGTGAACCGGTATGGATTTGATCTGTGACGGTTTGTTTTTACAGAATGAACCGTATCCGGATAGGTACTTTAACTTCCCGGTGCGGAGATTGTAGGTTGTCATAAAAAATAATGCGTCATTCCGGATTTTCGTGTATAATATTTTTAAGGAAGTACTGATTAAATGA
>DDQB01000107.1:0-784 GCA_002342505.1 Acidaminococcaceae bacterium UBA2453
GTCGTGTTTACGACCAGGGGGAACGTGAGAGAGGAAAATTGCGTGACGAAGACCTATGATGGAACCACAGCGGTAACCGGCGGAACGCTGAAAGTAAAATCTGGTACAATAATCATATAATGAATCTTTTGTCATCGTTCGACCTTCCCATCAGATTTTATCACAACAGTTTTCCGTTCTTATAGGCGATTATATTCACGTGCGGGATTATTACATGCGTTTATTATTTCAGTGCAACAGGCAGTGATTTATGATAAAATAATAAGATAAAGAGTAATGAACAAAGAGCAAAGAATAAAGAAGAAAGAATAAAGAAGAAAGGATCGCCGCCATGCTGCCGGAAGAAAAAGCAAGGGAAAAAATAGATAAACAGCTGAAGTCTGCCGGTTGGGATGTGGTTGCCAGGAATGAATATGTGCCTGGCAGCACATCCGCAATTAAGGAAGCGCTCATGCAGGGTAATACGGAAAGCGATTACCTGCTGTTTGTTGACAATAAAGCGATTGCCGTTGTGGAAGCAAAGAGGGAAGAGAATCCGCTGGCAAGCGATGTGCAGGCGCAGGCAGAGNNCGTATTGCGAAAATCCGCAGAGCTGGTATGGCACTTGGTTCCCAGAGAGAATCCCGCTGGCTTACCTTGCGAATGGGAAACGCATATATTTCAAAAACCTGCTGCAACCGGATTCCGATTATGTTGAACTTACAGAGATGCACACGCCTAAGAAGATGCTGCAGCTTATCGGGCAGGTTTCGGATTACGGCGCTTTGCCGCGCCTTGAAAAAAG
>DDQB01000107.1:795-5962 GCA_002342505.1 Acidaminococcaceae bacterium UBA2453
AGTACCGGGCAGAAACTGCATTTGAAAAAGCAATTAAAAATGGAGAAAAGAAAAGCCTGGCCGTACTGGCTACCGGCAGCGGTAAAACATACCTCGCCTGCCTGGCCAGTTATCGTCTCTTAAATTATACGGCAGTGAAACGCGTTTTGTTCTTAGTGGACCGAAACAACCTGGCGCGCCAGACCGAGAGCGAGTTTAACACATTTAACCGTACGGAAGGGCAGCAGGAGATGAGTTCCCTGTATGAGATCAGGCGGTTGAAGACAAAAGAAGACAGTAAAGCAGACATCGTCATCTCAACCATCCAGAAGCTGTATGCCGTCCTGACCGGGCAGGCTGTTGCGGAAGACAGCGAGGACTCTGAAGATGAACGCATAACCGCAGAAGAGGAGCTGGAAGATTCTGCTGCGGTGCAGCTGGGAAAAGACCTGAAACTGCCGCCGGATTATTTCCAGCTCATTATTGTAGATGAATGCCACCGTTCCATTTACGGGAAATGGAAAGCAGTGCTTGACTATTTTAAAGATGCGCATATTTTAGGCCTCACCGCAACGCCAACGCCGGAAGCTTTTGCCTTTTTTAACAGGAAAGTTGTAGAAAATTACACCTATGAGGCTTCTGTGGTGGATGGGGTCAACGTGCCTCCCCGGGTGTACCGGATTCAGACGAAGGTCACAGAGCATGGAGGATCCATCCAGGCTGGCTCCACAGTGAAAGAAACGGCGAAAAATACCAACAGGACAAATGACATTACCGTAAAAGACCGGGTGGAATACAGCCCGGCAGAACTGGATCGTTCTGTGGTCAACCGGCAGCAGATCCGGAAGGTGCTGGAAGCATATAAAGACGCAATTTATGCGGAACTCTACCCCGAGCGGGAAAACAGGTGGGAATATATTCCCAAGACTTTGATTTTCGCGAAAGACGACCATCACGCCACAACCATTGTGGAAGCCGTCCGGGAAGTGTTTTCCACTGTGTTTGCGCCCTGCGGCGTGCCGGATAATTTTGTGAAAAAGATAACCTATACGGCAGGGGATTCCAATGCGCTGATCCGCGAACTGCGGACGGAGAAAGAGTTCCGCATTGCCGTTACCGTCACGCTGGTTGCAACCGGCACAGACGTAAAGCCGCTGGAAATCGTACTCTTCATGAAAGACGTACATTCGGACGTGCTGTATACGCAGATGAAAGGGCGGGGCTGCCGGTCCATTACCGACGAATTGCTGAGGGAAGTGACGCCCAATGCGGACACAAAGGAATGCTATTACATTGTGGATGCCGTAGGCGTGACCGAACACGAGAAGTTCATGCCCAGGCCCGTGGCCGGAGGAAAATCTATTACCTATCTTTCACTGGAACAGGTGCTGGAGCATCTGGCCCACAATGAAGTAAGCGACGAGAACCTCTGGAGCCTGTGCAATTATTGCGCAACCATCACCCGGCGTTATGAACATGACAGGTTATTTGGCAGGCATCTGGAATTATTCATCAGGGATTTTGGCTTTTCGCCCCGGAAAATCGCTAACAATATCCAACAGGCTTTTGAGGCGGAAACACTGCCGGACTTTATCAGCGCGTCCCAGGATAATACAGAGCGCATGGCGTTGATACATGAACTGATCGGGAACGTGCCCGCAAGGAAAAAGCTGCTGGAAATGCAGCGCGGTTATGTTGTGACCACAGAGGAAGAATCAGACCAGATCCTCTATGCCGGTTTTTCCAAAGAATCAGCAAAGACGTTCATAGAGAATTTTGAAAAATATCTGGAAGAAAACAAAGATACTATAGAAGCGTTGCGTATCATCTACAATTCCCAGGATACCCTGATCACCCGTTCCATGTTACAGGAGCTGCGGGACAGGCTGTTGGCGGAAAGCAGGCAGTACAGCGCGCGGCAAATATGGAAAAACTACAAAACGCTGGATGAAACAGGGAACGTGGAAGAGCTGGACATAAAAGCTAACCTTCATGCTTTGACCCATTTAATCCAGATTGTCCGGTACGCCTATAAAAAGAACCAGAAGCTGTCCAGCCTCATTACCGGCTACGCACAGCGGTTCAGCCTGTACTGCGGGCAGGCCCAGCGCGTACTGACAGAAGAACAGAAAGACGTGATGCAGCAGGTTGCGCAGTATGTGATACAGGATGGCGCGCTGACTCCCGCAGAGCTGAATGTGGTTGACACGGACCTGTGGCGTCGCGGCATCCGCAACTTTGGCGTGGCGGGGCTGGCTGAGGAGATGCAAAGCCTGGCCCGGTTTTTGCTGAAAGCAGCATAATAGATGAAAGCAGCATGATGAGGAGAATCTTATGGCACAGGAAACAGAACAGAAAAATGTAAGCGGCCTCTTATCTAAAGTATGGAACATAGCCAACGTGCTGGCGGCGGCCGGCGTCAGTTATACCGATTACATTACCCAGCTTACATACATTTTGTTTTTAAAGATGGATGACGAACGGGAGGAACTGGGGCTGCCCTGCTACCTGCCGGAAGACTGCAAATGGAAAGAACTGGTTTCAGTCAGTGGGACGGACCTGGTAGATAAGTACGAAGAAATATTGAAAACGCTTTCTGAATGCGACGGGCTGATCGGCACAATTTTTACAAAAGCATCCAACAAGGTGTACCGCCCTGTGCTGCTGAAAAAGGTAGTTGATATGGTAGCAGAGGAAAACTGGTACATGATGGAAGGCGACTTGAAAGGCGCCATCTATGAAGCCATATTGGAAAAGAACGGGCAGGATCGCAAAAGCCAGGCCGGGCAGTATTTTACGCCAAGGGCGCTGATCTCTGCCATTGTGGATGTGGTGGATCCCAAAATTACGGAGACCGTGGCGGATCCCTGCTGCGGCACAGCCGGATTTTTGCTTGCCGCCTATGAACACATGCGCGCCCAGAGCCGCGATGTGGAAAAGCAAACCTTCCTGAAAAATGACGCCCTGTTTGGCGCGGACAACACAGACCTGGTGGTTACGCTGGCATCCATGAACCTGTACCTGCATGACATCGGCGTGAACAAAAGCCCCATTGTGTACCAGGATTCCCTCATTGATAAATCGGAACGGCTGTACCGGGTCATCATGACGAACCCGCCCTTTGGCACAAGGCCCCAGGGCAGCGTGGATGTTTCAGCCAACCGCCCGGAGTTTATAAAAACATCAGATAACCAGGTGAACTTTTTGCAGCACATCATGTCTATCGTCCAGACAGGCGGACGGGTTGGCGTAGTATTGCCCGACAGCGTGCTGACCGATGGCAACGCCACCAAAAAAGTCAGGGATAAATTGCTGAAAGATTACAACCTGCACACCATTTTGCGCTTGCCCACCGGCATCTTTTACGCAAACGGCGTGAAGACCAACGTGCTGTTCTTTGAAAAAGGAGAGCCTACCAAAGACATCTGGGTGTACGACTACCGCACCGGCGTGAAGCACACCCTGGCAACCAGGCCCATGACCCGGGCAGACCTGCAGGACTTTGTGGATTGCTATTGCTCCGGCCACAGGCAGGACCGGAAAGAAACCTATGATAAGGCAGCAAATCCTAACGGCAGGTGGCGCAGGTTTACAGAAGAAGAAGTGAAAAACCGGGAAGACCTGAACTTTAAATGGATTGACTTTACAGAAGAAGACGATCGGACCGTTGGCGAAATTTTGAAAGAGATGCAGGCGGAGGCCGACGGGATGACAGAAGCAGTGAAGCAGTTGAAGTCGCTTCTGGGAGGGATCGAGCTTTGATTGATACACAGGCATTAAGGCAAAAAGTGCTTGAACTGGCAATACGCGGTAAGTTGACGAAACAGTTGCCGGAAGACGGGACGGCAGAAGAACTGTATGCGAAGATACAGGAAGAAAAACAAACATTGATTAAAGAAGGGAAGATAAAGAAAGAAAAAGATCGTTCTAAAAATTCAATATTTAATGATCAACCATTTGAAATACCTGAAAATTGGAAATTCGTTCGTTTTGGCAATTTAATGATTAATAGGGATTCTGAACGGATACCTATTTCTGTAGCAGACAGGCGAAAACGGGCTAAAGTTTATGACTATTACGGTGCGTCGGGCATCATAGATCAAATAGATTCCTTTTTATTTGATAAAGATTTATTATTGATAGCTGAAGACGGCGCTAATTTAATTGCGCGAAGTACGCCTGTTGCTTTTATCGCAAGAGGAAAGTATTGGGTAAACAATCATGCGCATGTCCTTGATGTATGCCATGGTGTTAATTTAAAATATATTTGTTATTACATTAATAGTATTTCGTTAGCTATATATGTTACTGGAATGGCGCAACCAAAAATGAATCAAGAAAATATGAATGCGATTTGGATATCTCTACCGCCATTTGCAGAACAAAAACGCATTGTAGAAAAAATAGAATCCATTTTTTCTGTTTTGGATAAAATTGATTTGCTTCAATCAAAATATGTTAATAACCTCTCTGCACTAAAAACCAAAATCATTGAAGCAGGGATTCAGGGAAAACTGACGGAGCAGCTACCCGAAGATGGAACTGCGGAAGAACTGTTTGAGAAAATTCACCAGGAGAAGCAAGCGTTAATCAAAGAAGGAAAGATAAAAAAAGAAAAACCGTTGCCACCGATTACGGAAGATGAAATACCATTTGCAGTGCCGGAAAATTGGAAGTGGGTAAGGCTTGGCAGCATTGGCGATTGGGGAGCTGGTGCGACTCCGAGCAGAGCAAATCCGATGTATTACGGTGGTAACATACCATGGGTAAAAACAGGTGATCTTAATGATGATTATATTAATACAGTGCCTGAGAGTATAACTCAGCTTGCATTAGACAGTACTTCTGTCAGGATTAATCCGGTTGGTTCAATTCTGATTGCAATGTATGGGGCAACAATAGGGAAATTAGGAATTTTAAATATCCCGGCAACGACAAATCAGGCTTGTTGTGCTTGCATACCCATCGGAATTTTTAACAGGTATTTATTTTATTTGTTAATGTCTCACAAAAGGAGATTTACTGAAAAGGCTGTTGGCGGAGCACAGCCAAATATTTCAAAAGAAAAAATAGTTACTACGTTAATTCCGCTTCCCCCGCTTGCCGAGCAAAAGCGGATCGTTGCAAAGCTGGATGCAGTGCTGGCGATTCTTGCCCCCCGCCACTGAGTTTCGCGGGCAGACCCCAG
>DDQB01000108.1 GCA_002342505.1 Acidaminococcaceae bacterium UBA2453
AAATATAACCCTACTTTTAGAAAATCAGCCCTTCCTTCCTGTAATTTTTATTCGGCCAGCACTTCCACCTTTTCCATCACGACAGGATTCAGCGGACGGTCCTGGAAATTTGTAGCAACAGAACCGATCTCGCGCACCACATCCATGCCTTCAACAATTTTCCCGAAGACAGCATGATGCCCGTTCAGCCAGGGCGTAGGCGCCAGGGTGATGAAGAACTGGCTGCCGCCTGTGTTGGGGCCGGCATTAGCCATGGACAGGATCCCTTCGTCGTCATGGAGCAGGCCTTCGCCAAACTCATCTTTGATCCGATAGCCCGGGCCGCCGGTTCCCGTTCCGTTAGGGCAGCCCCCCTGGATCATGAACCCGTCGATTACCCGGTGGAAGATCAACCCGTCATAAAACCCCTTTTCTGTCAGTTCAATAAAGTTTTTTGTGGTAAGCGGCGCTTTTTCTTCAAACATCTGCGCTACAAATACCCCTTTATTCGTTGTAAACCGAATTTTTCTTTCTGCCATTTCATTCTCTCCGTTCTTAATTTATTATTTTTATACGCAATAGTACGCACTCAAATCGTTAACAGCCCCGCATTTCCTTTACCTTCCCTGTTCCTCCTGCTGCTTTTTCTTCAGCAGATACACCAACAGGTAGAGCCCTGTTCCGATGGCCGCCCCGATGCAGGGCAGGAAGATGATACCGGCAGAATTGCCGCCAAAATAGATCAGCAGACCGACACCGATCAGGAACATTCCCTGAGTACACTGCAGCCGGGTCTTGATCAGCGGACGCTGATTCCGGTCGTCCCGCGCGGTACTGAAACCGGCCATGGTCAGCTCTGGCAGGAACAGGATAAAGGCGATTCCCATCAGGTACAGGAAGTTCACCGACAAAACCGGCACCGCCATATTGCGCCCGGTAATGGCGCACATGGCAAAGGCAACCGCGCTCAGATACAGGCTACGGTAATACCCTTCCCTGATCTGGCTTTCCAGAATATAGCAGATGCCTGTAATAATCGGAAAGAGCCAGTATCCTACATAGCCCATCCAAAATGCCGAGCCCAAAATGATCGCGTTATCCCCGATCCGATGCCGCGAACCGGACGTCCGATTAAACATCCGGCAGATGAACAGCACCCATAAGAGACCTATGACCCCATCAATATCAACGCCCATGACAGCTTCCAGCGCCAGCGTGATAAAAGCGCCCAAAAGCGCGCCCCATTCCCGGCCTGGTTCCGGATCTACCTCGCGACCGATCAGATATGCAAAGAAGAAGCCTGCGGCATAACTGACACTGTCAGTCATCACGCTGCCGGTCCCGCTTCCCGTCACCTGACGGAAAATCAGCAAAATAATGGTAGAAAACAACGTTCCCATGATCGCGATGCGATTGAACCAATCATCGAAATCAAAAGACCGGCCAAGTCCGAAATTTTCGTTGGACGATTCTTCCTTCCGTACGACCTTTGCAAACTTATTTTCCCTTTTTGCCATAACTCACAAACCACTCCTACGTTTGGAACTGAACTGCGCTTATGCAGCGCTCATCCCGAAGCAGGCAGCCTAAAAGGCTGCCAGGCCCTGGACCCGGAACAGTCAGTCCAGAATTTTTTCCCCGTGATAGGATTCCCCGTCCGCATCGGGAAGTATCCCGTATCCTTCCGTCCACAGGGTTTTATATTTGATGGCCTGATGATGCACGGTCTCCTTATTGGCTTCCGGCAGCTTTTTTATGCATTTTGCAGGAATGCCGGCCATCAGGGAATACGGTTCTACAATGGTTCCCTTAGTTACAACCGCGCCGGCGGCAACCACGCTTCCTTCCCCGATTACAGAACCATCAAGGACCACGGCGCCCATACCGATCAGCACATGATCTTTAACGGTGCAGGCATGCAGGGTGGCGCAATGACCCACGGTTACATAATCCCCTACGATGCAGGCATATTTATCTGCCACATGCAGGCAACTGTTATCCTGAATGTTGGAATAGCGGCCGATCTCGATGCGGTTTACGTCTCCGCGCACGGTGCAGTTGGGCCATACGCTGGAATACTCTTTCATTTCCACCATACCGATCACATCGGCGCTTTCAAATACATGGGCCTTGGCATCAACCGTCGGGCTGATCCCTTTAAATTTTCTTAACATAGTGACAACCTCCTGAAATAAATTAAGTTAAACCATTTCTTTCACGCAGTTTTCCGCAGCCGCGTCACTGCTGTATACATTGCTGCAAGCAACAGGATCACACCTGTAGAAAAAAGAACAAATCTTGTGGGCATAAGTTCTCCTAACAGACCGCCTAACAGCGGGCCTGCCACACCGCCGAACTGCTGGGCCGATGTAGTCAGCCCAAAGGCCTTTCCCCGCATCTCCTGGGGCGTTACTTCCACCAGCGTGGAATTTATGTTGGGCACTGCCCCCGACAAAAACAGGCCGTAAATAAACTGGATCGTCGCAAACTGCCAGATCGTGCCTACAAACACCTGGCACAGATTCACACAGCCTGCGCACAGCAGCACCAGACACAGGGTCCGGATAAACCCGCGGCGCTGTCCCCGCTTGCCCCAGTACGGCGCAGCGATGATGCCGGCCACACCGGCCAGGGAAAAAATCCATCCGCTCATCTTCACGGATGCGTCGCCGGCCCCGCCCATCAGTTCCCCTACGTACAGTGTAATCAGAGGCTGGATCGTCATGATACAGGTCTGTACCAGAAAAAACATGAACATGACATACAACAGGCCGCCGTTATGCAGCGCTTCCTTCAGATCGTGGATGATGTGCATCGCCTGCCGCTGTTTTTCCTTGCTGATTGGAATATCCCGGACCAGAAAGATGACCATTATGGTAGCAAAAAACAAACTGGCGGATCCCACAAAGAACGACATGCGCATACCGAACCAGACAGACAGGTATCCGCCCATCAACGGCCCCAGGATACTGCCGCTGGCAATGGCCGACTGCATCCAGCCCATGCCCCAGCCTAATTTATCCTTCGGCAGTGTGGAAGACACTAAAGAAAGAGACGCCGGCACAAACCCGCTGATCAGCCCTGTCAGGATACGCACACCCAACATCTGGGTCGCTGTCTGGACAATGCCTCCCAGCACATAGGTCAGCGCCAGCCCGAACCCGGCTCGGATCGCCATCTTACGCTGTCCCACCCGGTCCGCCCAGGCGCCCCAGTACGGCGCCATAACGGCCGATCCTAAAAAAGTGACGGCATACACCAGTCCGGACCAGAAATTCACCTGATCCGGAGCTACATGCAACTCCTTCAAAAGATACACAGGCAGAAACGGAATACAGGAGGTGTAACTGGCACAGGCCAGAAACACGCCTGCCCACAGCACGACAAGGTTCTTCTTCCAGTTTACGGAACCGCTGCCATGATCATCCAATAAAGACATTTTTATCACCATCGCATTCGTCCATATATTATAACATAACAGAATTTTAAATAAAACACCTGCGCATGTATTTCATGATGCAAGTTTTTTGGTATAATAAGAATAGACCACATATCAATTAATCGGAGAATCCAAAATGAAAATTTTTCTATCGCACATTTTAATTGCACTTCTTTCCTTTGCCTGCCTGGGCTGTGCGGCAAATCAGAAAGATACGCCCAAACCGGTTCCGAAGCCGGCGCTTCCTTATAAGATCAATCTGGTATGGCAGTTTGAACACAGGCCGGAGATCGATCTTTCCACACTGGATAAAGTGCCCGGCCTCAATGTAGTCTCTCCCTGCTGGTACATTATTGAAAACGAATTCGGGAAAATTCAGGATATAAGCATCGACGGGTACGTGGAACGGGCCCATGCCAAAGGGTATCAGGTGTGGCCGCTTATCACCAACGGATTTAACCCGGACCGCACAAAAAAATTGCTGGACGACGAGAACGCCAGAAAATTTGTCATCGAACAACTGCGCCAGCAGTTCCAGAAGCATAAATTTGACGGCATCAACCTGGATTTCGAACACATTTACGAAGCGGACAAAGACCGAATCACGGAATTTGTAAAACAGATCCGTACTGCCACAAAGCAGGACAATCTGATTTTAAGTATGGATGTTACAGTTCCCAAAGGCAGCCCTAACTGGTCCCTGTGTTTTGACCGGAAAGCGCTGGCAGACCATCTGGACTACATGATGGTGATGGCCTACGACCAGTACTCCGCATCCAGTCCCGTTGCCGGTCCCACGGCCAGTCATGACTGGGTAGAAAAAGGAATCAGGAATACGCTGGAAGAAGTGCCGCCCCACAAGGTCATACTGGGTATTCCTTTTTATATGCGCCTGTGGCATTATGATAAAGACGCAAAACGTTTCTACGCCAAAACCCTTACTATGCCAAAGGCAGAAAAACTGCTGCAGGAAAAGGAAAAAGACGAAACCTTCCGCTGCCGTTGGCTGGATAAAGAAAAGGTAACGTATGTTTCCTATATGGAAAATGAAATCCCTTACTCGTTCTGGCAGGAAGACAAGCGCAGTCTGGCACACAAGATGGATCTCATCAAAACCTATAATCTGGCAGGCGTGGCCAGCTGGCGATATGGATTTGAGAAACCGGAGATCTGGCCCATGCTGGAAGAAAAACTGAAAGAAGCAACGCCGCCGGAAGGATCGCAGGAAACCCAGGAAAAGAAAGCGCAACCTGCTAAAAAATAAAAAAGGACATTAATGAACTTAAGGGATCTCGTGATACGATAACGGTACGTGTCGATTGTCCGTGTTGACATGTTCATGGCGATGCAACGATGATAGAACTTCTGAACCCCACTAAACATAGGTATTACACACATCCTTGTGTTTATCCCTTGTATAGTGGGGTTTGTTAGTAAAAAAATAGAGGTATGGACTTAACCATACCTCTTAAACTTAGATTTGGTGCGGTAGAGAGGATTTGAACCTCCACGGGGTCAACCCCCACTAGCTCCTGAGGCTAGCGCGTCTGCCGTTCCGCCACTACCGCGTGCTTACTTCCGAAAAACTTCAGAACGCTTGTATAATATACTACACATTCTGTTGTTTGTCAAGTATTTTTTATCAAAATTTTTGGTGCGGTTGATGGGATTTGAACCCATACGAGGTTTCCCTCACCACCCCCTCAAAGTGGCGTGTCTGCCGTTCCACCACAACCGCAGGAATATTGATTCGCAACGTAGTTATATTAGCACACTTGCCCGTGTTCGTCAATGCTTTTTTGTACAGATCTTCCCTGCAAGTTCCTGAGAATAGTGTGCCAAACTACGCGCCAATAGCAAGCGCTTACATTCACACAACCAAATTATTTTGCAACGTGTTTCGGATGGGCAATGGTCTGATAACCTTCCACGGCCAAAACAAATGCCAGCAGTACTAACAGAGTACCGATACCGGCCTGTGCGTAAGGTCCCCAGTCCGCAGCGCCTTTGGCGATAATGCCAAGCTGGTTGCGGATGGTGAGGAACAGGGAGCAGATAGTAACAATCAGCATAAAGGTCATGGGGAACAGGAACATCTTGTTGTTCTTGCCTGCATTACCCAACCAGGTAGCAACTGCCAGCAGACCGATACCGGCCAGCAGCTGGTTGGCTGCGCCGAACAGTCCCCAGATCTTGGCAAAGCCGTTCATGCCCAGCAGTACGCCCAGCACTACGGTAAGGATCGTTGCAAAATAGGGATTTACCATGAACTTACGGAAACCGTCATGTACATCGTGCACGGTCTCGCCCGGCTCCAGCCAGAATTCCTGGAACATGAAACGGGCCAGACGGGTCGCCGTATCCAGCGAGGTCAGGCAGAAGGCGGAATAAGTCAGTACCAGCAAGGTGTAGAAGGAATTTTCCATTCCTTCCAGTCCGGGAATCGCCGCTACCATGGCCGCAATGCCGCCGGCAAAAATATCCGTGGCGCCTTTGGTATGGCCGGTAGTACGTGCATAAGCAATAGCGCATACGGTGATAACAGCCAGTACGCATTCCAGCAGCATGCCGCCGTAAGCGATGGGTTTTGCGTCGCTTTCTTTATCCAGCTGCTTGGATGTGGTACCGGAAGAAACCAGCGAATGGAAACCGGAAATGGCGCCGCAGGCAACGGTTGTAAACAGAATCGGGAATAGCAGCTGGATGCCGTTGCCGTTATCTACGGCAAAACCGGTCACAGCCGGGAACAGTTTCGGATCAATATCTGGATGGGCACCGACGATGCCGACGATAGCAACGATCAGCATGGCATACAGAAGGAATGAGCTCAGATAATCGCGGGGCTGCAGCAAAATCCATACAGGAGTTACCGAAGCAATGGTAATATAAGCGCCAATGATCCACATCCATGTTTTAGAGGTGAAATAGAACGGATGGAAGTTCATGCCGATGGCCATGCACAGCACGATGGCGATAATGCCCAGAATGGACGAAGTTACCATGGAAGCATGACGGCGGTATACGGCAAAGCCGAATACGACAGCAATCAGGATGAACATGATAGATACCATGGCAACCGACGCATTGGTAGCACTGGCTGCATAATCAACAGCGCCGTTCGTTACTTTGACACCGAAAGTAGACGCTACGATCGCCGCAAAAGCCGCCACGACCAGGATCAGCGTCAGGTATGAAAAAATAATAAAAAGCCGTTTGGCCCGACGGGACATATTGGCAGAAATAACTTCGCCGATGGACTGTCCTTTATGACGGATAGATGCGAACAGTGCGCCAAAGTCATGGACGCCGCCGAAGAATACGCCGCCTATCAGGATCCACAGGGTCACAGGCAGCCAGCCGAACATAGCCGCGCCGATAGGACCGGTGATCGGGCCGGCGCCGGCAATAGACGAAAAATGATGCCCCATCAGAACGGGTGCTTTTGCGGGAACATAGTCAACACCATCTTCCAGCGTATGGGCCGGTGTAGGAATGTCCCCTTCCCCTACGCCCCACTGTTTTACCAGCCAGCCGCCATACAGAACGTAGCCGCAGAACAGTACAACCATAGAGATGAGAAGTAGTACCAACGTATTCACAATAAATCCTCCCTTGCTTTTGCAGGAACAATTATAATGTTGTTCCTTCGGAAACCTGAATCAGATGTTTCCTAAAATTTTTTCCAGGTTCTTTTTCATACAAAGACCACTATGATTAAAATGCAGCCTGCGTTCTGACGCCTCAAAACAGGCTACATGAAAATCCATCCATCCATGGAACGAAAACTTAAAACTTTTGTAGATTTTGCATTTTTCCAGCGCTTTGACAGCCTCCGGTTCCGCCGTATCACACAAAATCACCGGCGTAATATACGTGTACATATGACCCGGTCCGATATGCGCCAGTTTCATACCTTCTTCATACGCATAATCCCTGCAGGCTTCAAACAGTTCTTTTGTCAGGTTTGTAACGGAAAACAAAAAAATAAATTCTTCCTGATGCGTGGACCACAGTTCATTGGTGCGGAACAGGAAATACTGCTCGGCTTTCTCGTAATACTCGCAAAGCGCGACAAAAGAATGTTCCTCCGGCAGCATCGGGAGCGCCAGCTTACCTGCTTCACATATTCCGTTAAACTCTTCAGGCGGAGGATTGGGTCCGCCGTCAAACCGCGTTACGGTATAGTATCTCCGGTAGCCGGTCAAAAGTCTTTCGACAGCTGTCTTTCTGTTATTTTCCATACAAATTCCTGCTATTTTTTAATGAGAAAAAAGTTTGTTAAAACTGAATGAATTATAGCATACTTAAATGTAAGCGTCCACCAAACAGATTTAAAAAATGATGCAAAGCACAAGATTTGCAAAAAAAATCGTGAATTTTATTTCGAATTTTACAAACTGAGCGCATCAGTTTTTTTGTTTGGAATCCACTTTGTCTTTATACAGACGATAATATTCGTCCCTGTCATGCAGCACTGAAGCCACATAGTTCCGGGATTCGGGATATGGTATCGCCTTCGTCTCCCCAAAGTTATAGTCCCAGCCGTTGGCATTCATCCAGCCGTGGGTATTGCCCCGTCCGGCATTATAGGCCATCATCATGAGCAGCAGGTTGTCCTTGAATTCATATTTTAGTTCCGAAAGATACCAGCATCCCATCCGGATATTGGTGCCCGGATTGTACAGGGCCTCAAGGGAATAACCGTTCAGTCCCATCTGGCCGGCAATCCACTCCCCGGTCTCCGGCATAATCTGCATCATCCCTATAGCGCCGACCGGAGAGACCGCCCCCGGTTTGAATTCACTTTCGTTTTTAATGACCGCTGCCACCAGGAAGGGGTCAATATCATTACGCCGGGCATAGGTTACAATTTCATTCTGATAAGGCCACATATACACAAAACGCATCTGCACCGCATCGCTGCGCCAAATCCGCCAGCCGATAAAAACAAGTACAGCAAGAAGCAGCAATGCGTATAACCAGCCACGCACGCTGCCCGGTTTGCGAATGATTTTCTTTTTCTTCTTTACAGGCCGGCGCACCCGTTTCATGCGCCGGCTCTTCGGTTTTTCCTGCAACTTCAGGTCTTCCCGTAAATCTTTTTTACCCTGCCTGACCTGCTTAGTCTTTTTTTCCGACAAAATCCGGACTCCTGTCTGAAGCAACTCGCATCAGTTTTTCTTCATTATATTTTAATCCCCATTTGCCGCAACTGTTCCATCACCTGCTTCTGGGTATTTTCTATTGTACCACTATTGTCAATGACGACGTCGGCAAACTTTTCTTTTTCTGTCAGCGACATCTGCGAATTGATGCGCGCCGTCACCGTTTCTTCCGAAGCATGATCCCGCAGCATCGCCCGCCGGACCTGTACCTCGCGCGGGACGCTGACCAGCCAGACACTGTCTACTTCCTTATACCAGCCGCACTCGATCAAAAGCGGCACGTCCAGTACCACGGCATGGGTTCCGCGCTCTTTCTGTTCTTTCAAAAACTGTTGTTTGTCAGCCAGCACCTGATCCTGTACGATTTTTTCATACTGTTTCAGCAACACATGGTCATGGAATACCCGATCGGCTACCCAGGGACGGTTCAGTTCTCCCGTTTCCAACAGACACGCCGGACCGAAAAATTCCACGATCTTCTGCAGGCAGGCGCTGCCTTTCCTCACTGCCGCCCGGCTTGATTCATCCGCGTCAAAGCACGGGATACCCAACTTTACTAAATACGAAGACACAGTGCTTTTCCCGCTGCCGATCCCGCCGGTCAGTCCTATAATTTTCATATGGTCACACTTTCTGTAATACTCTGTTGCAAAATTATTTCGCATCTGCCCAGTTTTTCCCGTAATTCACTTCGGCCAGCAACGGCACGTCCAGGGTAAAAGCGTTCTGCATCTCGTTCTGCACCAATGCCGCCGTAGCTTCCCGCTCCGCTTCTTTCACCTCCAGCACCAGTTCATCGTGTACCTGCAGCAACACGTGAGACGAAAGTCCAGCCTTCTGCAACGCTGCATCCACCCTCAGCATGGCCAGCTTCATGATATCAGCGGCCGTGCCCTGGATGGGCGTGTTGATCGCCGTCCGTTCCGCAAAGCTTCGCAGATTAAAATTGCGGTTATTGATGTCCGGAAGATACCGGCGGCGCCCCAGCAGGGTAGAAACATATCCCTGACTGCGGGCCAGCGCTTTCATCCGTTCCATGTATTCCTTCACGCCCTGATAGCGGGCCAGATAACTTTCAATAAACTCCCCGGCTTCTTTCCGGGAACACCCCAGCTGTACTGCCAGCCCAAAATCACTGATGCCGTACACGATGCCAAAGTTGACCGCTTTGGCCCGGCTGCGCATTTCGTGGGATACCAGTTCCAGCGGCGTCCCGAACACTTCGCTGGCCGTATGGGCATGCACGTCCTGATTTTCCCGAAATGCCTCCAGCATCAGGGGATCCTGTGCCACATGGGCCAGAATCCGCAGCTCGATCTGGGAATAATCACAGGACAGGAGCCAGTCATACCCTTCTCCCGGCACAAACAGTGCCCGGATGCCCCGGCCGGCTTCAGTACGGGCCGGAATATTCTGCAGATTCGGATCCGTACTGGACAGACGTCCCGTCACCGTAACTGTCTGCTGGAAATGCGTGTGGATGCGCCCCGTAGTTTTGTTGATCAGGGGCTTCAGCCCTTCCAGATATGTGGAATGAAGTTTAGCCAGTACCCGGTACTGCAAAATCGTATCCACCAACGGATGCTGTCCCTTTAATTCTTCCAGCACCTTCACGTCGGTGGAATACCCGGTCTTCGTCTTTTTAATCACCGGCAGTTTCAGTTTTTCGAACAGCACCACTCCTAACTGTTTTGGAGAATTAGGATTGAACGCCGGGTCTTCCGCCTGTTCTTTCGCCAGATTTTCCAGTCCCCGGATCTTTTCCGACATGTCCGCGCTAACCGCATCCAGTTTCTGTGCATCCGCCGTAACGCCGGCCAGTTCCATACCGGCCAGTACTCGCGCCAGCGGCAGTTCCATCTCTTTATACAGTTTGGTCAGTTCTTTATCCTGCAGATTCTGTCGCAGCGCTTCCGCTACCCGCATCAGCGTGTGGCAGTCCGGCGTCCTGTCCTGCCCCAGATAATGCCACGCCAGATCCGCCAGCGCATAGCCGCTGCGTCCCGGATCATCCAGATACGCGGCCAGGGAAATATCTTCTATTATGTTTTGCGGTTCTATCTTCTGGCAGAAACAGATCCGATACACTTCCTTGCTGTCCGTGGTCCCCTTGGGATTCGATGCAGTGCTCAGCCACATTGCGAACTCCTGCAGCGCCTCCCCGGAAATTTTATATTCCTGTCCGTCCGTCAGCAACTGTACAGACGCAAACCGCAGCTGCGGAATCGCCCCATCTGTTTCCGTCGTAAACCAGATCATTTCATCAGTACGGATCCCGGCAGCCAATGCATTCCAGTCCGCTGCCGCCGTAATTTTCTGTACGACAGCAGCCGCTACCGGCGTGCCAAACAGACTGCTCATCCCGTCATCCGCAACAGACTCTGCGCCTGTTGCGCCATCCGGTTTTCCATTTGCAGCAGCAACATGGGTTTCGTTTTTTTCAGCAGATGAAAACAAAGATGTAGCATCTTCAGTTACATCACGGATTTCCGCTCCGCCATCCATTGCCGCCAATTTCTGATCTACGCCCATGATCTGTGCAAACTGATTGAAAAATCCCCGGAACTCCAGATCCGCCATCATCTTCTGCGCAGTTTCATCCAACGGTTTCAGCGTATAAGCATCCATCTCTGTGTCCAGTCCCGGCACATCCGTAAAGATTGTAGCCAGCTCCTTGGACAGCAGCGCCTGTTCTTTGTTGGCTTCCAGTTTTTCTTTCAGGCTTTTGCCTTTTACTTCTGCAATATGATCCAGCACATTTTCTACGCTGCCATATTCCGCAATCAGCTTCAGCGCCGTTTTAGGTCCCACCCCGGGCACACCGGGAATGTTGTCTGAGGTATCCCCCATCAATCCCTTCAGGTCGATCAGCTGCAGCGGGATAAGTCCCTCATAATCTTCCGCAAACGCAGTTTTATCATACAATTTAATATCTGAAATCCCCTTCTTCGTGTACATGACCCGGGTGCGGTCATCAATAAGCTGCAATTCGTCCCGGTCGCCGGTAACGATATACACTTCCACGGAGGGATCTGCTTTTTTTGCAAAGGTGCCGATGATATCGTCCGCTTCATAGTCGTCCAGTTCCAACGCAGCAATGCCCATGGACCGCAATACTTCCATGCACAGGGGGAACTGTTCTTTCAGCTCCGGCGGCGTGGGTTTACGCTGCCCTTTATAATCGGCAAACAGTTTGGTACGGAACGTAATGCGCGATTTGTCGAAAGCGGCTGCCACCCATCGGGGTTTCACATCCTGCAGCAGTTTATGGAACATGCGCAGGAAACCGTATACAGCGCCGGTGTGCTGCCCTTTGCGGTTAGTTAGGGGCGGCAGGGCGAAGAATGCGCGGTGGATGAGGCTGCTGCCGTCGATGACTAAAAATTTATCAGACATGGTGTGTACTCCTGCAAAAAGTTTTTTGTTATTGATAATATTTAATTATATCATACTATATTAAAAAGTTAAACGAACCGGAAAGGTTCCTCTCTCCCCGGCAAAACTAACGGCAGCATTGCGCAGGCCATTCTGCACCTGCCGCCTAATACTTTGCAATAAAATCTCACTCAGTGAAACCCATTTAACACACTTACTCCATAAAACAAAAAGGCGGCAGATAACTCTGTCGCCTAAAAAAACTACGTCTTATCCATTTAATCAGAACTTCTTTAAAACTTTTTTGCAGTCGGATTGGCGGGTCCGGGTACGGGTGTCGCCGGAGTAACCGCAGGCGCCGGCGTGGCGGTTATGTCTGCAGGGTTTGCGTCGTTCTGTTCTTTCAACATTTTTTCTATTTTTTCCCGAAGGATCCGTTTGTCGTCTTCCAGCAGCGCGATCTGCTCATTAAGTTTCCGTTGTTTCCACAGGCTCTGAGTTTTCACTTTGATGCCCCACACCATAGCGATCAGGAAACCGCAAATCACAGAAATCAGCACTACCAGCACAAGATTCAGACGAAAACTCCACATAAACAGTGTTAAATCCACCATCATGGAATTCTGGAGTGCCAGAACGGCAACCAATACAGCGATGATCGCAGTTAAAATCATAAACAGCATATCATTTCCTCTTTTCTTTCATCAGAATCTGTTTTATACAGACAGAACAGAGCAACCGACTGCAACGCTTCCGAAAAAGTTTCCTTTTTCAGATCGCGCAGCCATATTACATGCACTCTTTAATGGCTTTAGCCATTCGTTTTACACCTTCCACGATCTTGTCGTCTGGCATGCAGGAATAGTTTACGCGCATGCTGCGATCGGTCTTATCATTGGGATAGAACGCGTCGCCGATTACTGCCGCCACTTTCTGCTCAATGCATTTGTCAAACACTTTGCGGGCGCTCACGCCTTCCGGCAGGGTCACCCACAGGAACAGGCCGCCTTCCGGACGGGTGAATGCAACGCCTTCCGGGAATTCCTCTTCCATGGTCTTCAGGATCAGGTCGCGGCGATGGCCGTACAGCGCTACGATTTCTTTTACATGGGCGTCTAAATCATAAGTATCCATGTATGCGTCCGCAATGCCCTGGTCAAAATTGGATGTATGCAGGTCCGCGCTCTGTTTGATCATAACAAACTTTTCTACGATGCTATGCGGTCCGGCAATCCAGCCCAGACGCAGGCCGGGGCAAAAAATCTTGGAAAAGGTGCCCAGGAAGGAAACCAGCCCTTTGGTATCCATGGATTTCAGCGTCGGATAGCTGGTTCCGCTGTAACGCAGTTCCCCGTAAGGATTATCTTCGAATACCGGCAGGTCGTATTTATTAATGACTTCCATAAATTTCTTGCGGCGTTCCAGGCTCCAGCAGATGCCGGTAGGATTCTGGAAATCGGGAATTACATAAATGAATTTGCATTTCGGTGTAGTCGCCAGAATTTTATCCAGTTCTTCCGGAATGATGCCCTCTCCATCTGTCGGAACTTCTTTGAAAACCGGTTGATAAGCATTGAACGCATTCAGCGCCCCCAGGTAGGACGGGCTTTCGCACAGCACCACGTCCCCGGGATCCAGGAACAGCTTGCCCGCAAAATCCAGGCACTGTTGGGAACCGGTGGTGATCAGTATATCGTCGGCCACAACCGGCGTTTTATATTTTTCCGTCATGCGTCTGGCAATTTTCTCGCGCAGGGTGGGACGGCCTTCGGTAGTAGCATACTGCAACAGCTTCTGTCCTTCTTTTTCTACCAGATCGTGGGAAACCTGTGCAATCTCTTTTACCGGGAACAGTTCCGGCGCAGGCAGTCCGCCCGCAAATGAAATAATATCCGGCTGCGCCGTCAGCTTCAATAATTCACGAATCTCGGACGCTTTCATCCGGTCCATTCTGCTTGCAAATTTGTACTCCATAGTGTACCCCCTCCTGAATATTCTGTTATGCATTAAATATTATTGTATAAAAACCTATATTGAAAATTTTATCACTTGCAGAATTCAGTGTCAACAAAGTATCTTATTTTTTACTTTA
The DNA here is from genome assembly GCA_002342505.1 of Acidaminococcaceae bacterium UBA2453. Classification (GTDB taxonomy): domain Bacteria; phylum Bacillota; class Negativicutes; order Acidaminococcales; family Acidaminococcaceae; genus Succiniclasticum. The sequence goes on from DDQB01000108.1 coordinate 14,051, forward strand.
CATTTAAGAATAGCCCGGACCGGTTTCCTCTCCCCCCTCCTCGCTGGCCGCGCTCGCTGCGTTACGCATGGCGTCACATCGTCGATGGGGACTCCTCAGGAAACCGGTCCGGGCTATTCATGCACTTGAAGCAAAAAATCATTTTCCCCGGAACGAATTCTGCAGACAATCTCTGTTGCCAACACGAAAGCGCCAGCATCACATTCCTATAGGGGGCCCTTCAACGAACACAGTAAGAAGGGGAAAATGGATGTGAGCTGGCGCTTTATTTACTTTATATCAGATGTTGCAGAATTCGTTCCTTCTCAGTACATACCGCGGAACTTCATCGCCACGGTGAGGCGTTTCAGCGCGGCAATGTAAGCTGCCACACGCATGGGTACCTTGTACTCTTCGGAAAGCGCATGCACTTCTTTAAACGCTTTCACCATCATGGCGATCTGTTTTTCCTTTACTTCTTCTTCCGTCCAGAAGTAACGATACAGATTCTGTACCCATTCAAAATAAGAAACGGTTACGCCGCCGCCGTTGGCCAAAATATCGGGCACCACAAACACGCCGTTCTTTTCCAGAATCGTATCCGCATCCGGAGTCGTCGGACCGTTAGCACCTTCACAGATGATCGCCGCCTGGATCTTTTTGGCATTGGCTTTGGTGATCTGGTTTTCCATAGCGCAGGGGAACAGTACGTCGACTTTCTGTTCCAGCACCAGTTCCTTGTCAATGGATTTTGCATCCGGAAATCCTACTACGCTGTGATTTTCGCTGGTTGCGGTGTATTCCGAAAGTTTATGGGGGTTAATGCCTTTTGCATTATAAATTGCGCCGAATACGTCGGAGATCGCTACGATCTTCATTCCTTCATCAAAGGCGATCTTGGCGGTCCAGCTGCCAACGTTACCGAAACCCTGCACTGCAGCGGTAGCGCCTTTCACTTTCATCTTCTTCACTTTCAGCGCTTCCAGCGCTGCCGTTACCACGCCCTGCCCAGTGGCCGCCGTACGCCCCAGCGAGCCGCCCAGGGAAAGATCTTTGCCGGTGATGAAACCAGGTTCATACTGGCCGGTGATCTTGCTGTATTCGTCCATCATCCAGCCCATAATCTTGGCATTAGTGTTCATATCCGGAGCCGGAATATCTTTCTTCTCGCCGATCACACCGGCAATCTTATCGATGTAACCGCGGGTCAGCGCTTCCAGTTCCCGTTCGGACAATTTCGTTACATCTACAATGATGCCGCCTTTGCCGCCGCCGTAAGGAAGTCCGGCCACCGCGCACTTGCAGGTCATCCAGAAGGCCAGTGTCTTTACCTCGTCCATGTTCACCGCGGTGTGATACCGCACGCCGCCCTTGGCCGGTCCCATGATGGTACTGTGCTGGCAGCGGTAGCCCGTAAACACCTGAACCGTGCCGTCATCCATCTTAACCGGGATATGCACTTCCGTAGTCTTTTCCGGAACCGCAATGATTGCCGCAGCGCCCGGATCCAGCTTCATCGCTTTAATGGCCTTGTTCAGTGGAATCATAGATTGTTCGATCAGTCCCATACTCGTTTTCCTCCTTGCTCTTTCAATATTTTCAATTATAATAACATATGCAGTTCTCAAAACCGCATAAATGACCTGATACATAATTTGCAACATTTCTTTTTCATTCAGAAGCGAAATATTGCAACAGTATTGTCAGAATTATTATATCATATTCCATTTTCCCTGTAAAAAGTTTTTAACTTCTTTTGGCTCTTTTTCACCCCTGCCAACCCCGTCAGGCATGCGGTTGGCAACATTTTTAAAATTTCCTGATTTTTTGCAAAAAAATCATTGCTATTCATTGCCGTTTGCATGTATAATGCAAGTACAATAATAACAAAAATTAAATTGGGTCAGCCTGTCCGGAATTTCAATTTCCAAAGGTCTTTCCTGTTTATATTATAATACGGAAGCCGCCGCATCTCAGATTCTGTCATGCAACGGGTTCCGGGGAAAGGTTGTGACATGAAATGAATGAATTAATCCGTCTGGAAGGGATCACCAAAAAATTTGGCGAGCATGTCATTATCCCTACTTTGGATCTTACGATCAATGATGGTGAATTTGTTACGTTGTTAGGTCCGTCCGGCTGTGGCAAAACCACGCTGTTGCGTATGATCGCCGGACTGGAGACGCCAACTACCGGCCGGGTCATCCTGGACGGGAAGGATATTACCAAGCTGCCGCCCTATAAACGTAACGTCAATATGGTCTTTCAGAACTACGCTCTCTTTCCGCACATGACCGTGACGGAAAATATCCATTTCGGGTTAAAGATGCAGGGCGTTCCCAATGATGAAGCGCAGGAACGCATCAATCAGGTGCTGTATTTAACCCAGCTGGAACAGCTGCGTGACCGCTATCCGTCCCAGATGTCCGGCGGACAGCAGCAGCGTGTAGCCATCGCCCGGGCCCTGGTCAACAGCCCCAAAGTATTGTTGCTGGACGAACCTCTGGGCGCACTGGACTACCAGCTCCGCAAAAAGCTGCAGCTGGAACTGAAGAACCTGCAGAGAGGTCTGGGCCTTACCTTTATCTTCGTCACCCACGATCAGGAAGAAGCCCTCACCATGAGCGACCGCATCGTCATCATGCACGACGGCGTCATCCAGCAGGACGGGGATCCCAACGGTATCTACCATCATCCCCGCAACACCTTTGTGGCCCGTTTCATCGGGGAAAGCAATTTCTTTGAAATCGGCAGCGACACCTATGCGCTGCGTCCGGAAAAACTGAACCTGTGCCCGGAAGATGAAGAGAACGCAAACCATCCGGAACCGAAATTCTTCGGCACTGTAGTAGATATCGTCTTCTACGGCACCATTGACAAAGTCTTTATCCGTCTTGACAACACGAACCAAACAGTAATCGCCTACCAGTATTTTGACGACGTGCATCGCTGGCAGACAGACGACCGGGTTGGAATCTGGTGGTATGATCGGGATGGGGTGAAGGTAGAGAAATGAAAAACGGTAAATTTCTGATTGCTCCTTCCATGCTGTGGCTGGGATTCTTCTTTGTCATTCCCATGCTCATCGTAGTTGCGGTATCCTTTGCCGCCCGCACGCCTTACGGCCAGGTGGTCTTCGACTGGAACCTCAACAACTACATCCGCTTTCTGGAGCCTTTATATCTTTCTATTTTTGCACAGACCCTGCTGGTTGCTCTGGTCACCACAGTCGTGACCATTTTGATGGGATACCCGCTGGCCTACTACATCGCCCAACTGCCCAAACGCTGGCAGCAGCCGGGACTGATCCTCTGCATGATTCCCTTCTGGATCAACTTCCTGATCCGGTCTTATGCATGGGTCATCATCCTCCGGGCCCAGGGCGTGCTGAATACATTTTTACTGAAGGCCGGTTTCATCGACCAGCCGTTACAGCTGTTGTATAATGAAGGCGCCGTCATGCTGGGCATGATTTATTCGTTGCTGCCCTTCATGATCCTGCCGATTTACGTTTCCATCGAACAGTTGGACCGTCGGCTGCTGGAAGCCGCTTCCGATCTGGGAGCGCCTCCCTTCACCGCCTTCCGCAAAATTACCCTGCCGCTGACCATGCCCGGTGTGGCTGCCGGAACTATCCTGGTCTTTATCTCCTCGTTGGGCATGTTCGTCGTTCCTGATGTCATGGGCGGCGCCAAGTCAGCCTTAGTAGGGAACCTGATCCAGAATCAGTTCCTGTCGGCCCGCGACTGGCCCTTCGGTTCGGCCCTGTCTATCGTACTGGCCGCGCTTTCGCTGCTTCTGATCATCCTCTACTACCGTGCCATCCAGGCACAGAACGGAGGTGCGGAAAATGCAAAAAACGTGGCGTAGTCACCTGCTGTTAGCTTATTCCCTGGTCATTCTGGCCTTTCTGTACGTTCCGCTGATTATCCTGGCCATGTACTCCTTTAACGATTCCCGCATCAACGCAGTATGGACCGGCTTCACCTTTAAATGGTACGAGCAGCTGTTCGACAACCGCCGGGTATTGGAAGCGCTGATCAACACCCTGATCGTTGGGGTCTCTTCCACCGTTGTATCCACCACGCTGGGCACCATCGCCGCCATTGCGCTGCACAAATATAAATTCAAAATGCAGAGCGCCATCAACGGACTGGTGTATCTACCCATCCTGATTCCGGAAATCGTTATGGGCCTGTCCCTGCTGGTATTATTCTCGCAGGCCCAGATTCCGCTGGGCAAAGGATCTCTGATCCTGGCCCACATCACCTTCTGTCTGTCCTTCGTCGTCATCACCGTAGGCGCCCGCCTGGACGGCATGCGCAGTGACTACGAACAGGCGGCCAGCGATCTGTACGCAACCCCATGGCAGTGCTTCCGTTACGTAACACTGCCGCTGATCATGCCGGGTATCGTTGCCGGCGCCTTGATCGCCTTTACCCTTTCCATCGATGACTTTGTCATTAGCTTCTTTGTGGCCGGCCCCAACTCCACCACGCTGCCGCTGTACATCTACGCCATGGTCAAGCGCGGTATTTCCCCGGAGATAAACGCCCTGTCAACTTTAATGATGGTCGTGGAAATCGTACTGGTTATTTTAGCCGAACTCTTACAGCCCAGCCATAAAGCGAAAGCTGAAGAATAAAACAATTACTTGCAGAAAGGGAGGGATGCTGTGAAATGAGTTTATTTTCTACAAACGACGTAATCCCCCGAAAGTATGATTCGAAACAGAATCCTGAATTAAGTAAAATCGCGTTGACAACACCAAGTCAAAGTAAGTTAAGTGAAGTAAAATCAAAACATTAAAAAATAAATTTTATGAAAAGAGGTTGATACCATTTGAAAAAAAATTGGAACCGCATCGTACTGATGCTCTTACTCATTGCAGCTTTTACTCTCACGCTGGCAGGCTGCGGCAGCGGCGATAAGAAGGCAGACGCCCCGAAGGACAGCAACAAAAAAGAACAGGTTCTGAACATTTACAGCTGGGCCGATTATTTTGATCCGAAGGTTCTGGCGGAATTTGAAAAAGCCAATAACTGCCGTATCAACTATGATGTGTATTCCAACAACGAAGAATTACTGGCCAAAATGCAGGCCGGCGGCGCGCAGTTTGATATCATCCAGCCATCTGACTACATGGTAACCACCATGACAAAGCTGAACATGCTGGAAAAACTGGACCACAGCAAAATGCCTAACATCCAGAACCTGATTGAAAGCCTGAAACATCCTGATTACGATCCCAAACAGGAATATGCCATTCCATATGTATGGGGCATTACGGGCATTGCTTATAATAAAAAATACGTGAAAGATCCTATCACCAGCTGGGCCGATCTGTGGAAACCCGAATACAAGGGTCATGTGATCCTGCTGAACGACAATCGGGAAGTATTCAGCCTGGCACTGAAGAAAATGGGAAAATCCAATAACAGCACCGACCCGAAAGACGTGGAAGCGGCGTTCAACGAACTGAAGAAGCTGAACACCAACGTATTGGCCTATGATACCGAAAACAACAAACAGAAGATGATTGCGGAAGAAGCCTGGATCGCCCAGATGTGGAGCGGCGACGCCTCTTTCTGCAACTTTGATAACCCCAGCATTGAGTTCTGCGTTCCGAAAGAAGGCACTCTGATCTGGGCGGACAATATGGCCATCCCCAAAGGCGCCAAGAACAAGGAACTGGCTATGAAGTTCCTCAACTACATCTACGATCCGCAGATAAGCGCCCGTAACTTTGACTACATGAAACTGCCGAATGCAAACGCCAAAGCAATCCCCTTGCAGAAGAAGGAAATCGTAGAAAGCGCGATTCTGAAAAACGCAAGCAGTCATGCCGACAAAGGTGAATGGTTGCATGATATCGGGAATGCGATCACGATGTATGACAGATTTTGGACAGAGTTGAAGACGGGAAAATAAATTTCCTGTCATATAAAAAAATTAGCCCCCGAACCGCATGCGGTTCGGGGGTTTTTCATTTATTCGTTGTCTGCTTCGTTTTCCGGGTCGGTTACATAGAGCTCAGGTGAGATTTCGGTGCCCAGCAGATCCTGCTGACGTTGGCGGGCGAAGTCGTTTCCTGTTTTCAGTGCGCGGAAGATGCCGGAGACCATCATGATGCCCAAAGCGATAGCACAGGAATCCAGAGCGGCGCCCAGCAATACTTCGTTGCCAAAGTTCACATAATTATTCAGGATATACCGCATGCCCTGATACATGCCCAGCCCCGGAACCAGCGGGATGATGGCCGGAATTTCAAAAACTGTCACCGGTTCCTTCCAGACGCGGGCAAATATTTCGCTGATTACCGCGATAGCAATAGTCGCCAGAAAATTGGCCGAGAAAGAATGAATGGAAAAACCATTTTTCAACACGATAAAAATGACCCAGCCGATCCCGCCGATAATGCCGCTGCGCCACAATATCCGTTTCGGTCCCTGGAACAAAACGCCAAAGGCCACAGTAGCAAAAAAAGCAAAAACAAAAGCTTCCGCATATTTCATGGCATGCCTCCCCAGGTCCAGGCCTTCAATACAAATGCCAGCCCGATAGCGATGGACAGGGCAAACAGCGCGGCTTCCGCAATGCGACTGTTCCCGCTGAGCAGATCGCCCGCCATGTAGTCCCGCACGCCGTTGGTAAAGGCCAGCCCCGGCAAAAAGGGCATCAATGCGCCTACCGTCATGCTTTCCAGTGTGCATTCCGGTTCAATATAATTACATATCAGCGTTGCCAGCCCGATGATCATGCCAGCCATAAAGTTTTCCCAAAATGGCGTGGGATGGAAATTATCCACAGTTTTCAGGAAAGACATGGCTAAAAAACCAGCCAGAAACGCGCCGGTAAAATCATATACATCTCCGCCCAGAAGCATGGAAAAACAGGCGCTGCCTACCCCTGATGCCAGACATACGATGCTGTTTCTATAGGGATGCGATTGTGCCAGTCTATTCTGCAGCCAGTGTTTTGTCTGCACGTGGTCCATTTTCCAGCGGCGGAAGTTATAGGAAAACTGGTTGATATCCATGATCAGCCCCAAGTCCGTAGCACGCCAGCGGACACGGAACACGCGGCTTTTGCCCCGGGGACTTTCATCCCCCAGAATAATGATCGTCGGTGTACAGAATACGTTCAGGTCATAGTATCCGTAGCTGCGGCAGAAGCGCATCATGGTATCTTCCACCCGGTTGGTCTCCGCTCCGCTTTTCAGCAGAATCTTTCCCAGATCCATAGCAATGTCCATAACCTGATTTTTGGTCATAGGCACTAAATCGGGCAGTCCTTTTTGTTTGTGATCTGACATTCTCTGTTACTCTCCAAACAACTGCGCAATAGCAGCTTTAAATTTATTAGCCCCGCCCATAGAGGGATGCGGTACGCAATTGCAGGGCACGCCGAATTTCTGCAGGGTACCTGCGGCTTTTTGGCCAATGGCAACGACCTGTGCATTGGGCAGCAGTTCCATCAGTTCTTTTGCGTACACGATGCCCACGTTTAATTCGTTGCCGTCGGGGGTACGATTGGTCAGCAAACCGTCTTCTTTATGGGGATGGAAAGGAAAAATATTCCACAGCACAGCATCAAAAGTTCCCAGATGATGACGGTGCAGACTGCCCCACATCACGGTGGCAGTAGGTTCGTTGAAGCCCATTGTCTTCTGCGTGCCTTTCAGCAGGGGCGACTCCGGATTGCTGGTACGACGGTAGTCCCATTCCCCCAGTACTTCTTCCGGCCTTACTTCCGGATGATGCCCCAGCAGGATCCGCTCGCTGGTCATGGCCATGCCGGAAAAGCGTCCGCCCTGATAGCCCAGTCCTTCTGCAATGAACAGATAATGGGCATTGCGACGCAGTTCCAGATAGCGCTGAAAGTTTTGGTAACGGATCTCAGGCGCTTCCGGAGAAATATCCAATCCGGGTTCGTATTCTCGCCAGGGATTGAAGACGCGAGGGGCGCGATACATGCGAAGGTGTTTCATAAACGTTGAAATATCCATGTGATCCCTTTCATAACGGCGCACGCCGCGAGTGATTCCTCCTTCCCCCGCAAAGCTACGGCGGCATCCGGCAAGCAACCTTGCCGTCACCACCTAAAGCTTCGCGACGGGGCGTACCCTTCCGGAATCGCCCACGGCGCTATATTTCTACTTGGTTTTGTTTTCTCAAATTATACATGGTTATATTAAAAAAGCAAGAAAAATATTTGACACGGGAATGTCACATTTATTCGCTACAATAAAATTACATAAGCATTTTTACATTTAATCCGATTGGTTCCCGTTGATTATATAAGGAGGGCGTCATGAAAAAAATTCTTGCGATTGCTTCTGCATTAATTACAATCAGCGCGTCGGCGTTTGCAGCGTTACCGCCGGGGGTATTCACCAGCCAGCGTCCGCCGGCGCATCACCACGGTATGGCTTCACATCGGATTCATGTAAATCCGTCACACCGGATGCACACGCCCATCCATAACCGTGTGCGCATGACGCCGCAGCACAGAGCCGGCGGTCCTGTAGGCGGACACATGTCATCCACCGGTCCGCACCGATACCATGCGGCTCCGCCATCACACCGGGTGTATGTGCAGCCGGCCCGTCCGGTCTATCATTACCGGCGTCCCATCTTACCTCCGCCCCGCTGGCGCTACGCCGGATATTACAGCGGCCATTACTGGCGCCCTTACGGCGGTTACGTCGTGGCATACCCTGCCAGGTATTACGGAGGATGGGGGTATTACGCGCGGCCTGGCGTACGAATCAGTGTAAGAATATAGTCGGTGAAGTTTTACTGCAGCCCCGCCTTTGCTGCCGCGATGCCCAGATATTCCCGCATAGCAATGGCTGTAACATTTAAATTATACGCCTGGGGCGTAAAGGCGAATGCGTCCAATACAAGGTGTTTGTTCGTCATGTAATCCGTAGGGTACGGAATCACCTCTATCCCCTCCCGCTCAAACAGTAATACCGAACGGGGCATATGGTACGCTGAAGTGACCAATACCACTTTTTTGAAGCCCATCCGGTCGCAGATTTCTTTAGTAAATTTTGCATTTTCTGCCGTGTTGCGACTCTTCGCATCCGGCAGAATTTTTTTCTCTTCTACCCCGCAGGCCGCTAACACACGTTTGGCTGTTTCCGATTCTATCCCATTCTGATCAAAAACCAGCCCACCAGAAACAATCACTGGCACCTGCAGCGCCCGATACAGGCGCAGTCCCATGATATGCCGATTGGCCGCCCCTGCCGCAATCTGCCCGGTCCCATCAAAATCCGGTACGTCGCCGCAGGCACCTCCGCCCAGAATCACAATGGCCTGCGCATCCTGCAGTTCACCTACAGAAGGCTGGGGATAAAAATCCTCCAACGGCTTGATGATCCGGTCGCTGACCGCGCTGATACTCAGCACATAGATCAGCAGCATGACAGGAAAGAGTTTATAGAATTTTACCGTTTTACGGTTACACATGTAAAATGCCAACAGCGCCAAAATAAAAAGACCCGGCGGCAACAGCCAGGCATAACATAATTTAATAAAATAAATCATAATCCACCATCCATTTTATCTTTCATTGGGGTTGACATATCAAAAAAAAGTGTTATAGTTATATTTAATTGGTTTCATAAAATATTCAAAAAATATTATCGAAAGCGAGTGACGATAATGGACATTACAAATGAAAATAAAATCGGAAACCAAATTCGGATGATGCGCAATCAACTTTGTATGACACGCAAAACATTGGCGCAGGAAGTACATGTTTCGCAAAACACAATCTATCGTTGGGAAAATGGATTGGCAATCCCATCTTACGAGCATTGGATTATCCTCTGCCACATCTTCCACCTGCCCGTCCAAAATCCTGCGGAAATACAGGAATTTCCCAATCCTGTACCTGACAAAGAATTTCAGACTATTTTATTGAAACAGTTGGATCTCTGCCCTGACTGCAGGCGTAAAGTACAAAAAGCTCTCCAGCAATGGTATACGCTAAAAGATAAAAAGTTTAAAAACAACTAAGCGATTTATTAACCTATTTTCAGGCTATTACAAATTGTTATTTTGAGGTAAAAAACGAAAATTTTTCGTTTTTTACCTCTTTTTTACCTCAAAAACGATTTGTATAAGATGCAAAGCTAAGTTACATTCTTCTACGTCCGCTTACTTTCTATACATAGAAAGTAAGCGTTTTTACAATATGGCTTTAATTTACTTACGCCATATGATCTTCTGCTATTTCTGCCGACGCGGCCATGTGCATCCCTTCCGGGCATTTTTCTTTGGCTACACTCAGCATCAGCTTCAGCCGGTTCAGCTGATTTACTTCACTGGCCCCTGCGTCGCAGTCCATGGCCACCAGGTTCGCATCTTCATATGTGCGACGAATCTCCCGGAACACGCCTTTGCCCAGAATATGATTGGGCAGGCAGGCCCATGGCTGCAGACATACTACGTTGCGCACCCCTTCTTCCATCAGCTTGGTCATTTCGCCGGGCAGCAGCCAGCCTTCTCCGGCCATGTTGCCCAGAGATACGTGCTGCGCCGCCAGTTCGGCAATTTTGTAGATAGAGATGGGAGCAGTAAAGTGTTTGGATTTAGCCAGCGCTTTGCGCATAGGATCCATGAAAAAGTCCGCCACTTTGATGAACATCTGGGCGCCAACTTTTTTGAGCCAGCTGCCGTCCAAAATATCGTGCCGGGTAATACCGTCAAAAGCCATATACAGCATAAAGTTAGCCAGCTCCGGCATAACCACTTCCGCACCTTCTTTTGCCAGCACCTGTTCCAGATGGTTGTTGGCTACGGGGTGGTATTCTACTAATATTTCGCCAACAACGCCCACTTTGGGCTTCCACAGGTTGGGCACAAGAGGAATGGCATCAAATTCTTTTACCAAGTTCTGAATGGTCTGCCGATATTGCAGGAAATTGCCGTGATCCAGCTCGTCCTTGCATTTCCGCATCCATTTGGCAAACAATTTGTCCGTGGAGCCGGGGATCAGTTCATAAGGCCGCATCCGGTTGGTGACATTCTGCAACAGGTCGCCGTAGATGATGGCTTTGGCCACGTCCTTGAAGCCGGAAGGATTTAACTTGAAGGCATCCTGCTCCAGTCCCCAGCAGGCGAATACAGGCACCTGCGGGTAACCTGCATTCCGCAGCGCGCGCCGCAACAGGTTCATATAGTTGGTGGCGCGGCAGGCGCCGCATGTCTGGAACAGCACAATGCTGGTATGATCCGGGTCGTACTTTCCGCTCTTGATAGCCTGCAGCATCTGTCCGATGACCACGATGGCCGGGTAACACATGTCGTTCTGCACGTACTGCAGGCCCAGGTTGATAGCTTCTTCTTTCGGCGTATCGGGAATGACCACTTTGTACCCGTACCGATTCAGCACGTGAGTCACCAAATCGAAGTGGATAGGCGCCATCTGGGGCGCTAATATGGTATGGGTCTCTTTGCAGTCGTGGGTAAAGAACGCCCGTTCTTCCACCACCAGCGGTTTGTAGTCCGGCACATGGCGGCGGCTGAGGACGGCTAATAAAGAGCGAAGCCTTATGCGGGCCGCGCCTAAGTTGCTCACTTCGTCCAGCTTGATCATGGTGTACAGACGCTGATGGCCTTCCATAATCTCCCGAACCTGATTGGTAGTGATGGCATCCAGTCCGCAGCCAAAGGAGCTGAGCTGAATGAGATTGATCTCCGGATGGGCTGCCGCAAAGCTGGCCGCATGGTACAGCCGGGCATGGTAACTCCACTGATTCACAATGGACAGCTCGTCTTTCGGCGTGTCCATGTGGTAGACGGAATCTTCCGACACAATGGCCAGGTTATAGGACTGGATCATCTCCGGAATGCCGTGGTTGATCTCCGGGTCTAAGTGATACGGTCTGCCGACCAGCAAGATTACCGGCAGATTTTTTTCTTTTGCTGTGCGCAGGATCTCTGCGCCTTTTTGCCGCACGTCTTCCCGGTACTGTTCCAGTTCTTTGTAGCCGGCGTCCATGGCCTCTTTCAGTTCGCTCTGCTTAATATTTTCAGAAGCGAAGGCTTCCGTGAGGCGCACCAGCATTTTTTTGGGATCGTTGATGGGCAGGAAAGGCTCCATGAATTTGATTTCTTCGTTACGGAGCACATCCATGTTGTTGCGGATGTTTTCCGCATAGGAAGCTACCACCGGGCAGTTGTAGTGGTTACCGGTACGGTTCACTTCGTCTTCCATATTGTAAGGCATGCATGGATAGAAAATTTTCTTTACGCCTTTTTCCACCAGGTCCATGATGTGCCCGTGCACCAGTTTGGCCGGATAACACAGGGAATCTGACGGGATGGTGGACATGCCTTTGTAGTATATTTGCGCAGAGGATTTGCCGGACAGCACCACTTCGTAGCCTAATTTGCCAAAAAATGTGGCCCAGAAGGGAAAATCCTCGTACATGTTCAATACGCGGGGGATGCCGATGCGGCCCCGGCGGGCGGTAAATGATCTGCGCGCGGCATTTTTGGCTGCGGTTTTGTTGGCTGTTTTGGCAGCCGCAGCCGTTGCGCCGGACGAGCTGGCTTTTGTTGCATCGCTGCCCGCCATATGTGCGTCGTGTGCGTTGCACCATACGGCAGACGCATCGATGACATTGGGGTACTTGAACAGCCGCTCGTATTTATATTCGTAAATATTAGGAGCTTTGTTGGTATTTTTCGGTTTGCCTTCGCCCCGTTCACAGCGATTGCCGGTAAAGTAACGGCCCCCGTCGGGAAATGTCTGCATGGTCACTAAACAATGGTTGCCGCAGCCGTTGCAACGGTAAGATTTGCTGGTGACGGTAAAGTTTTCCAGATCTTTAGCAGGAAGGAGGGTGGAACGGCGACCTTTTTCTGTCTGTTCCAACGACAGGATGGCGGCGCCATAGGCCCCCATCAACCCGGCTATATCCGGACGGATGACGTCCATGCCTAATAATTTTTCCATGTTGCGCAGCACTGCATTGTTATAGAATGTGCCACCCTGGACTACGATGTGATCACCCAGTTCCCGTGTATCTTTCAGCTGCATGACTTTAAACAGCGCATTTTTGATGACTGAGAGACCGATGCCCGCAGAAATATCTGCCAAAGGAGCTCCTTCTTTCTGTGCCTGCTTCACGCGGGAGTTCATGAATACAGTGCAGCGGGTGCCAAGGTCCACGGGGGTCTTGGAGTCCATAGCTTTGTCCGCGAATTCCGCGGCGGTCATGCCCAGGCCCTGGGCAAAGTTTTCAATAAAGGAACCGCAGCCTGCTGAACAGGCTTCGTTCAATGTAATTTTGCCAATGTTTCCGTTATTGATAAGGAAACATTTCATATCCTGCCCGCCGATGTCCAGCACGCAGGTCACGTCCGGACAGAATTCATAGGCAGCGCGGTAGTGGGCAAAAGTTTCCACTTCGCCGGCGTCAGCATGCAGAGCTGCCTTGACAATCTTTTCTCCGTAGCCGGTAGTAAGACAGCCAGCAATATAGGCAGACTCCGGCATGGCTTTGTACAAACCGGACAGTTCTTTGATGACGATTTTCAGGGGCGAGCCCTGGTTGCTGCCGTAATCGGTATATAAAATTTCTTTGTCTTTGCCGATGGCTACAATTTTTGTGGTAGTGGAACCCGCGTCGATGCCTACGTAAACAGGACCTTCGTACGCAGACAGATCGCCACGCTTCACTTTGTCTTTGTCGTGACGTTCAATGAAAGCGTCGTATTCTGCCGAGTTGCGGAACAGGGCCAGCCGTTCGTCGCGGGCAATGCCGTGACCGGCTTCCGCTTTATCCAAGTTGGCAGTGAGGTTTCTAAATTCCAGTTCTTTTGTTTCTTCGGAAAGCGCGGCGCCCACGGCCACAAAGTAGGCTCCGTCTTCTACGTTCACCACTTTTTCCGGATCCATTTTCAACGTTTCCACAAACCGTTTTTTCAGTTCCGGCAGAAAATACAGCGGGCCGCCTAAAAAAGCTACATTACCGGTGATCTCCCGTCCCTGTGCCAGGTTGCCGATGGTCTGGTTCACCACGGCCTGAAAGATGGATTTGGCGATGTCTTCTTTGGATGCGCCATCGTTCATCAGGGCCTGGATATCTGTTTTGGCAAACACGCCGCAACGGGATGCAATAGTATAGATACGTCTTGCTTTGGCCGCCAGATCGTTCAATCCTTTGGCGTCTGTGTTCAGGAGCGCCGCCATGTGGTCGATGAAGGCGCCGGTCCCTCCTGCGCACACTCCGTTCATCCGTTCTTCCGGCGCAGAGCCGAAGTACATAATCTTCGCGTCTTCCCCGCCTAATTCCACCATGGTATCGGTTTGGGGAATGAGTTTCTTTACTGCCGTCGCCGCCGCGATGACTTCCTGCACAAATGGCAGCTGCAGCCGCTGGGCAATACCCATACCGGCAGATCCGGTAAGGGCAAAACGGAACCGGGACGGGCCTACCACGTCTTTCAGCGCAGTCAGGTTCGTCACCAATGCGCTGGGAATATCAGAAAAGTGCCGGGCATAATGTTTATAAATAATATGCTCTTCGGCATTCAGCACTACTACTTTAATGGTAGTGGATCCGATATCGATTCCCACTTTGTAACCGGAGCCTGCGTTCTCCCTGCCGGCAACAGAAGGCCGGACGACTGCAGCACTGCCGGAATTTACTTTGAAATTTTCAGTCATAGAGCACCTCGTAAAATATATAGAAGGAAAGGCCGATGGCAGATGGTTTGTTGCACTCGATTCAATCAAATTTACTGAAATCTGCGCAACACGAAACACTGCATCAGGATCTCCGTTGCAGACAACCTGCGGCCAGATGATTGCCGTGTTGTCCTGTTCCGAAAATTCCCCGGCTGCCGCCAAATGAAAGCTTCTGCCGAAAATTTCAGAATGCACGATAAAAAGAAATTCAACATCGGAAACAGAGATTGGTAATGTGCGGCACGCAGGCCGTTGTTTCTTCCGTTTCCGCCGGAGCGCCGCCACATGAAAGTTTTGCTCCTGACATAAATTTAAATTACATAGTCGTTGGCAAATGAAACCAATACTATTCAATATTATATTATATACCAAAATTAAATAAATACCATACTCTTTTTATATTAATTGTTTTGATTTTCTTGTTTTTACGAAATTTGAAGAAGTACTGCGCGGATTTCTGTTTGAAGAATAAAACAGAATCTCATTGCTATATTTCATTTTTTATGTTGTAAAGCAAATGAATATTATCGATATCGGTTTGATCAATTCCTTGAAAAAATTTCACATTTTCTTGAGAAAATTTTAGCACTCAGCTCTTGACAGTGCTAACAATTGGTGGTATAGTATCTTTAGAAACAAGGAAAGCGTAGTGATGATGAGGCCGAAGGGCTTCGCGACAATTGCTCTTGAATAATTCGCCGCAAGGCGGTTTTTTAAAGAAGCAAAAGTCAAAAAGTCAATACAAATTCTGTTGTTTCCCAACGTAGTCAAAAAAAATTTATATAACGGATGCGGTTGTAATTCCCATCTGCAATGAATGGAGGAATGAGTTATGATGTTACCGAGCATTTTTGGAGAAAATTTATTTGATGACTGGATGAATGACAGCGGGTTGATGAACCCCAACGCGTTCTTTGGCAAAGGCCTCTCCCCTTTGTATGGCAAGCATGCAGCCAATATCATGAAAACAGATATTCGCGAGAACAAGGACAGCTACGATGTCATTGTCGATTTGCCGGGCTTTAAGAAAGATGGTATCCATGTACAGCTGGAAGATGGCTACCTGACTATCACCGCTGCCAAGTCCCTGGACAAGGACGAAAAGGATGAGGCGGGCAAGTACATCCGTCAGGAACGGTACAGCGGATCCTGCACCCGCAGCTTCTACGTGGGAACGGCCATTACCGAGGAGGACATTAAGGCCAAATTTGAAGACGGTACCCTGCGGCTGAACATCCCCAAGAAGGATTCTAAGGCTGTAGAGACAAAAAAATATATTGCAATTGAGGGATAATTCCCTCTTTGCGATAAAAAGCAAGGCAAACGGCCGCCTACCTGTCCCGTAGGCGGTATTTTTTTGACTTTACTACTTCCGGCAGCAATGGTATGATGATTACAAGAATTATCATCCTTAATACTTAAGATTCCAGAGGTTTTTTATGTCTGACCGTAATATTGTAGTTGACCGGTTGCGGGCGCTGGCGATGCTGGGCGTGATTGGGATCCATATCGGGCCGTTTGTGTTCGCTTCCTCCACCCCCCGTCTGGACCTTTTCCTGTTATTTCAGGTCTTCACCCGCTTTGCGGTTCCCAGTTTCTTTTTTATATCGGGTTACGGACTGTTCTGCAACGATGCGCTGCGCAGGCCGTTCCATTATATTGAGTTTGTAAAGAAACACCTGATCACCGTAGGACTTCCCTACTTTGTCTGGTCGCTGTTTTACATTTACATGTGGCAATGGGAAGACATGTATCGTCCGGACCGGTCATTTTCCATCTCCGTTTTAATTGTAAAGTTTCTATTGGGCGAAGGCTGCTATCATATTTATTTTATGGTGATCCTTTTATATTTTTATCTTTCCATGCCGTTCTGGCGCTGGCTGGTGCGGCGGATCAGCGAAAAATCTGCTGCGGGGATAACTGCTTCGCTGGCAGCATTAGCCGGATTACAGGTACTGCTGTACAATTGGAGCTCTTCCTACTGGATCTACCCCGTCTGGACAAAGGGGCATGCCATGATCATCCGCCTGCTGAACGAGCGTATGAATTACCTGCCGCTGTTTTACGGTTTTGTGTTCGTGCTGGGCGGCGTGTGCGCCATTCACGAAAAACAGATCCGCAAGTGGCTTCAGTGTCATTTTACATCCACACTTGGCGTATTTTTACTGTCCTGCGCCGTATTGGTCTGGCGCTTTAAGGAATATGTGCTGTCGGGCATTCCGCTGGAAGATATTCCCGCCAAATACATGACCCAGCTAACACCGGAAGGATTACTGTACACCGTCTGCTGGCTGCTTTTCTTCAGTGCCGCGCTGGAAAAAATAAAGGATTCTCTCTTCCTCGATACCCTTTCCCAATACTCCATGATCATCTACCTGATCCATCCCCTCTTCGTATACTACTGGTACCAATGGTTCGGCATGCTGGGTTTCGCCATCGCACAAGTACCTGTGCTGCTGTACTACATATTAGTATTAATAACCTCGCTGTTAGTCGGAATTTTGATCCACAAAATTGCAAAACAACGCCGAATTATCGGACTGTTATTATTAGGAAGAGCGCCAAAATAAAAAAAGCCGAACCGCACCTCTCAATGAGACCCTTCAACGAATGAAACGAAAAGGGAAAGAGGGATGTAGTTCGGCTTTTTTACATAGTAGGCAAAAAGCAAAAATCCCGCTCCTGACGGAACGGGATTTTGCAATTTTTTGTAATTACGCTTCTTTAGCTTCTTCCAACGGCTCGATGCTGATGATGCGTTCCGTACGTCCATGACGGCCAAAACGAACTTTACCATCGATTTTGGCATAAATGGTGTAGTCACGACCAATGCCTACATTTTTGCCGGTATGGAAACGGGTACCATGCTGACGAACGATGATGCTGCCAGCAGTCACCACCTGGCCGTCATGCGCTTTCGTTCCCAGACGCTGGGAATTGGAGTCACGGCCATTGTGGGAAGACCCGGTACCTTTTTTATGTGCATGTAATTGCAGAATAATCTTAAACATTAATTTCACCTCCATGTTCGTGAATTCGAACATCTTGCGGACATTGCTCAGCCAGCTGGTACAGCACGGCTTCCATGCTGCCTAACAGCGCCTGGCTTTTCGCGTCGGGCGTCCGCTGCAGGGTCACCTGCAATTCACCCTTTTTCGTATCCGCACGGTATTCCACCGGATACTGCAACTGTTGTTCCAATCCTACAAGAGCCATCTGCGTTACCGCAGACACCCAGGCGCATATCACACTTTCTCCGGCCGGTGCGTCACTTGCGTGCCCCCTCGACCGAAATGCGGTAATCTCACCTTTCCGGTTCCTGTATAAATCTACTGTAATCATACATTAAGCCTGGATTCCGCTGATTTTTACAGCAGTGAACGGCTGACGATGACCAGCGCGTTTGCGATAGTTAGCTTTTGCTTTGTATTTGAAGACCAGGATTTTTTCGTCTTTGCCCTGTTCTTCTACGGTAGCAGTAACTTTAGCGCCGTCAACGAACGGTTTTCCTACAGTTACTTCGCCATCGTTTACGATAGCCAGAACTTCGTCAAATACGACTTCAGCACCTTTTTCAGCGTCCAGCTTTTCTACGTTCAGAACGTCGCCTTCTGCTACTTTGTACTGTTTGCCACCGGTTTTGATAATTGCGTACATGCATTGCACCTCCCTTTTCATGGACTCGCCAATTACGGTACGTCACATCATTGTGCGCGGTATTGCGTGTCTGCTGCGTTGCATTTTGCAGCGCGGCTGTGCGCTTCGCCTGCGCAGTGACGATTTACGGAACCTTTTTGCGCGGTTGGGGATGGACATATTTGTCCATACTGGTGTATATTATCACAAAGTGAAGATACTGTCAATCAATTTGTTGCCGGAGCAATACATTTTGGCAATAAAAATACATTGGCAGCGCGTATAGTAAATTTTCTCATCCTTTGATATAATGTAAGAAATATTTACATAGCATCTTTGCTAAAAAACTTGCGGAGGTCCTTATGAAAAATAATAAAAACAGTAATATAGAAACAAAAATAAAAAAACTTTCTGCGGATATTTTGAAAGATTACGGCCAGGGACGCACTATCGACAAGATGAATGCATTCACCAGTCCAGACATGGATGTAGTAGTAGACATCCTGGACAAGCTGCAGAAAATTTTGTTCCCCGGCTATTACCGCAACAAAAATTTTCATTTTTACACAGCGGAAAATAATTTACAGACGCTGGTAGAAGACGTTCTCTTTAATCTGACAAAACAGATTTCCATGTACCTGCGGTATCTGCCAGAGTGTAAAGATGCTGATTACCGGGCGACAAAAGATAAAGCACAGGAGATTGCCATGAAATTTATGTCCCGCATCCCGAAGATCCGCGATCTGGTGGAGACTTCTGTGCAGGCAGAGTTTGAAGGCGATCCGGCGGCGTTTAACAAAGATGAAATTATTTTCTGCTACCCGGGGATGTACGCTATTATGGTGTTCCGGTTAGCGCATGAATTTTATGATCTGGGCGTTCCCATGCTGCCCCGCATCATGTCCGAATATGCACATGGCAAAACGGGCATCGATATTCATCCCGGCGCAACGATCGGCCGCTATTTCTTTATCGATCACGGCACGGGCATCGTAATCGGTGAAACTACGATCATCGGCGATAATGTAAAAGTGTATCAGGGCGTTACCATCGGAGCGCTTTCTACTCGCGGCGGCCAGACACTGCGCAGCAAAAAACGACATCCGACCATTGAAGACAACGTGACGATTTATTCCGGCGCTTCCATTTTGGGCGGCGAGACGGTCATCGGCCACGATTCTGTCATCGGCGGCAACACTTTCATCACCATGTCGGTTCCGCCCGAATCCAACGTGAGCATCAAGAGCCAGGAACTACACATCAGCAACAAAAAAGGTCATGCGGATACCGAGGCAAAAGAACTGGATCAGGATAAAACGTGGTTTTATACGATATGAGCCTTGAAACAAAAAAATCTTAACTGCATCAAGAAAACCCGGCGTATAGCTTTCAGATGTTTCTCCTTCAAGGAGTAAAACGACAAAGGATACAGAAAGCTATAACCGGGCTTTTAATTTCTTTCATTAAATTGAATACAAAAATCTATGGCGGAGAGGGTGGGATTCGAACCCACGGAGGCTTTCACCTCGCTGGTTTTCAAGACCAGAGCCTTAAACCACTCGACCACCTCTCCAGAAGAAGTATATAAAGGATTATAATAAAATTTGCGGCTTCTGTCAATGGAGAATGCCTGTTTACAAATTCGGTTCAATACGTTTTATAAATTTTTCTTACCGGAATCACATACGTTTTTCTACTTCCTTCAACACGGCCTCTTCCATCTGTTTGCCTTCAGTCAGCTGCCGTTGCATTTCCTGTTCCGCCTTTTCTTTAAATACAGTATCGCTTATGCCGCCCAAGTTGATGCGCACATTATACGAGGCCACCCGCTGGCAGGCACGCGCCATTAAAGCCGATGCCGCGCCGTCAGTCACCATCATGGGGTTACCTGCAACAACCACCGCATAGGCAAGTTTCATAATCCGAACAGAAGCGTTGGTCACTTTTAGTGAAGCAACCACTGCCGCCTTGCTGGCGTCTTCTATTGCCTGTTTTCGATGCCCGGTTTCTTCTTCCGTATTTTTCGGAAGTTTATAAGCCTGCAACACCAGAGAATACATATCTGCATCTTCCTGTGCCATTCCAAGCATTTCCTGCTGCAGAACATTGGTTGCGGTAATAATCTCCTGCATCTTTGTTTCCGCGTCGGCGAACTTTTTCTTTCCCGCCGTCATGTGGGCCGACATCCCGGCCAGCGCTGCCGCCATAGCGCCGCAAATAGCCGCCGCGCTGCCACCCCCTGGCATCGGTTTGGTGGAATTAAGATCTTCTACAAAAGATTTGATTGTCTGTTTTGCAAAATTTATCTCCATCGGTATTCCTCCGTTTCCACCGCTATCGCATAAACCATTTTATAAAGTCGCTGATGCCTGCCATGTTACCATGCTAAACGAGGGCAGGCCTGTTTACTATTTCATTTTCCCTGCTGCAAATACCTGCGCACCTGTACAACGGCGGCGTACCCGTCCAGCGGTCCGGGCGGCGTCTGCAGACCTAACGGGATCAGCCGGCGCCATCCTTTCGGCGGGTACAACTCCCAATACAGATCCCGGGCTTCTTCCGTGGAAAACTTTTCATCCACAATATGGACAGTGTATCCTGGCAACGCTTTTTCAATCCATTTTCTATGTTCCCCGCTTCCGGTACCATCGCCCATAACAACGGCCCGCATTTTTTTACGCAGGCCCCAGGCATTATTCACCTGCAGGTTCTGAAATAAAAACTTTAGCAGATTATCCGAAAAACTGCGGGTGCGGAGCACCTGCACAGCAAGAATCGTTCCATTTCCGTCTACCAGTGCAACACCCGTCTTATCCCGCCCCGGATCGATCCCCAAATAATATCCTTCTATCTGCTCCTTTTTACTTCCAGCGTTTACCATGATCCAATGTCTTTATACAAAGAAACTGATTTTTCATCAGTTTCTTCGCCTTTACAGATTCCTTCCATTCATTTTGGTTATTCTGCTTTTTCCAGTTGCAGTCGCAGCTGCACCGGTCCTGCCGTAGTAATGTCCCCATCGGCATATGCGGTCAGACGGACTTTTCCGCCCATGCGCTGCATCTTCGTGACGGTTTCCACCATGGTAACAGCGTTCATGTTTCCTACCTTTCCGGTGAGAGGATCCGGCAATACGCCGGCTTTGACCGACATCTGGTTGATTTCCTGCAAGAAGGACATAAATGCCTGATCCGGATTGCCGGCTTTATCATTCAGGTCAATAACTTTCTGGTGAATCTTTGCTCCATTTTTATATATCAGCCTGTTGGGCAACACTTCCATGCCGCACAGCACCGGTTGCCCAACAACAGTATTCGCAACAGAACGAACCCGCACCAGTACATTTCCTTTGGCTTTATGCAGCAGCTCTAACAGACGGTCGCATTCCTGCCGAGAGGCCCAAACCAGTTCCGCATTGGCATCCGGAGCCAGCCCGATATGATTCTTCGCTGCGCCGTTGGCGCTGTCCAGCAGCCAGTTCAGCTGTTTCTTATTTTCTTCCTCGCTGAGTCCGCCCTGTAACACACCGGAAAATACCAGTTCGCCGCTGCGGTACATCATCTGCCCGCCCCGCATGAATGCCAGGCCTTCCTGCAACACTTTGGTTTCTTCTTTAAGATTTTCTATATCCGCATTCAGCTTTTCTCTGGCTTCCGTCAATGATCTCACTTCATCCCGGGCTGTGACCAGCGCACCCTGGGTGGCTTCATACTGTCCCCGGACGGCAGCTAAATTTGCATTGGCATTTTTCAGATTATCTTCCGCCGCGATTTTTGCGTCGTTCACTTCTTTAATCTGCCGATCCAGCCCTGCGATAGCTTCGTTCTTTTCTTTCAGCGAGTTCATGGCTTTGTTGTATTCCTGTTCCGCTGCATTTTTTTCCGCATCGAGCCGGGTCAGTTCTTTTTGCAGTTTTTCCATGCCGAACAAAGCCGTCCTGGCGCTTTCTGACGAAATGGCCAGTATCCCTACGGAAAACAGGGAGATGAGCACGCCTGAAAGGACCGTGAGCAGAACCGAAGTGTCATGGGGACGCAGGCCGAACACACTCAGTTTCTTTTTCCCAATCTTGCTTCCCAGTTTATCTGCAATAAAAGCAATGATGCCTCCCATCACTGCCAGTAATAACATTAAACGAATGCCAAACATAACCCATGTACCTTCTTTAGTAAAAATTATCTTCAGTAAAATTTAATGAAACAGTCTGTCAGTAATCCGCTTTCTTTAACATAAAGACACCGGCAATAAAGCAGATGATATTGGGCAACATCGCCGCCAGCAACGGGGGAATAACGCCGCCTTTTCCCAGGCCGGTAGCAAAAGCCATGATGCCATAATACATAAAAATTACGATTACGCTAATGCCCATACCGATGGATGAACCGCTGCGCTGGCGCTGTGTACCCAAGGGCGCGCCCAGCAACGCAAAGACAAAGCTGGCAAGCGGGATAGCAAAGCGCATGTAAATTTCGGTCCACAGGTCGTCAGACGGAAGCTTCTGTCGTTCCAGCACTTTGACATAGCCCCGCAGTTCGCCCAGTGTCATTTCGTGTATGCTCTTCTGCTCCCAGCCGATCTCCTTTGGCGTAGTGTTCAAAGGAATCACCTGTTTTTTAAAGGCCGCCTTGCTGGTCACGCCTTCTTTTTCATCCAGAGTAAATACTGTTCCGTTCTGCAACACCCAGGAATCATTTTCCCAAATCGCCTTGTCAGCAGTTTGGATTCGGCTCAGTTTCTGCTTCTGGAACTCTTCAATGGTAATGTTATTCATAGTGCCCGTACTTTCATCGAAGGAATGGGCATAAGCGATGCGCTGGACAGTCCCGCTAAGCATCTTAATAACCACATGATCCTGCGTCCGGGGTTTCACATTGCCCCGAATCTCCACTTCCAAAATCCGTTTGGCTTCATGTTTGGAAGGCGGCACAACTTTTTCTGCCCAGATGACAGAAAACATGCTGATAATAAACCCGACTATTACAACAGGCGCAACGATCCGGTAATAACTGACCCCGCCAGACTTCATCGCCACAATTTCACTGTTGCTGGACATTTTTCCAAACGCCATCAGGGTCGCCAGTAATACCGACATAGGAAATGTGTAGTTGACAATTTCCGGGAGACTGTACATAAACAACCGACTCACAGTAGAAATTGGCGCTCCGTACGTTGTAATATACTGTACGATTTTAAAAAGCATGCTGCTGGCTATAAAAATGGTTGAAAAAGAGGCAACCCCGAAGATAAAGGGGTACAACAATTCTTTGAGTACATATTTATCTAATAACCGTAATTGCATTTGTTACCCCCTACATCCTGAAGTTTTCTCCAAGATAATACTTTTTAGCCACAGGATCGTTGGCTATACTTTCACTGTCGCCATGGAGCAGCACCTTACCGCTGGCCAGTATATAGGCTTTATCTACAATACTCAGCGTTTCCCGCACATTGTGGTCTGTGATCAAGATTCCAATCCCACGCTTTGCCAAATGGGCAATCATGCTCTGGATATCTGCCACGGCAATGGGGTCAATGCCGGCAAAAGGCTCATCCAACAGAATAAAGGCCGGATCGGTAGCCAGTGAACGGGCAATTTCCACACGTCGGCGTTCACCGCCGGACAGAGCCGTCCCTATACTGTTCCGGATATGCCCGATGTCAAACTCTTCTATCAGGGCTTCCATCTTTTGGATCTGTTCTTCATGGGATAACGCCGTTGTTTCCAGTATCGACATCAGGTTCTCTTCCACTGTCATCTTCCGGAAGATGGACGCTTCCTGGGGAAGGTAACCGATACCAAGCTGGGCGCGCTGATACATAGGAAGCTGGCTGATGTCCTGCCCGTCCAGCGTCACCGTACCGGCGTCCGGTTTAGCAATACCGACTACCATATAAAAAGTCGTTGTCTTTCCAGCCCCGTTGGGCCCCAGCAGGCCGACGATGGTCCCCTGCTCTACCTGCAGGCTCACATTATCGACTACTTTCCGCTGTCCGTATATCTTAACAAGATTTTTTGTTTCAATAATCAAACTGTTCGAGCCTCCGTATCGGATTTACTGTTTGTGATCTGCTCCATCATATTCGGCGCAGGATTGAAATTAGTCGCACCATTTGCCATCAGTACTGCGCCTTCACCAAAGGCAGGATTGCTGACTTCCTTATCCGGTTTCTGATAGTACACAATGCGGACATTTCCCTCTGCATGCGTCTTGCTGTCAGGTCCTGAAACATTGGTAATACGCAGTTTATCGCCGGTCACCGTATTGCCGTCCTGGGTCGCTGTCGCATTGCCGATTAATTCAATGTATCCGGTTTCATGAGAGTCGTAGATAGCCCGATCCCCAGAACCGGTCATCTTCTGAACAGTACTTTCCATCTTTACACCGCCGGTAGCATTGGCGACGCCGGTTTTCATATCATATACGATCTTGCCTGCCGTCAGCCAGCTGCCATCTGTTGCGGACAGATGAGCGTAGCCGCCCAGCGTCTCGGCAAATTCTTTATCATCGTGATAATCCACCCGGTGGGCTTTAAGTGTTTTATCCCCTTTTGTAAGAATTGCATTTCCCACAGCAGAAACAAATTTATCCGTATACATGAACAGCTCCTGGCTGCTAAGATGATTATCTTCCTTTTTCGCCGTTACGCCGCCGAACAAATGCCCGGTCTTCGTTTTGCTGTTAAAGGTGGATCCTCCCTGGGCAACCGCTACGCCGCCATCATGTTTAATTGTTGTTTTGCCTGTAGTAGTGCCGTCTCCACTTCCCATATCGTATTCAATCTCTGTTGCATCCACGCTGTATTTTGCGTCTTTATTAGCCGGGGCAGCCGCTACCGTACAGCATCCCAATACGAATACTAAAAGACAGCTCAGCAGTCCCGCCAGAATCCGTTTATTTTTCTTCATATTTTCCACCTCGTTCAACATGTGCTTTGCCCTTCATTTTAAAATGCTCCAGCTTGCTGGATGTAATCACCTTTTCAGCTGTTCCAAGCATATCGTCTTTCACAACTTTAACGGCACCGGTAGCTGTCAGGATGTCTTTTTTCTGATTCCATTCCACTTTATCAGCTTTAAGGAAACCTCCATTTTTTAAACGGGCCGTCACTCCTTTGGAAAGTTCAAACTCATTGGACTTGGGTTTAATCTTCCCTGCTTTTGCGACGACATGCATTTCATCTCCATTACTAAGATATACAATTCCATCCAGCTCTTCTGCAACCACCAGATTATCATTGACCTGCCTGGCTTCTTTTACCTTAAGAGACCAAAGTTTTTTACCCTGCTCGTCCCGGTTCAATACAGTATCTTGTACCAAAGCCTGTATTGAATCTTTGTTGGCATTTTGGGTTTTTTTTGTTGGCTCCGGAACGTCGGCGCCCCAAAACAGCCAGGCAAAGACAAGGGCCAGAAGCCCCAAACCGGCTGCCACGGCCAGAATCGTCTTATTGTTTTTCACGGTGCCTCCGCTCCTTTTCTTTTGCTTCTTCATAAGATGTATTCCAGCGGTGCTGGAACCACAACCAGTTTTCCGGATACTCTTTGATGATCCGTTCTACCGCCTGCGTCATACGCAGGGTCAGTTTATAATCGTCGGCCTTCTGATCGCCGGTATTTTCATAATAAAAGGGTTCTTCCACAAACACCTGATGCCCATATCCGTCCGGCTTGCGGATGATAAAGATATTGATGCAGGGCGCTTTGAATTTTCTTGCAAAATATGCCGGCCCGGTAGGCGTAGAGGCCAGCTTCCCAAGGAAAGGCACAAAGATGCCGTCGCAACCGCCGTCCTGATCGGCGATAAGCCCCAACATACGACCTTTTTTCATAGCTCGCGCACAGCCTAAAATTTCGCTGGTTCCCCGCGCAAAAATCTCCTGTCCGGCGCCTCGGCGCAATTCGTTCATAAAATCGGAATAGACCCGGTTGGGCTGCGGTTTTTCCACTGCGCTGAGGGGGAATCCGTTCAATGCCAGCGCTGCTCCCAGCCATTCCCAGTTGTCCATATGACAGGCCAGCATGACAACGCCTTTTTTCTGTTTCAGCGCTTCCCACAAAATTTCCGGATGGTCAAAGGTGACCAGCCCCCGGATATTATCTTTGTTCAATGCAGGCATATACAGCATTTCCAGACCGGATATACCTAAATTGATAAACATTTTTTTTATAACTTCCCTGGACTGTATGCGGTTGTATCCCAATCGCTCGTGAATTGTTTCCTCGGCGCGGATACGCTGTTTTTTCAACACGCGCCACAGGATATACCCAAGTCCTTTTCCTAACTTCACCAGCAGCTTATACGGTGTATGTGAGGCCAGCCAGCTCAGCGTTTTCAATAACGCATATAACATTATTGTCGATCCTCTTTTCCTTCATCACAGTATTCTTCGACAATCGTCTGCCAGATCCCTTTTGCTTTCAGGATCAGTTCCAGCAGATCGCGCACGGCGCCCTGTCCGCCGTTATGCGGCGTAATATAATCCACCCGCTGTTTCACATCTTCGGCCGCATCGCCCGGAGCTGCGGATAACCCCACCGTCAGCAGCGCCGGAAGATCATTCAGGTCGTCGCCCATAAAGGCTATCTCTTCCATTGACAGTCCGTGCTTCTCTGCCAGTAACAGGATGGCCTGATTTTTGGCTGATATACCGCTCATTACATCTTCTGCAATACCCAATTCTTCTGCACGCCGTTGCACGATAGGGCCTTTGCGGCCAGTAATAACAGCGATGATAAGTCCGTGCCGCCTGGCGGATGTGATGCCAAGTCCGTCTTTAGCATTAAATCGTTTGAATAATTCCCCGTCGGCGCCGATGTTAATACTGCCATCGGTGAGGGTACCGTCCATATCTAAGGCCACAAGGCGGATGCAGGACGCTTTTTGCTGTAATTCTTCTAACTCTCTGCTCATAAAAACTCCTGTTTCACTGGTGTAAAACAAAGAAAAAAGGGAACTTACACTACGCCCTGGCGTACCAGGTCTGTCATATGCAGCAGACCGATCACATGCCGTTCTTCATCCAGTACGGGCAACACCGTGATAGGTTTCGGCGTATGGCTTTCCATAATATGCAATGCCTGAGCGGCCAGCTTATCTTTCGTAATAAATTTCGGATTTTTTGTCATCAGTTCAGTAACGGGCCGTTTCAGGAAGTCCATACCTTTAGACAGGCCTCGGCGGATGTCTCCGTCAGTCAGAAGTCCGATCATGATATCGTTCTCATCCACAACAGAAACAGCGCCCAATCCTTTATCCGTAATGACAAACAGTGCTTCTGTTACCGTCGCGGTTCCATGCACTATGGGGTTCTCGCTGCCAGAATGCATGATATTCCCTACGGTAAGAAGCAGTTTCCGCCCCAGGCTGCCTCCCGGATGAAAAACAGCAAACTGTTTTGAGGTAAAGTGGTGCTGCCCCATCAGCGCCATAGCCAGCGCATCCCCAAAGGCCAATGCCGCCGTGGTACTACTGGTCGGCGCCAGGCCCAGAGGGCAGGCTTCTCTTTTTACGCCTACATCTAACACTACGTCGGAATTTTTAGCCAGGGTTGATTCAACATTGCCTACCATGGCAATGACCTTCGCCCCGATGCGACGCAATGAAGGTAAAATATTCAGAACTTCTCCCGTTTCCCCACTGTTGGACATGGCGATAACCACATCGTTTGAGGTTACCATGCCCAGATCCCCGTGGATGCCTTCTGCCGGATGCAGGTAAAAGGACGGAGTGCCGGTACTGGCCATCGTCGCAGAAATTTTATGTGCGATGATGCCAGATTTCCCCATCCCTGTCATGACCACACGGCCCTGGCATTCCAGAATCATTG
This sequence comes from Acidaminococcaceae bacterium UBA2453, assembly GCA_002342505.1. GTDB lineage: Bacteria > Bacillota > Negativicutes > Acidaminococcales > Acidaminococcaceae > Succiniclasticum. Next base: position 42,209 of record DDQB01000108.1, read on the forward strand.
CGACCGCCGCGTCAAAGTGCTCATCTACGCGGGGAATCAGATCCAAAATCGCCTCGGCTTCCATCTGCAGTACTTTCTGGGCATCGGTCTCCATTTCATTCATAATAAATCGTATCCTTCCTGATAATAAATTCTCTTATATATAAGGATTCAAGGATTATTCCGTCTGCTATCCGCCTGCATATCCGAATCGTAACAATCAGACATAAAAAGCGGTTACGTCGCCGCCAAATATTATTTCCGCACAATCCGATCGATGGCCAGCACATCTTTTAACAATGCTTCCAGCTGGTCCAGACGTACCATATTAGGTCCATCACTGAGCGCTTTAGACGGATCGTCGTGCACTTCCAGGAACAACGCGTCTACGCCAACGGCCGCCGCTGCCCGTGCCATGTGGGGCACGTATTGGCTCTGCCCGCCGCTGCAAGTTCCTTTTCCTCCGGGGATCTGTACGCTGTGAGTAGCGTCCATGACTACGGGATAGCCTAACTCCCGCATAATGGCCAGTCCCCTCATATCGGTCACCAATGTATTGTAGCCAAAACTGGAACCCCGTTCCGTCAACAGGATGTCACGGCAGCCTGCTGCTTCCAGTTTGGAAATTACATTCTTCATATCCCAGGGCGCCAGAAACTGTCCTTTTTTCACATTAACGCATTTACCAGTCTTCCCCGCTGCATAAACCAGATCTGTCTGACGGCAGAGAAACGCAGGAATCTGCAGAACATCTAACACTTCCGCCGCTTTCTCCACCTGATATGTCTCATGGATATCGCTGACAATGGGTACCCCCAGTTCTTTTTTTATCGCAGCCAGCTGTTTCAGCCCCTCATCCAGTCCCGGACCCCTGAATGAATCATAGGACGAACGGTTTGCTTTGTCGAAAGATGCTTTAAATACATAGGGTATGCCTAATTTTTCACAGATTCGTTTCACTTCCTGCCCGATGGCCAGGCTGTGCTCGTAACCTTCCAGCACGCAGGGGCCTGCCAACAGCAGCATGGGCTGCCCGGGACCAACTTTATAAGGTCCTACGTTAATCGTATGCATCAGTTTCCTCCCAAAATCTTATTTACTGCTTCCAGATCCGCCTGAGTGTCTACACCTACGCCCTGGAAACTGCTCTCCAACACTTTGATCTTATATCCGTTTTCCAACACTCGCAGCTGCTCCAGACTTTCTACCTGTTCCAACGGAGTAGGCGCCATAGCCGCGTACTGCATCAGAAAAGTCCGGGTATATGCGTAGATGCCAACATGCTTGTACACTTTGAACAGATTAGATTTATTACGGGGATATGGCAACAGGCTGCGGGAAAAATACAGGGCGTACCCGTTTTGATCCGTTACCACTTTCACAGCGGACGGATCGCCGTATTCGCTTTCCTGCATCTGCGCTTTCATGGTTGCCATTTTCAATTCCGGCTCTTCCGCAAAAGCATTGGCCAACCGATCGATAATCTCCGGCGGGATCATGGGTTCGTCTCCCTGTACATTAACAATCACATCCGCATCCGGATATTTTTCCGCTACTTCCGCCAAGCGACTGGTCCCATTTGGATGATCTTCCCTTGTCATGCAGGCGTTGCCCCCAAAAGCCAGCACCGTATCATAGACGCGGGCGTCATCCGTTGCAACGATAACTTCCGTTGGGATTTCCGCCTTTTTTGCCTGTTCGTAGACCCACTGGATCATAGGCCTTCCTGCAATCAGCTTCAACGGTTTACCCGGCAGTCGGGTCGACGCATACCGCGCCGGTATTACACAGATTACTTTCATACTCTTTTCTCTCCTTGTATCATAAAACCACCGCTTATTTATTTGCCTTCTGTTTTCTGGCCAGAACCCGTTTCACGGTGTCTTCCAGTTTTTTGTCAAAAGTTTCTTCATTCTGTGTGATCATTATGTCCATGTTCATGACATATAGCGGTATCTCCCGGCTAAAATAGATGAATTCCGTGGGAATCTTAACCGCGTCCTTGCCTGTGGTGATCAGCGCATCCGCTTTCAATTTTTCCGCCCTCTCTGCGATATACTGCATTTCTAACATACCGTAATCATGATGATCGGGGTATCGGATTGCTTCCACGATTTCCAACCCGCAACCAGAGACATTCTGTTCAAAAGAAGATGGATTGCCGATAGCTGAGAAGACCATGACCCGTTTTCCTTCTAATTCTTCTAAGGGCAGAGGATTCTGCTGAATCCCCTTATACCAGTCTGCAATCTCCACAAACTCTTTTGCATGATGGATACTTTCCACAATAGGCGCTTCCGTATTATACTGCCGGATGTTATCCATCAGGCTTGTCCGTATCAGCTGGGAACTCTGATCTGATTTGGTAAAGAGGAACATGTCTGCGCGATCAAGATGGCTAAGTGGTTCGCGCAGGATGCCCCGGGGCAGCAGATATCCATTTCCGAATTGGTTAAGCGTATCCACCAGGACAATATCCAGATCCCGGTTTACCTGCCAGTGCTGGTACCCATCGTCCATGATGATTACTTCTGCGTCCAATTTATCCACCGCATACCGGCCGGTCACATCACGGTTTTTTCCAATGACGACCGGAATATCTGACATCATCTTGGCCATCAGGTAGGCTTCGTCGCCCGCTTCATAACTGGTCATGTAAATCTTCTTGCCGTCCGAGACAACGCCCAACGGTTTATCCCAGTGGGAACGATACCCGCGGTTCAAAATGACGACACGGTATCCCATTTTCTGAATCATCTTGGCCACACGCTGCGCGGTAGGAGTCTTACCAGTACCGCCTACGGTGATATTACCGATAGAAATGACACAGCAGTCCAGCCTGCTCCGGGACAAAATACCCGCTTCATACAGCCACAGATTGACTCGGGCGCCAAATCCATAGAGGTAAGACAGTCCACGCAGGAATCCCAGCAGGATAAAAGCATACCAAGGCCGTTCCGGCGCGTGAGCCAGATGGAAAATATACTGGCTGATGGCAGCGCCGTGTTTCAGACCACCGCCTCCAACATCATTAAAGTTACGGGTATTGATTGGATATTCTTTCGTATAAGCGCGGGGGATCGCAGCCTTATCCAGCAGATCCTTCAGATAATGCATGGTATTCAGTGCAGCGCCGCGATTCTCCCGGATGACCTGAATAGAAGCCTCTCCCATCCTCTTACGAAGAGCATCGTTTTCTGCAATTTCCAGAAATTCCTTTCCCAGCTCTCTGGCATCATGTACCGTACGGCAGGCGCCAGCCTTTGTCAACAGTGCGTAGGAATCCTTAAAGCTCAGCATGCTGGGACCCACCAGGATCGGTTTGGCATGAGCTGCCGGCTCCAGTACGTTATGACCGCCGTACCCTCTTTTCAGGCTGCCGCCCACGAAAACGATATCGCCCACTGCATAAATACGTCCCAGTTCGCCGATGGTATCTATCATCACCACAGGATAGGCCGGCCGTTTTCCTTTCATTTCTTTCAGTCTGGAACGAAGCCCGGTTTCGTAACCGAATTTACTGTTCAACCGCTTAATATCATCTACACGGCTCGTCTTACGGGGAGCCATGATAAGCCTTGCTTTGGGATATTTTTGGCGCAATTCAGTAAAGGCCGTTAGCACCGCTTCTTCTTCCGGCGAATGAGTAGATCCTGCCACAACAACAGGAAACGAATCCTCGTCCAATCCCAGCTCCGTCTTATATGTTTCCAGATTTTCCGGAGTCACCGCCGCATAGGTCTGGTCAAATTTTGTATTACCTGTCACAAAGATTTTTTTAGAATCTGCGCCAAGATGAGTAATATAATTAGCGTCAATACTGGACTGCATACAGAAACGGCTCACGGTTCGCAGCATGTCTCGCCAGATGCTGAACAGATAATGATATGTCTTGACCGACCTTTCGGAAATACGGCCGTTTACCATCATCACAGGAATGTTCCGCTCCCGGACAGCCTTCAAGAAGTTAGGCCACAGTTCCGTCTCGACCGGCAGGAAAATGCCAGGCTGCACACGACGTACAACAGATTCCGCCACCCAAGGCAGATCCAGCGGGAAATAAATGTAACTGTCTGCTTCCGGGATAATCTGTTTTGCCATATTGTAGCCACCCACGGTAAAAGCAGATACCAGCACTTTCCGCTCCGGCATCACTTTTTTGATTTCTTTTACAATCGGACTGGTCGCTACAATTTCACCTATCGATGCACCATGGATCCAGATGCAATCGGCATTCATCACATCAGCAATCTCTTCCCTGCGGATCAAACCGATACTCTGCCGAAACCATCTGACAGATCCCTTTTCCTCAAACAGGCAATAAATAAAAAAGGGCAATCCCATGATGAAAAATATAAGCAGGACTAATATATCATAAAGAAAATACATCATAGGCTATAATCAGCTCTCTTCCTTGTTGTTGTAGTACTGGATCTGGTACAGATGCGCATACAATCCATTCTTTTTCATGAGTTCTTCATGCGTGCCGTCCTCGGCCAGACTTCCTTTTTCCATTACAAGAATCCGGTCTGCATTCTTTATCGTAGACAGCCGATGAGCAATGACTAAAGCCGTTCGCCCTACCATCAGCCGATTCAACGCTTCCTGCACCAGACGTTCGCTTTCCGTATCCAGCGCGGAAGTGGCTTCGTCCAGAATCAGGATGCGCGGATTTTTCAGAATTGCCCTTGCAATCGCAATGCGTTGCCGCTGTCCGCCGGAAATATTTACACCCCGATCCCCCAGCATCGTTTCATATCCTTGTGGAAGTTCCATTATAAAGTCATGGGCATTGGCCGCTTTGGCTGCCGCTTCAATTTCTTCTTTTGTCGCATCCAGTCTGCCATACAGGATATTGTCATAAACGGTACCGTTAAACAGGATGGTTTCCTGGGGCACGATACCGACCTGAGCCCGCAGTGAATCCAGCGTTACCTGTTTAATGTCTGTACCATCTATCCTGATTACACCTTCATCACAGTTATAGAAACGGGGAAGCAGGCTGGCAATAGTAGATTTCCCGGCTCCGGAAGGCCCTACCAGCCCCACCACCTGTCCCGGTTTCACGTCAAAGCTCAGATCATGGATAATTTGATCGCCTTTATTGTAAGAAAAAGTTACATGTTCAAAACTTACGGTACCTGTCACCGACGGCAGTGCTTTAGCGCCAGGCAGGTCTTTGACTTCTTCTTTCAGATCAAGTATTCCGAAAACACGCTGAGCGGCAGCCAACGCTTTCTGGATATTCCCAATAGTACGGGTAATACGTTTGATAGGATTTGAAATATTTACTGCATATGCCAAAAAAGCGACAAGGGAACCTGCCGTAGTTTCTCCTTTAATTACATTATTACCACCATACCAAATAATCAGGGTAACACCTAAGGCTGCCACGAATTCAATGGTTGGAGTGAGTGTCGCCATATACTTGGCATTTTTTAAGTTCGCCCTGAGGTTTTCCTCATTCTCCTTTTCAAACCGGTCAATTTCATACTGTTCTCTGACAAAAGACTTTACCACCCGCGCAGAACTTACCGCTTCCTGCAGAACGGACGTGATATCAGCCGTCGATGCCTGAATCAGCCCGCCGGAACTGCGAATCTTCTTGCCAAAAAAATTCATGAAGAAAAGCACTGCCGGAAATGTCAGAATCGTGAAAACCGTAAGTTTCCAGTCCAGGTAAACCATGGCGCAAATAGAGCCTATCAGAATAAAGCTTTCCGTAACCAGATCAATGGTGTTGTCTACCATGGCTCCCTGCAATGCATTAACATCATTGGTCACATAACTCATGATCGTGCCAGTCTTATTTTTATCATAAAAAGACATGGAAAGCCGCTGCAGCTTGCGGAACACTTCGGTCCGGATATCGATAATGACATGCTGTCCTACCCAGTTCATAAGGTAACTCTGCCCATAAAAGAAGATGCCGCGGAGCAGAAAGATCACAACGATACTGATTGAAATCATATTCAGCCTGAAAGCGTCTTTGGCGTTCAGCACATCATCAATCATATCACGAAAAATCCAGGGCAGATACAGATTACCTCCTGCAGCCAGTACGGTACACACAATAGCTGCAAGCAATACATGCCAATATGGTTTTATATAAAGTAACAGACGTTTATACAAATTCATGAAAACTCCTAATAATTCCTTTAGCTTTATTATGAAAGAATTTGTAATGCTTCTTCCTGATGTTCCCGGGCCATGCGCAGCACCAGTTCCGCCACCCGTTTTACAGCGCCAGGTTCACCCAGTTTTTCTTTAACTTCCCTCAAATCTTTCTGCAGCTGCGCAAAGCGGAGCGGCTCCAGCATCTCCAATGCAACGGATACGATAGTTCCCGGCGTACAGTCATCCTGCAGCAATTCCGGTTCGATCAGTCTTCCTGCCACAATGTTAGGCAGGCCGATATGGGGAATTTCTACCACCCGTTTGGCAATCCAGAAGCTTACCGGCGAAGATTTATACAAAATGATACATCCAAGCCCGCACAATGCCGCTTCCAGCGTAACGGTACCGCTGGTAGCAATAGCAAAATCCGCCACGCTCATGATGTCATAATTGTGATCTTCCGTAAGCGTCACTTCCAGACCAGCTTCTTTAATCGAATGTTCCAATGTTTCCCTGGCAATGGTTGCCGCCCGGGGCATGGCAAAATCAAATTCCGGCCGTTTTTGTTTTAAAATCTTTGCTGCCGCTAACATCTCCGGCAAAAGGCGTCGTATCTCCATTTCCCGACTGCCCGGCATTAACAGGATAAGAGGATGTCCTTGCCGTTTTCCCGCCAGCTTTTCCGCTGCACTTCGGGGCAGGGAAGGTTTCACCGTATCCACCAATGGATGACCCACAAATTCAAGATCTGCGCCGTAGGATTTGTACAGATCATATTCAAAAGGAAAGATGGATGCAATCTTATCCACTACCTTCACCACACCGGCGGCCCGACTGGGTCTCCACGCCCAGGCAGACGGCGCGATAAAAGATACCACCTTTATCCCCCGTTCTTTGGCAAGTTTCGCCAGCCGCATATTGAATCCGGGATAATCAATAGTCAGAAGCACATCCGGTTTCCGCCTTTCCATCAATTTGATGAAATCACTGCGCAGTTTCCAGATGTCCGGCAATTTTTTTAACACTTCCACAAAACCCATAACACTGTGGTCTTTAATGTCGAACAGGACCTCGCCACCGGCTTGACGCAAGCAGTCGCCGCCCATGCCAAACACTTCGGCTTCCGGATTCAGTTGTTTAATAGCCCGGGTCACTGCTCCGGCATGCAGATCGCCGGAAGCTTCCCCTGCGGAAATTAAAATCTTTGTCATAATTCCTCTATGTTGTTCTGTCAGCTCCAAATCGGGTTCACCCATACACATGACACGATTAATTACGCATTCACCTTTTCAAGTGTCCATAAACTGACAGATCCCTATTTTTATACATACTAAATCATCTTATTATAACACAAAAAAGCAGCTGAATAAACCTTTCAGCTGCTCATTCCATAAATATTTTACTTTTATTTTCTTCTTTGCAAAACACTTTCTAAACGATTGACGCTTCACAACGTTTCACCGCAAATCTGATTCGCTCATGGAAACGATCGTGATGCTCTTTTCCTCGGCCATGGCCAAGGTGCGTTTCCGATCCACCAGGAGCGTCCTTCCCGCTTCAATAGCAATGCCGGTGGCTCCGGCGTGAATCATAGACGTCAGCGTTGTCGTACCGATACTGGGCATATCGAATCGGTTATCCTGTGCCGGTTTTGCAGTCTTGGCCACAATCACGCCGCCTTTTCCCAAAAAACCGCCCCGTAAAATGCAGGCATCTGTTCCTTCAATGGCTTCCAGCGCCATGACTGCCTGATTCTTCACCACAACCGTCTGCCCGATATCCATCCTCCCCAATTCTTTCGCCATACGGAAGCCGAACTGCATGTCCTTCCATTCCTGTTCCGTAGGCTGCCGTTTTGTCAGCACCCCTGGTTCCGGAAGCAGCGGCTGGATCAGCTTTGTCTGATCCATAACATGCATGCCTTTATCTTCAATCAGCTTGACGATAGCGTTCATGATGGTATCGTCTTTCCGGTCCGGCAGGGAAGCCAGCACCCGGATTGTAGTCAGGTCCGGAATCATGACGCCGTTCTTATACAGCACTTCCTTGGTGACTTTCCCAATCATGGTCACATTTTTTACATCATGTTTCTTCAACGTATCCAGGATTTTCCCAACTTTGCCAACGTTGATGGTATAAAAAATATCTGCAGACTCCGGCAATTCCGGATCCGTGTCTGCTACAACGGCAATGGCCACTACTCTGTAGCCCAGCTGCTTTGCGGACTGGGCCACATCCACCGGAAGATGACCGATGCCTGCCAATATCCCTAAGGTTTCCATAAAGTATCCGCCTGTTTTGTGGAGACACTGATTATATCGTGTTTCCTTATTTCCGCGTATGGATGATGCCCCGTTCTGCATTCCGCAGGAACCGCATCAGATGTTCCACCGGTTCGCTGCTATCCAGTTCCTGCTCCATGGTAGCAACGGCTTCTTCCAACGTCAGCCCGCTGCGATACAGGATACGGAACGCTTTTTTCAGCTGGGTACGAATTTCCAGCGGCATTCCGGCACGTGCCAGTCCTACGCTGTTCAAGCCTGCAACAAAAGCAGGATCCCCGGCTACCAGCATAAAAGGAGGAATATCCTGCGATACCCTGCTCATCCCCCCAGCCATGGCATTCCGCCCGATACGGCAGAACTGATGTACCGCGGCCAGACCACCGATGACAGCCCTGTCTTCTACCACAACATGACCGGCCAATGTGGCCACATTGGACATAATTACATTATTTCCCACAATACAGTTATGAGCGATATGGGTATACGCCATCATAAGTATATCGTTACCGATGCGGGTCTCATTCCCTTCCCCGCAGGCCCGGCTTACCGTGACACATTCACGGAAAACCCCCCGGTCGCCGATCACCGTGGAGGTACGTTCCCCCTTGAACTTCAGATCCTGTGGCACGCCGCCGATAGAAGCCCCGGGGAAAAATTTACATTCTTTTCCGATTGTTGTATAAGGATGGATCACTACATGCGGACCAACAATACATCCATCCCCCAAGATGACATCATGCTTAATTACCGCATACGGACCGATTACTACATTATTCCCTATTTCCGCACCCTTTTCGATGATTGCGGTCTCATGAATTTTGCGTAATGGTGTAATTACCGCTGCCATTTCCTCACTCCTCTGCAGGAACAACCCGTTTATTCCTGATTGTTCCCGATTCTTACAATCATGCAGGTAAATATTGCTCTTCTTGCGTAAAGCAATGAGTTTTTTCGTGTTTTCCTTATCTATACTACAGAGCATACCGCATCTTATGAATATATTCCTAAAATGCGTACAATCTTCACATTTGAAAACAAACCATATGAAGCAGATTTATCCAATTATTTAGAATCAAGATGTTTTTTTATATGAATTATGCTTCTTTTCTTCTTTTTTCTCAACTTTTCATCTTCATTCATTCTCAGAATGGTGATCTTCTATTTATTTTTCTTGCTCCTGAATTGCAAAGAAGCAATCGCATTCACAGGCTAATTCCCCGTTCACCTTGCCCTCACAGTGGATTACTGCCATAAGACCATGTATCTTCGTTACTTCCGCGCGGGTCACAACCTGGTCTCCCGGCACGATCTGCCTGTGGAACCGTACCTTGTCGATTTTGGCAAAGACGGCAATTTTTCCCCGGTTTTCCGGCGGATACAGTAAGGCTACCCCACCTACCTGCGCCATAGCTTCAATCATCAGCACGCCAGGCATAATTGGATTTTCCGGAAAATGTCCCAAAAACTGCATTTCATTAACGGAAACATTTTTTACGCCTACCGCCCATTTCATGGGCTCCAGATCCAGGATCCGGTCTACCAGTAACATAGGAAAACGGTGCGGAAGAATTTTTTTGATTTCAGTAACATCCAGTGTAATAGCCATTATTTTTCCTCCCTGTATGCAATAATCTGTTTTGCTAACTGGGAATTATAGGAATGACCTGATTTGACTGCAATAATATGACCATTCCAGCTTCCGATAAGCGACATATCTCCCAGCACATCCAAAATTTTATGACGAACCAGTTCGTCCGGAAAACGAAGAACGGAAAGGCATTTTGTATCATCATACACAACTGCGTTCTCCAAATTTCCTCCTAACCCCAGTCCCATTTTCCTCATCTGTTCCACTTCACGCATGAAACCGATAGTACGGGCCGGCGCAATTTCCTTCACGAATGTTTCTTCATTCAGAATTACATCATAATACTGTGTACCCAACAACGGATGCGTGTTGACAGAAGTAAAAGAAATACGCATTCCATCATAGGGAAGCATTACAATATATTTATCTCCATCATAAACGGAAAAAGCCCTGTCAATTTTATAAACCGTCTTTTCCGCTTCCTGTTCCTTTCGCCCGGCTTTTTGCACCAACTGCGCAAAAACCAGTCCGCTCCCGTCTGTCACCGGCGGCTCCGGGGAATCCATCTCAATCTGGCAGTTGTCCACACCCATAGCAAACAACGCGCCTAAAAGATGTTCCACAGTTACTACCTGAGCCCCATTTTCACTGATGGTCGTAGCTCGCAGTGTTGAAGTAACAAGGTCGGCCCTGGCATGGATCACCGGCCTGCCCGGCAGATCAGTACGTATAAACACGATGCCCGTATCCGGACCGGACGGCTTCAATGTCATAACTACATCCTTGCCAGAATGGAGCCCGACGCCGGAATAACTTACTTCCGAAGCAAGTGTTACCTGTTTTTTCATATGCACACCTCCATTCTGTTATGATTCTGTTTTACAAAAAATCGAGCCTTTTCACTATCTGTCAGGATAAAAATATCCTATGTTTCTCAATTTTTCCTGAATCGTTTTTTTCCATCTTTCCAGCGATCATGAACCCAGAACCACATGGATGGGTTACTTCGTATTTCCTGTTCCAGAATCTGTATCAGTTTTTCTGTCGCCAGATACAGATCCTTTTCTTTATCTTCCGTTCTCTCCACATAAAACGGGGGATAAATTTTAGCCCGGCAACCGCCGTCCGGATCGTAATGCATGAAGATTGGCAAAATAGGACATCCAAAAGTCCGGCTGAAGACCGCCGGTCCAACCGGAGTTAACACTTCTTTACCGAACAATTTGGTCTTTATTCCGGTATCACTGGAATCCTGATCATACAAAATTCCCAGCAGATGCTTTTCCTTCAGGTACCGGCCCATAGCCAGTACCCCTTCCTTACCATGGTTGAAGGCTACCTTCTGTCCTACTAACTCCCTGTATTCATTAATAAACCGATCCATAGCTCCATTGTTCTGTTTACGGGCAATACTCAGCATAGGGTAACCATGCAACGCCACATTCGCGCCCAATAACTCCCAGTTACTGAAATGACCGGTACACATAAGAGCCCCTTTACCTCTGGCATAGGCTTCTTCCAGATACTCCAGCCCGTCAGTCTTTACCACCGACTGAATCGTAGCCGGATTCAGCAGCGGGAAACGCAGGACTTCCATAATCATGCGTCCAAATTTGACCACGCTCTGTTCAGCAATTTCCTGCGCCTCTTCCGGCGAAACGTTCAGACACTCCCGTACATTAGCTGCGGCCATCTGCATACGCCATGTCGGCACAATTTTCAGCGCCAGCCTGCCCAGAAGATTCCCAAACTCCAGCACTACGCTCCAGGGAAGCAAGCAGAATATTTTGCTTAACAATTTCATTACATAATATGAGAGCATAATATCTTCCGTTTACGTTCAGCTTTTCAAATTTATTTTCAGAAATGCATAGTACTTTGCACTCAACTTTTTACGACTTCTTTAATGCTTCGATCTCTTTTTTCAGTTCTTTCACAGTCTTCATCAACTCGCCAATCTTACGCAGTTTTGACTGCTGCCTTAGCCATTCTACATGAGACATGGACGGGAAGCCCGCCAAAACCTGATTGTCGCCAATATTTCCAATCACGCCGCAGCGAGCTGCCATTACATTATTATTGCCAATGGTAATATGTCCCACAGTCGCCGCCTGTCCGCCAAAAGTATTATTGTTCCCAATAGTCACGCTGCCGGGTATCCCAACCATAGCTACAAACAGGTTGTTTTCCCCTACCACATCGTTGTGCCCCAGATGAACCAGGTTATCCAGTTTGGTACCATTGCCCACTACCGTGCTTCCCACCGTAGCCCGGTCAATACAGGAATTGCAGCCGACTTCCACATCATCCCCAAGAACTACATTGCCTGTCTGCTGGACTTTGTTGTGTTTTCCGTTATTGGTAACAAAGCCAAACCCGTCGCCGCCGATAACGCAGCCGGACTGAAGGATATCCCGGTCGCCGATAACACAGTTTTCCCGGATAGTAGCATTGGGATAAATGATACAGTCAGCGCCAACTTTAACATGACGCCCAACATACGCATGAGAATAAATAACCGTGTTATCTCCGATCTCCGCTCCGGATTCCACAACAGCAAAAGGCTGCACTGCTACGTTGTTTCCAATCTTTGCGTCCGCTGCAATATAAGCCAGCGGACTGATTACTCGGGCTACCTCTTCCTGTGGGCGGAACAGTTCCAACAGTTCCGCAAAAGCCTGCTTTGGATTGTCCACGCGGATCACGGGGCGGTCCAGCGTCCGGTCTCCAGGAGCCAGGATCATGGCGCCAGCCCGGCTCTTATGACAAAACTCAACATAGGGGGGAATGGCAAACGAAATATCCGAAGGGCCTGCTTCCACCAGGCCGTTTACTCCGGTAATGCGCATTGCCGGATCGTCATTCTCCAATGTACCATGCAAAAAAGCAGCCAGTTCCTGTAATGTTTTCTCCATCTTCCCACATCCCTCAGATTCAATATTTCTTATCAAAAAAGCAGCAGCCTCATCTGAAATCCTGTCACGTAAAAAACGGACGGACGAAGAATCCGCCCGCTATGGGTTGCTTACAGCATATTGCAGAACCGCCGGTCGTCCGGCAATTCGCTTCATTATTTCATCTTTTTGATCACATCATCAGTCACGTCCACACCGCCGGAAGGAACCGCATCTTTTACCAGTACGGCGCTGAGGTTCTTTTCCTTGGAAACCTCCGTTAATGCAGTATCCAGACTGGCTTTCAGTTTGGACTGCGCTTCCGACGAAGCAACCTGCATCTGAGCAGATTTATCCTTTGCAATCTTTTCCGCCTCTTCCTGACTCTTTCCCGCTGTTTCTTTTTCCAGCTGTTCCTGCAATTCTTTCGCTTTCTTCTGCAGGTCTTCCCGGATCGTTTTTACTGCCGGCGCTTCTGCTTCCACTTTTTTAATATCTACTACGCCGAAAGCGGCATTCCGGCCGCTGCATCCAACCGCCAGCAATGCGCATGCGATCATCAGACAAGCTAATACTTTCTTCATTATTGCAATCTTCCTTCCTGAATCTAATTTTATTTTTTGTCAGTTCCTGTATCAGGAACTTTTTTGGACAAAGCATTTGTAATTTTTTTACCTGCTGATAACTTTTTCAGTCCGGCAATTACATCGCCGGTAATGTCATCCGCCGATACATTGGTACGATATTTATGAAATACTACTGTGTACCCGCGTTCACGGGCCAGCCTGGTAACGATGCTTTCCACATCTTTTTTTATAGATGTTTCCAACACTTCAATATCCTGCTGCTGTTTATCCAGCTCTTCGTCTACGGTTCCCAGAATTCCCCTTAACGCTTCCGGCGCTTTCTGTAACACAGACGAATCTTTCTCCGCGTTCTTTTTCACTTCCGCCATCATCTGCTGCTGCAACTGACGGGCATACTCATCCAGTCTTTGCTGCATTGCTTTCACATGCGGTTCCATACGCTGATTCACCAGTGCGATCTTATGCTGCATCAGCCCCATCCGGTCACGGTCTCTTTCATTCTGCACAGCTTTCAACTGCGCCTCCAGGCGATTTCGTTCTTCCGGCATCATCCGGATCGTATCCAGCCTCAGCCGCAAATTGAAAATCTGCAGCCGATAATGTTCATTCAGCTTCTTTTCCTCTTCTGCCAGCTCTTTATCCACCTGATCGGCATACTGATTACTCAGTTTTTTCAGCTGCTCCTGTTCCACAGCCTGCTTTTCCGCCATCTTTGTCATAAAATCTGCCGACAGGAAATTCTGTTTGCTGCGAAGCTTCAGTTGCTGTAGTTTTGCCAGGCCGCTCATCTTTGTCTTTCCGATGATTTCCTGTTCCCGACGTTTGTCCAGCAGCAATTGGAACACGCTCTTTCGTTGCTCCAGTTCCGCATATTGGGAATGGGATTCTAACGCTTTATCCCAGTTTACAACAGCGATCCGACCTCCGTTTTTCATCTTGCCGCAGGCCGAAAGCAAAAGCGCGAGACACGTCAACGATATCAACAGCCGGCGCATAGCATTTCCTCCTTCAGCAATGGAAAATGAGGCTCCGCAGGAGCCTCATTTTATGCGAAATTACTTTTTAGCAGCATTCTTAGCGGCAGTCTGCAACGCTTTTGCTACTTCATCGGTAATATCCGTTCCGCCGTAAACAACGGTGGATTTATCGACAACAACTTTCAGGCCCTTTTTATCCGCAATTTTTTTAATCGTAGCATTGATTTCTTCCAGCAACGGATCCATCAGTTCTTTTTCTTTATTACCCAGATGTTCCTGCAGTTGTTTGTAGTAACGCTCCTTCTCTTCATCGTTCATGTTGGCACTTTTACTGTCAAAATCCCGACGGGTATCCGCGATTGCCTTCTGCATATCTTCCCGGACCCCTTCCAGGCGGGGCGACTGGGAAACCAGCACCTGATAGTTTACCACGCCGATAGCCGATTCGCTGGATGCCGCAGAAGCCACGCCGCTTCCGAAACCACCCGCGCTCATAGCCAGCGTGAAGCAGCCGATGACAAAAATAGCCGCTACAATCAGGGAAATTGTTTTGACATTTTTCGGGTTACGCAATTTTTCCATCATAATAGAAATTACCTGCCTTCTTTAATTAATAATTTGCTAAGTTATTATACCAGTCTGCACCGGCATTTTCAATATTATATTACATAATTTCACAGATTTCCCACAATACGGAAATAAGATTTGTTGGTAGAGTAAACATACTCCCCGCTCAGGAATTCATGAATCCGGTATCGGACAGCATATTCATTTTCCTTTTTATCGCCAAAATGCTCATATCGCAGGCGCCACTTTGGCGTAATGTCATATTCCGCCCGAATGACATGAGCATCGGCCGGAACCCGGAACATATAGGACATCGTCGCCTTTCCGTAATGGAACGCGTACCCCGCGTTGAAATCCCATCGCACATCTTTCAGGTCTACCCCGACCTCGCCGAAAATCTCATCCCGGCGTGAAATAAACTTGCCAAGATGCGCACGTCCGGAAAGATTATGATCCTTGCGCCCGATATCCCCATAGCCTTCGAACCAGATCTTATACTCATGGGATTCCAGCGAAATATCCAGCTGTGTTTCCGGTCCCGGATGGATCAGAACCTGCGGCGTCAGATGATGGCGCCGCACCTGTATCTCATCTGATAATTCCTGCAGGATTTTTTTAGACAGCGTTTCCTTATTCATTTCTACATAAGAAACAGGCAGTCCCTGCAGAGATTTTGCCTTGTCCGCATATTTATATTTCAGTTTCATCAAAAGGATGTTGGGAATAGACCGGGAAACCATGCTGTACTGCACATCCCGCACCAGTTCTCCCACCGGATAGATGACTACCTGCACGACCGCATTCCCGTTCTGGGTGGTCAGGTCCACGGCGGCCCTGAAATCAGGCAGCGCTTCTTCCACACTGCCTTTCACCTGTCCCCGCAGAACGCTTCCAGCCCAGTCGGCAGCATCAAGCGACGCCCCCTGCAATGTTTTCTGAAGCTGCTCTTTCAATGCAGGAACTTTTTCCTGCAACACCTCCGCGGCAAACGGACTGATTCCGGAAAACTGCAGATCCACATCCACCTTTTGCACTGTCTGCGCCCAAGGAGCCACAGAAAAAACAAGCTTCACCGTCATGCCTTCCCTTCCATCAGATGTGGAAAGCCGGACCTGATTGGTCTGGTAACCGGTAATGACGCGGTCCGATATTTCTGCCAGCAGTCGTTCATACCCTGCCGCATCCGCAGCAATAAAATCCGAATCCCTGCCATTAAAGAGCTGGGCGGCTACTACCTGCATGCTGTCTTCCATTTTCTGAAGCAGGACCGGGCTTGTAGTTCCCGCCTCATCTTTAATCTGCACATCCACTTTTGTAACAGGAGCCGCAAGGACATTTCCCGTCCAAAGCAGACACCCCATTAACAAAGCGACTTTTCGTTTCATCACTATCAGAACTGTCCGCCAAAGCTGAAGTGGAACCGGCTCCGCTGCTTTCCTTTACCCCAGTCAAGCTTAATAGGTCCTAACGGGGAATTGATACGCAGGCCAATACCGTAACCAGACTGCATCAGATCAAGGTCAAAATTCCGCTGATCCCGTTTATCCCATGCATAACCAATGTCATAGAATACAACGCCCTGTACCTTATTGCGGATAGGGAAACGATATTCCGCAGTACCGCGAAGCATGCTGTTACCTTTGAACTGATCGTCCCGGTACCCGCGGAGCGTATCCGCGCCGCCAACGGCAAACCGCTGGGACAGCGGCATATCGCCCCAGGCATAACCGGCAGCCAGATCAAAAGCCAGCACCCTGTTTCTCTGCATCGGGATGTAGTAGCGGTAATTCACACTGAGTTTTTCAAATTTAAAATCACCGCCCAGTCCGGCCCATTCAAAGGTCCAGGAATTTCGTTTACCGGCATGGGGATCAAACACATTGTCCCGGGAATCATAGACCCGGGAATAGGTAATGCTGTTGGTGGAACCGAAGTTTTCTTTTCGGCGTTCCCGATAATCAGGGTTTATGTTTTTCACGATACTCTTAGTTACATCATAATTCGGTTCATAGTACTGCGGCTCGTGTCCGGAAATTTTTTCCACATACTTATCGTCGCGGTGCTTCAATGTTACATAATGCCGTACAAACTCTCCCTGGGGCCGGCCTAATGTGATCTCCTGCCCTCTGCGTTTCTTGTCGTACCGGGCAATTTCATCGCCGTTACGGTCATAGTCCGCATATTCGTTGGTAAGGTCGTACAAAGTGATTCCCAACGAAGTTTCTTTTTTATCCAGCCAGGGTTTCCGGTACTGTAATTCATAGTTCCGGTTATCCTCGCCGCCAAATTCCCAGCGGAGCAAAATGCTGTCGCCGGTCCCGCGAAGGTTTTTATCCCCGACAGAGACCATGCCGATAAAACCGTCTGCATCGCTGTAGCCGGCGCCGATGCCAAAGGTACCCGTATTCATCTCTTTGACCGTGATCTCCATTTCCACCGCATTGGGTTCACGTCCGGGGTTCAGTTTCATATTGACGTCTTCGAAAAATCCCAGGTTCTGTATACGCTGTAAAGAACGACGGGCCAGGTTGGAATTAAAAGGTTCTCCCTTCTTCAGGCGAATCTCACGCAGGATAACTTTATCCTTCGTCTTCACATTTCCTTTCACTTTAAAGTCTTCAACGATGCCCTCATTGAATTTTACATACAATATACCGCTGGGAGCAAGGTAAACATCCGTGATCCGGGCCAGGATATACCCATCCCTTCTGTACTGTTCTTCCACATACTGCAATTTACGCGTAGCTTCCCGGATATTCACCATCTTGCCCTTGCGCAGGTTTACAATACCCCGGA
This sequence comes from Acidaminococcaceae bacterium UBA2453, assembly GCA_002342505.1. Taxonomy (GTDB): domain Bacteria; phylum Bacillota; class Negativicutes; order Acidaminococcales; family Acidaminococcaceae; genus Succiniclasticum. The sequence goes on from DDQB01000108.1 coordinate 59,999, forward strand.
TCTTATCCGTAGATATCTTTGTATTACCGGTTACATCCAGATGGTCAAAAATCGGATTTTCTGTCACATGATACGTCACCTGCACGCCTTCCGGCACAGTCTGGAATGTGGGATACAAATCGGAAAACCAGCCCATGGCATAAATGGACTGCAGATCTCTTGTGATACCGGCTTCCGTCAGGGGAAGCCCCGGTTTGCTGGTTACCGCTTTCAGGATATCCGCTTCCGGAATTTCCTGATTTCCGGCTATACTGACTTTCGTAAGCGTTTTATTTAAGTAAGGCGCTAAGGCTTCCTGTTCTTCTGGAGACACCCGAAGATCACGGGCCGGCGTAGGCGTGCTTCTGGGAGGCAGATTCAGACGGTTCGGCGTCTGCCCCACATTGCTCTGCGGCTGGGGCGGTTTTTGATCCTGCTCCTTTTGGGTAACCGTTTTGCGCCTCATTCCAACCTGCTGCGACATGGTCGGAGTCGTTTCCGCAAATACAGGACTAACAGCAACCATAGCTGTCATAAGACCCATCACAATCTGCTTTGTTAAAGCATGTTCCATAATATTAACAAACCTCCCTGATAGATGGTAGTTCAGACCATACATGACTAGTTTAAAAATTATATACACGCCTTACGGCAAGGTAACTTGACAATATAACAAAAACTTATCTAATATTCCCCAGCTCCTGTTTACCGGAACGGATCAGCTGGCGCATCTGTCTGGAAGACAGCTGTACACGGCCGCCTCCTGTTTGCCGATATCCGACACCGGATGAAGGAACAGCTTTCTGCATTACAGGTTCCTGTTGAACCATCTTTTCGTGTTTTGCAGCCATACCGGATTTTTTGACAGACGGTTCTATAGCAGCTGCACGCGCCGGTTCCCGGATCTCCACCGCTTTGGGTTCCGCAGTCTCCGGCATAGCCTGCAAGCTGGCAGCGTTCGTCGTTTTCCCTCCATATGCAGAAGCCCACCACCAGCCTAACCCGCCGGCGGCCAGTACCAGAACCGCAAGACACAAGGCCAGAGCATGCCTTGTCCATGAAATCCATCCTGTCCGCTTCTGCCGCAGGTTTTCCAGTTCAGCTTCCGCCAGCATCAGATCCAGTTCGCCACGGACATCCTGATTGCTGCGGAAACTTCGTTCCGCATTATCCAGGCTGGCACGCACATTCCGGATGCGATTGCAGACAGACCGGCTCTGAGTCATAGAGTGCACCTCCAAACTTATCTATGATTATATATAATCTGATGCAACTTGGCAAATCTTCTTTACAAAAAACTTCAAAAAATGCCATTTTCCTCATATTATTTTTCGTTTTCTTTCATTTTCAACTGAAATTTACTGATTATCAAAAAATTTCATAATCCGGCGATCCTATTTCCGGAACTCGCTCATAAACCGGGACAACATTCCACGAATTCTCCGAACCCCCTGTTTTTCCAGGCGATATACATGATTGGTCGTTACATGGATATCCGCTGCCAAATCGGAAGGAGTTTTATTCTCCAGAAAAATTCCCTGCAGCACCTGTTTTTCTTTCTGGGGCAGCCGTTCCACCGCGCCTAACAGTCGCTCCGCTACCGCGCGGCGTTCCGCCACTTCTTCCGGCAGCAGCTGAAGAGACGGAACAGCATCCTGTAAAGTCCACCCGTCTGCCATTTCTTTGTCCAGAGATATGTCGGCATGTGCAAATTCTCTTTTCAGAAAATCGCACATCTTTCCCCGGATACGGTGCAGGGCAAACAGGCTGAAGGCAACACCTCTCGTATAATCGTAATTTTCCGCAGCCTCCAGCAGCCCGACCGTTCCTTCCTGGATCAACTCCATGGTCACGTCTTCCGGCAAACGAAACTGGACTGCAGTCTTAAAAACCAGCGGCTGATAGGCGCCGATTAGTTTTTGATGAGCTGTTTCATTACCTCCCGCTTCCTGTTCCCAGAGTTTCCTTTCTTCCTCCGGGGAAAGCATCTTTATCTTTTTCAGTTCTTCCAAATACTGTCGCAGCATAACGCTTCCTCCGACTCAGAATGTAATACGGTATTCCACGCTGTACCGTCTGTCATGGTTTTCATCCTGTGAAAGTGTAAGATTCATGTGTTCTGTTAACTGATACTGAGTGTAAACATTATAATGCATGCCGTTAAAACTTTGCGTATAGCCCACTTTCCAACGTTCAGTCAGGTTCTTGGCAATCAGGAAATTATACTGTTCCTTTTCGTCCGGAGACAGTTCCCGAACGATCCGGTTGTCAAAATCGACTCCGTTTTCAACCTTCCCGACATATAAGCGGAAATCATCAATTCCCAGCGCCTTCCGGATAGTCTGTTCCACGCCTCCCAGCAGGCCTGTCTCCAGCCCTGCAATCAGCAGATTGTGCATATCTTCATTCGTAATATCGTCACTGCCCGCCGTAGAGCGCTGCAATGTCAGCATGCGCACGATTTCGTTCTGGGACAGAGGCGGGTCAGAACGTAACACAAAATTCAGATTGTCCCGGCTCAGAGGTCCGTCAAGCTGCAATGCAATTCGGTACCGGCTGAATCTCGTATTGGCATTCAGACGGACAGAAGGAAGGAAGGTTCCCCGTTCCGACCAGCGCACAGCCCCTTTCTCTACCTTGAACCGTGTCCGAAGATACGTTATCGTTCCCTTTGTCGTTTCTATCCCCCCATCGATCCTTGGAAACACGGTGCTTCCCTGTGCGTGCACACTTCCCTTCAGCCACAGATCATACAAGTATTTATTATACAGATGAACTTTTGGTCCCAGCGTGACCGACACATCCATCCCCAGGTTGCTATTTCCTTCTCCCAAGGAAGGAATCGTCGGCATATTTACAAGCACGTCGTCCAACCTGAAATCTGCGGTCACCTTTGGCCTCCATCCTTCCGCTATGCCGGAGGTCGGCGGCTTAGCCGTCTCAGCGCCGCTTTCATCCTGTTTCTCTAACAAATGCCTGGGAATCCTATAATGTTCTGGCGCCAGACTGAACGTTCCATTAATCCGTCCTTTAAAAATCGAAGAATCGATTTCTGCGTTTTGAGCCTTGCCGTTAAACAGATACGCCTTGTCTTCATTTGCTTTCAGGTCATAGGTGCCGCTGCCTTCCAGCGTACCCTTGCCAAGCATAGCGGCAGCCTTCTCCACACGGACCTGGGTTCCCTGAAATACGACGCGCAGATTCACCTTATCCAGCAGTGAATATACGCCAGCCAGCTTCAGACATCCATCTGCAACTTCAAGATTGCCGAACATCTGCGGATTGTCCAGAGTTCCTGCCAATCGCAGCGTTCCCCGCGTATCCCCCAGCCCCCAGTCTATAGAGGGCAATGTGCCCAAAACTGCCAGACTGGCATGATTAAAATCAGCCAAAATATCCATCTGCGCATCCGGATTCTTTCTATGCTCTTTTGTCCGGAACAAATCCATAGGAATCCTGCCGCTGGCAGACAAATAATATGCATCTCTGTCGATCTTTAAACGGTTCAGCGTAAGTATATCACGATCAAGTGTAACTTCTGCAACGCCACGGTCAAAGGCCACATCTTCAAAATTACCTTCAGTCAGCTCCAGCGTTCCCTGTCCCTTGGGAGCATCCAAAGCACCTTCTAAATGAGCCGTCATATTCAGAGCGCCGGCCAGGGAAGCAGGTTTCTCCATAAAGGCTGTAATGATCGCGGGGTTCGCATCATTGGCAAGCGCATCTATATTCAGCGTGCGGTTTTTTAAATCAACCATTCCCCGTAAAGAAATAACGCCTTCCTCACGGAATGTCCTGTCTTCCTGTAATTTTATATTGTCGATTGTAAGAACACCCTTGTTTAATCTGGCTTTTAATGCCATCTGGTCATATTTGACGCCATTGATATCCAGCTTATATCCCCAGAAATCCGCAACCGTACCTTTTCCCCGCCCGTTAAATTCCAGCGTACCGGCAGCAAGTCCTTTTACCGGGAAATCAATCCGCGCCATCTTCAGGATATTCTGCAGATCCCCATACATGATTCCCATCCGGCCGCGCAGATCCTTTTGCGGAACATTCAGGGCCATATCGATCATATAAGCAGAAGTCAGGCCGTCTGTGTTTTCCTGTTCACAGGAACCTTTCAGCGAATTAATTTCCTCTCCGTTACTGACCAGCATACCCGTCAAATTTTTAACAGGCACACCGTTAACATTAAACTCCTCGCTGGTCACACGTCCGCTGAAAAGCGGTTTTTCCAGCGTTCCTCCCAGATGCCCTACCGCAGAAGCGTAACCGGACAGTGTTACATCTTCCTCCTGAATTGGCAAACGGCTCAGATCCACATTGGCAGCATCTGCCTGAAAATCCAGATTATGGTTCTCATCCATCTCTCCATGCAGCTTCAATGTAGTAGAAAGCGCTTTGACCAAAATATTCTGTAATGTCAGGCTGCCCCTGTGATACAGATATCCGCCGGTAGCCGAATCTACAAGATATCCTTTCACGCTGCCGTCTGACATGTCAATCGTTCCTTTTACACTGATATCAGACAATGGACCTGTCACCAACATATGATTTGTCAGGTTGCCCGTAACCGACACAGAATCTTTCAACCCTGCTGCCGTAACCAACGGCTCAATGCGTACCCGTTCCGTATCAAGCGCAAGATCAAACACCGGCTCGCTGCCTCGCAGATCAATGGACCCTTTCGCCACATGAGTTCCCTGATCCATAGTTAACTGAAACGCATCTAATTGCACAATATTATCCTGAACCGTTACAAGACCGTGCCCATCTTCCAGAATAAAGTCTTTCCAGACCGCCTGCTTCAACTGAACCGGTCCTTCAAAAGCAACATTTGTTCCCTGTCCGGACAGCCGGAACGATGAAGAAAACTGCCCGCTGCCTTCCTGCCCCGCTGCTGCCAATACCGGCGCGATTGGCATCCCTGCCATTCTACCTTTCAGATTATAGGAGCCATCAAACCCAATTTTTCCGGAAGCCTGCATAGCGCCGTTTCCGGCAAATGCGGAAAATGTACGGATATCAGCGCCCGTATTATCCAGCGCTGCGTCAAAGTCCATCACATGAAAGAGCATGTCCCGCCATTTCAAATTCATGGTATTGGCAGCCACATCCATATTGAAATTTCCCTTTTCCTGATTATAGGTTCCGCTGCCGGCCAGGGCTGCGTTCAACAGAAATGTTTCCCCATTTACAGATTCGCCCGACAGCGTAACATTTTTAATATCCGTTTCCGCAACGATCTTACCGGAATCCATTTCATAGACTCCCTGACCAGTAACAGCTCCGCAGCGATATGTTGCATGAAGCAGATTCACAGCTGCTTTTCTGTCATGCAGAACGGCTTCTGCTTTCAGATCTGTAACCGTTTCTCCGGCATAGGATACCTTATCAGAACGCAGAGAAAGATGCCCCGCCGGATTATCCAGATCCCTGATATCCACCGTACCGGACAATACTGCTTTCTGTTCATTAAGACTGACCAGCAGTTCCCGAACTGAAATGGCATTTCCCGATGAAGATACCCCCCCGGTAATGTGGAACGGAACACCCAGGTCGCCGTTCTGGTAAATCCCTCTCACATCCTGCAGGTCGCACGTTCCCCGCAGTATCGTATCTTTGCCGTCATTATTCCATTCCCCTTCTATATCTGCAACCTGTCCGGCTGCATTCCTGACCTGCCCGTATCGCAGGGCAAGCGGTCCGTAAGGCGCCAGATCCACACGGGAAGATTTCATTACAATCTTCCCTATTCCTTTATTATCAATGCTGCCAATAACGCGGGCCGTTTCCATTCCGGGAGCGTCCACAGTAAAGTTTAGGTCAAAGGCAGGATTATAGCTTCCATCCACTGAACCATTAACACTGTATTTCCAGGTTCCCTCCGGTAATTCAGCGATTACCGTTCCCTCTTTTACTACAGCCTTTCCGTAAAAAGGAGTTGTATCCGATTTTGATGGTTTTAGCAGACTATTAAAATTCCAAGTCTCATCTTTATTCTGACGAATGTAGAGAATCGGCTTACGCAGTTCAATCCCGGAGATTGTCTTTTCTACGCCGGAAAATACTTTCAACGGATTGAGAGAAATACGGGTCTCTGGCAGCAGCGCAACTGTCTTCTGTTTGCTGTCTTTAATTTCAATATCTTTTATAAGCAACTCGCTGATTCCGGATTTAGAAACATTGCCAATGGTAACAGATCCATTGATAAAATCAGTCGCTGTCTTTTCTACATAAGGAACAGCCTGATCCAATACAGCAGGAAGCACTAATTGCGTAATACCTGCAAAAAGGACGCAGAGACCAACGGCCATACCAAGAATCCATTTTGTAAGCCGATTCATTTCCGCACCCTCCATTCCTAAAAATATTAATACTACCCCATATTATTTAATTATAGCAGAAACAATGCAGAAATTCAGCATTTTTTGTATCATTTCTGTAAATTTTTATTATTAATGAAACAATCTCCGGCCACAAAACATCTAGTGATTTGAATCTAAAAAAATAAAGTGGACTCTGCCGTTGCAAAGTCCACTTTATATAACCGTTAATATTTAACATTCAAAATGCATCGTTATGAACGTTTACCGATTTTCTATTTCGCTTTTTTCTCTGCCTTTTCAGCAGATGCCGCTGCTTTGCGGCGCTCCGCACGGGCTTTTTCCAATGCTTTTACCGTCTCTTTCAAAGTCTTTTCAGACTCTGTTTTTTCCGCAGCCGAATTGTACACGGCCTTTGTCGCTTTATAGCGTTCACCATAGGTCATGTATTTATAATCTTCCGGACGGGCTTCGATACCCATAGCCGTCTGGAGAGCAGCTTTGGAAGTATTGTAATCATACAGCGCTGTATTGAAATTATTTCGGGCCGTAGTAAGTGCAACCTGTGCATCCAGTACATCCGTATTTGTCCCGACACCGGCCTCATACCGTACCTGGGCAATATGGTAATCTTCTTCCGCTTTGGCTACGGCTACCTGAGTAGTAGAGATACGTTTTTCAGATTCACGAAGGTTGAAGTAACAATTCCGGACATCCAGCTGCACATTATCCGTATCCTGACGATATGTTTCCTTTGCTGTCATCAGATTTGCTTTTGCAGCAGACACGTTAGACTTGGTAATACCACTGTCAAACAACGTCATGTTGACACTAATACCCGCAGACCATCTTGAATTTTTATCGCCAGGCCAGTTGCCATCTGCCCAATTATTGGAAAGACTGCCACCGACAGAAGGCGTCCAGTCAGCTTTTGCGCCATTCAGCGCAGCTTCGGCCGCTTTTACCTGCAAGGCGCTCTGCTGCAAATCCAACCGGTGCAGCATGGCATAATTAATGCAGTTGGGAAGCGTCTCAGTATAAATTGTATATCCCAGTTCTTCCACCGGATTCAGCTTCGTATCATGAGGAATCCCCATAATATTATTCAATCTGGCTTCCGCAATATCATGCCCGTTTTCCGCTTTGATCAGAGACTGCTGAGCAGAAGTCAGTTCCACCTCGCTTCGCAACAGGTCTACTTTAGCCACCACGCCTACTTCATATTGTGCCTTTACATTTTTCAGGTGATCTTCCAAAGCAGCAACAGACTGTTGGCATACCTTCTCTGCATCAATAGCTGCCAACAAAGCATAATAAGCATCAGTCACGGATTGCTTTAAACGGATAAAAGCCAGCTCTTCTCCCAATACACTGCTCTGATATCCTGCTTTCGCCTGTTTTTCAGCAGCAATTAATCCGAGATTAAAAATTGGCATACTCAGCGCTGTTGAGTTTGAGAAACTATTTCCAATCTGATTTTGATATCTTGCATTAAGCTCATCATCCCAATATCGGCTACGTCCAAAGCTATGAGAAAATGTCACCTTCGGGCCAAAGCTTTCCCGGGCTGCGTTATATCTCGCTCTCGAAGCATCTAAACTGTATTCCGCTTTCTTTATATCTGCATGGTTGGCAAAAGCCTTATCAATCGCCGTCTGCAGATCGATAGGCAACGCGTCCTGCGCAAATGCCGCCGGCGCCAGCAAAGCAGTAAACAACGCACTCAGCAGGGCCGTGCGCACAGCATTCTTTTTCTTAGCCATTTCCAATCCCTCCATTTTCTGACTGACGAGTCAGTAGACTCATTATATATGCTTTCTGGTCAAAAAGTCAAGCTGTTATGCGATATAAATAATCAAACAAAACTTTCTTTTTGCCTATTAGAAATAGATTCTCGCACCCAGATACAGATCCCGCCTGCTTCCATGCAACACGTCGAGACTTTCGCCTACCACAAAGATATCTTTCCGGATCATATACTCTCCGCCCAACCGAAGTTTTGCATCGCTGAAATCATAGAGCTGGGAATAGATACGGAACCGGTCGCTGATATCATACCCCAGCCCGATACCGGCTTTTCCCTGCATAGCGCCGGCGCTGACATTAAGACGTTTAAACCGTTTACCGAAATACAGATCCAGTTTCGTATCGTCGCCGATACTGGACACGCCCAGATACCCAAACGTTCCCTTTTTTTCTTTTTCAAACTGCAGGCCAAAGTTACTGCGCCATTGCCCGCCCTTGGCAGAATGAAATACATCCGCATGGGGCTTGACCTTCATTCCGTCGCCAAGCCCAAGAATCTTATTGGCCCGCTCCGTCACGCCCCTGGCGTTATGAATTGTCGCTTTCAGATCTTCTTTTGTCTGCGGGTCTTTCGCAACATCAGCCAGCGTATTGGTTATAACTTCCAGATTTTTGCTCGTAACAGCCAGATTCTGCGCCATAACAGCCACATTTTTACCTGTCTGCCCATTTGCGTCTACGCCCTCCATCAGGCTTTCCAGATGTCCCATGGCTTTGTTCATGCGTACGCTCATCTGGTTAAACTGGGAAACCATATTTTTCAGTTCTGCCTGGTTTTCCTTGGCAGAATCCGCCATCACTTTAGTAAATTTATTTAGATTATTGCTGATATCTCTGGCATTGATGAAGCCGTCCCGCATGGATTTTTGGACTTCCTTGTCCCCAAATACATTATTAAGAGCATCGGCAATGCCTTCCACTTTTTCCAGCACTTTTCCGGATTGCGCCAGAAACTCATTCAGATCCCCGGAAGAATTCCCTGTCAGAGTACTGCCCGGTTTCAAATACACCCCGCTGTACTTTTGCGGAGCCCGGATATCTACAAATTTCTCTCCCATAACGCCGTCAGAACCGATGGAGAATTCTGCTTCCTGCGGAATCTGGATGCCCTTATTTACATGCATAGTAACGACAACCTGATCCGGTTCCACCCGCGCTTTCTTTACCGTTCCTACGGGAACGCCGGCATAGCGAACTGAGCTTCCTTCCTGCAATCCGTTTACAGAAGGATAGGCCACATGCAGATCATAGCCGCCGTCAAACAGCTTAAAAGCTCCCAGAAAGCTGATCATACCTGCTAAAATGACCGCGCCTCCAAGAGTCAGCGCCCCGACTTTTGTTTCACTTGCGTTCATCGAAATGCCTCCGTTGCCCCTGTAATTTCTTCCCCCGTGATAAAGCCACGGATCAGAGGATTATCTGAATTCCGGAATTCTTCCGGTGTTCCGATTGCTACAATCTTTCCATCATTCAGCAGCGCTACCCTGTCGGCTGCCGTATAGACCGACTCCATATCATGGGTTACCAGAATGGATGTTACCTTGTGCTTTTGCTGCGTCTTCCGGATCAGGCGGCTGATATTCATGGTCCGTATGGGATCCAGTCCCGCCGTCGGTTCATCATACAGGACGATACGCGGACCAAACGCCAGTGCCCTTGCCAGACTGACACGCTTTTTCATACCGCCGGACAGTTCCACCGGATACATGGACTTTGCATCAAGCATACCCACATCCGCCAGCAAATCATCCACCTTTTTTCGGACTTCGTCTTCCGGCAGGCTGAAATGCTGCCGCAGACCAAAGGCTACATTTTCCCCCACATCCAAAAAGTCAAAAAGAGCCGAATACTGAAAGACCATACCAACATGCTTCCGTATCCCGTTCCACTCCTCTTCCGAGAGATGGGACACATCCTGTCCTTCAATAAACACGCTTCCACCAGTCGGTTCCAGCAGCCCGATCAGCGCCCTCAGGATCGTACTCTTTCCCGTTCCCGAAGGCCCGATTACGGCCATTGTCTCTCCCTTTTTCACTTCAAGGTCAACTCCCTGCAATACTTTCTTTTCGCCAAAAGAAATTTCAAGGCCCTGCAGGGAAATTACGGATTCCGCCATATTTCCTCGCCTATTTGTCTACATACAATAACACAGTCATAAAATAGTCCGCTATAAAAATCAAAATGATAGAAAGAACAACGGAAGCTGTTGTTGCCAAACCAACGCCTTCCGCCCCTTTATCCGCATGCAGCCCTTTAAAACAGCCAACAATGCTGATGATGGCGCCAAAGGCCACGCCTTTGATCATTCCTCCGACCACATCATACATTTCACAGAACCGCTTAATAGAGTTCAGGTAAGTATACGATCCAATGTCCGCATAATAATGGGCTACAAAGTAACCGCCCGCATTTCCGATAAAATTGCCAAAAACAATAAGCATCGGCATCATCAGAGAAATAGCAATAAAACGGGGCGCCACCAGGTATTGCACCGGGCTGGTCGCCATGACCCGGAGCGCATCAATCTGCTCCGTGACCTTCATAGTCCCCAGTTCTGCCGCAATGGCTGCGCCGATACGGCCTGCCACAACTACGCCGGTCAGCACGGGAACCAGTTCCCGCCCCATGGCAATCGCTACGATACCGCCAACGGTATTAGAAGCGCCCAGAGCAACAAACTCTTTGGCGGTCTGTACAGAAAAAACCATCCCCGTACATAGCATCGTCAACAATACAATAGGCAGTGAATCTGCGCCTAACAGCGCCATCTGCCGCAGAGTTTCCCTGATACTGGCATGCTTCAGTTTCTTTAATGTGTCAATAAAAAGCAGCATCATCTGCCCGGTAACCTGGCAGAAATTCAGGACAAAGGCGCCGGTGGCGGCGCAGATATCATGAAGCATAATGCTGCTCTCCTTTCTTACAGTAATTATATCCTTAGTCTATCCTACTACAAGGTTGTGGCATTTTTAAGGCAAAGCGGTTCATCCGCTTTTACAGAGCACACAACGGCCCCTCCGGACCGCCACACAGCATCCTCCGTTTTTTTTACGGCAGTTTTACCGTCACCTGCTGTTCCCCATCCACAATATAATCTACCGGCACAGACTGTTTGTTCCGCCCGCCGGCAAGCATGGCCGCCAGAGACGGAGCCTCTGCCTCCTCTTCTGCAAAAGACGTTTTTTTATCACGCGACGCCGCGTATTCTATAATAATATCGTTATTGCGGTCCGCCTTATTGACCTCCCGCACATAATCAGAAAGCTTAATATCTTTTTCTTTCTTCTTCTCATTTTTTTGCGCCTGGGGAACGCCTTCTTCTTTCTGCTTACGCAGCAATTCCTGGATCCAGTTCATAGAAGCGCCGCCCCGCACGTTCAAACGGATCTCGCCTTTTGCGTCTTTCGGAAGTTTATAGGTAACCGTACGGGTAATTTCCGCTCCGCGATACGGTTTCATGCTCACATCCAGATGGATCGTGTCTCCCGGTTTTGGCGCCTTTTCCTTCACGGAAACCTTTTTTATCTCCGCAACAAGACTTTCCGTACTGATATCCACATTCACATCAATGTTGGATATGCGGACGGGTTCCAGTTTATTCTGAAGCAGGACCTGTACAGTTTCCTGTAATTCCACCGGCAATTGTTTTACAATAGCGGTCTTGTCATAATACATATTTTCCCGGGAAACATGCAGCAACTCCTTTTTGCTGTCAAACGCCGTAATATCAAACATGATACGGGCGCTGCCGCCGCCTCCCTGATCCGCCACCGCTGCCGCTTTGCTTGTCAGCACAGAAGCCGCCAGCGTCGGAGCCAGCTTGTCGTCATTTACGATCCGGACCCGCGCGCTGCCGTTGTTGGAACGGGTAGAATCAGATACGGAAACATACATAGGGATAAAAGCAGGCAGTTTTCCTGTCTGTCCCACAACGCCCGCGTTTCGGTCCTGACTGATCGTGCCTACGGCTTGCCCGAGATTTCCGATTTTATAAGCAGCCTGGAGATCAGGAATCGAGGTCAGCACCCAAGTCTTTGTCAGGAAAAAATCAGCTTCGCCCCGACGCATGAAAGGATGACCGAACGCAACCAGCCGCCCTCTTTCATCGGTCCAGGTAACTGTACCCAGGGCGCCTAACGTAAGGTCTCCCTGGATCAGAGCAACCCCCACGGAACTGCCCGGCTCAATTTCTTTATCTGAAGTCGTTACAGCACCACCGCCTGTATTCGTCAGCGTTACATCAAAAGAAGACAAGCCTTCCTGCAGCATCGCAAAACCTTCCGGAGAAAAACCTCCCGCCATGAGAGCAGTCCCCTTTGGCAGCAACGTTTCCTCTGCAGGCTTCCGGTGAGGTTCCGGCCGATCCAGCATATCCAGCATATCCTGAATCGGCGTCAGAAAACAGTAATGGGGATCAGTAAATGCTTTGCCATACGCAACCGCGCCTGCCAGCTTCCCGTCAATATACACGGGGCTGCCGCTCATCCCCTGGGCAATGCCCCCGCTGCGGGCAATCAAATCCCCGCCGGCCCGGATCAGAATCTGGTATCCCATATTCTCATTGCCGGTCACGCCTAAAACTTCAACAGGAAACGTTTCAATGGTATCGCCTGAAATAACAGTCTTTCCATATCCCCGCATGCCTGCCCTGATATTTTCCACCGGCATCAGCGGCGTCCTCGCAAGAGCCTGTGAAGCTACAGCGAATACCAACAGGCAAAGCAGGATAATCACTTTTTTCATAAACAAATTCCTTTATAGAAACATAAAAAAAATACACCTATTATACTATTATATTATACAACGAATCATCCATTTTTGCAAAATAGTTCTGTTCCGGCTATTTTCGGAACACTCCCAGACCTATGCTGACCGGACGCTCGCCTCCATCAGAAGGCCGGTTCATAATTTTTCCGTCCAGCACCATCTCGGAAGACCCGCCGCCGTCAAAGTTTACAGCGGAAACTGCGCCAAACCGCTTCAGGTATTGGGCAAACTCTTTCAGCGACATTCCTGCGGAATATTGGCTGCGCCCGTCCACTACCATCAATATTATCGTACCGTCAGCCTTTACGCCGATGCCGGTACGGGGGGCCCGTCCATAGGCAATGTCCGGCGCCATGGCCTCTTCTCTGGAACGGACATTAATCTTGCCCTTTTCCAGCAGCATCGGTCCTCCACCGACCACTAACCGCGCCTCATCTGCCATTCTGCTTCCTAAAGTCTGGTCGACAGCGACCCGGTCGCCACGACGCACAACAGCCAGCGCATCTGCGTTCACCCCATGCCCGGAGAGCACCAGGGAATCATTATCCAGCGCCATATTTCCTTTCGCAGAAACTTCTGTGACGCGTCCTTTGCTGACCCGGATCTCCCGTCCGTGTTCGTTGGTCCGTGTACCGCTTGCATAATTTCGATTGAACAACACCAGATCGTTTGCAATACGCTGACGGTTCAGACCCAATATCGTCAAAACGCGTCCTCCGGGAAGCGTTGCAGTTCCCCGGTAGGCCAGATCTTTCTGTACGGAAGGCTTTCCCTCTTTATCAATCACAAATGCGCTGCGGGGAGTGCTCTCCACGCCAAAAACGCTTTCGTTCCATTTACAGTTGCCGATGACCCATCCGTCCGTATCAAAATAGCAGGCATTAACTGCAGCCCTGGCGCCAACCAGCGAAACCGCCCGTGTCAGCCGCCCGCGCCCGTTAGCGCTGCCTGCGCCGGAAAAAGGCCTCAACTCGTATTTACTGTCCGGACTCAGGCTGAGCGCATATACTCGCACAGGCAGCCCATTCATATCATCCTGCCAGAATGTATATGTCAGGCCATTACCAAGATCCTTGCTGGTCCTGATAATCTGGATTCGGTACACATCGACCACGATCCGGTTCGGGTTCTTCAACACGATAACCTTGTGCTGCGCCGGCTTTTTCAGGGTGATTTTAAGGATTCCGGCTTTTTTTCCTGCTTTTTCCAGTACAACGCCTGTCACCGTTTCATCCGATATTTTTTTCTGCAGCGTCTTTTTAACTTCCGTGCCAAGTTCCAGGGAAATCAAATTGTCGCTACTTTTATCTTTAAAAGTGGCAGCCTTATCAATATCCAATACAATACGGATACGTGCCGCTCCGCTTCCCACGCGCATGTTTGTGACCTGCGCCCAAGCAGATACCGGGAACAGCATCGGCAAAAGTATGGCCAGAAACAGCAGCAGCTGTTTCATTCTTCCTGCGATCCTGCGGCTGTTATTATTTTTCATATTCTCCCAACTCTCCGTAAAATCAGCAGGACGGTATGGATTCGCCGGTTCACAGCGTTCCAAGACCGTCCCCATCCTCATTTTCTCATTTCTTCATTCGCCAGTTCGCCTGCCTGTCGTCAATCCGGACAGCCTCCATTAAAACATGGCATTACTGTAAATTGCTCCGGGACGCAGTTTATCCAGATTGTCCAACGCTTTTCCCGTACCAACAGCCACACAGTCCAACGGACTTTCCGCCACTAAGACATGAATCCCCGTATCCTCTTCAATTACCTGGGCAATCCCTCCCAGCAGGGCGCCGCCGCCGGTCAGGTAAATCCCATTATCCACAATATCCGCAGACAGTTCCGGAGGACACTTTTCCAGCACAGACCGGATGCGGCTCAGCAACGCCTCCAACGGTTCCTCCAAAGCCTTGCGCACATCTTCCGACGTAACGGTCACGGTCGTGGGCAGTCCATTAATCCCGTCGCGTCCACGCACGCTCATACTCTTATTTTCACCGCCTGAATGGACATTTCCGATTTGTTTTTTGATACTTTCACCGGTCATATCCCCTATCAGGACGTTATATTCCTTCTTCACAAACCGTACAATACTTTCATCAAACTTGTCCCCGCCGATACGGACAGAATCACTGTCCACCACGCCGCCCAGGCTCAGGATCGCAATATCGGTCGTACCGCCGCCGATATCTACGACCATCTTTCCGGAAGGCACCATAATATCCAGTCCGGCTCCCAACGCAGCAGCCAACGGTTCTTCAATCAGATATGTCTTGGATACCCCGGCCTGGATGGTCGCTTCCAGGACAGCGCGCTTTTCCACAGACGTAATATGCACAGGAATACAGGTCATGACGCGGGGTTTAAAAAAGAAGCTCCGTCCCGCCACTTTATTAACGATATATTCAAGCATCTTCTGAGTAATCGTGTAATTGGCAATTACGCCTTCCTTCAAAGGACGGACCGCCACGATTCCCTGCGGCGTACGTCCCAGCATATCCCGTGCCTCTGCGCCCACCGCCAGTATCTTATTGCTTGACTTTTCCACTGCGACCACAGAAGGCTCGTTCAGAACGATTCCCTTTCCTTTAACATAGACCAGAATATTAGCCGTCCCCAAATCGATGCCAATGTCCGTATTTCCACCAAACATATGCTTTCTTCCCCTGTCTGAATCAAACTCATTCTTTTACATTGATGCGCTGGATATCTGCGCCCAGCGCCTGCAGTTTTCCGACAATATCCTCATAGCCGCGGTCAATATGATGCAGATTGCCGATAATCGTCTGTCCCTCTGCTACCAGTCCCGCCAGGATCATAGCGGCCCCTGCCCGCAAGTCCGTCGCATTGACTTCGCACCCGGTCAGATGGGCCGGCCCTTCGATCAAAGCGCCCCGCGCGCCGGACGTTACTATGTTAGCGCCCATACGATTTAATTCCACCACATGCATAAAACGGTTCTCAAACACCGTTTCCATGACGGAACTGCGCCCATTACAAATTGTCATCATTGCCATGATCTGCGCCTGCATATCCGTAGGGAATCCGGGATACGGCAGTGTTTTCACATGGATTCCTTTTAATTCACCGGGACAGGCCACATGGATCCGGTCGATATCTTCTTCAATCAGGACGCCTGCTTCCCGCAGTTTTGCCAGCAGCGGTTTCTGATGTTCTACCAGCACATTTTCAATAATTACATCGCCATGGGTCATAGCGGTGGCAATCATATAAGTTCCCGCTTCGATCCGATCAGGAATAACGGTATGTTCTCCTCCACGCATGTGCTTCACGCCTTCAATCCGGATAATATCCGTTCCTGCGCCCCGCACACGTGCTCCCATCTGATTCAGATAGTTAGCCAGATCGACGATCTCCGGTTCTTCCGCCGGATTTTCCAGCGTAGTCGTTCCATCCGCCAGACACGCCGCCATCATGATATTCTCCGTTGCTCCCACACTGGGGAAGTCCAAATAAATATCGGCGCCTTTCAGCCCGTTCGGCGCATATGCGTCAACAAAACCGTGATCCTGTGAAATTTTAGCACCCAGCGCTTCAAACCCTTTCAGGTGCAGGTCAATGGGACGGCTGCCAATAGCGCAGCCCCCCGGCTGGGATATACGGGCATGTCCCTTACGGGCCAGCAACGGACCTAAAACTACAAATGATGCCCGCATTGTGCGAACCAGTTCATAGGGAGCTTCATAGGCAGAAATCCGGGATGTATCTAAAGTAAGCTCATGTTCCTTGCTGTCATCGATCTTGACACCCAAATATTTTAATACGCCGCAAATCGTGCGTACATCTTCCAGTTTAGGGATTTCATCCAAATGACTGGGCGTTTCCCCTAAAATAGATGCTGCAATAATTGGCAGCACCGCATTTTTTGCACCGCTTGTCTTTACTGTGCCAATCAGGCGATTGCCGCCTCTGACAATCAACTTTTCCACAAGCTTACCCCCTACCGTTGATTTTTAAAACAGATCAATATTTCTTTAACAGATTAACTCTATCATTATAAACGTCATTTAGCAAGAGGGAGCACTAAAATTTTATATCAGCTCCACTGATTGCGCAAAAAGAAAACGCCGCGCCTGTAAGCGCAGCGCCCGTAATGCAATATATCCTACTGCTTGTTCAGGTTGCCGAGATTCTTTGCCACGGTGTCCTGCAGCTTTTTTTCCTTCAACTTTAAAAGTTCGGCGTGCTGTCTTTCCTGTTCCGCACGCTCTTCCTCCAGTTCCTTCATGCGCTTCGCCTTGGCAGCCCTGCGTTCCTCACGAAGTTTTTCCAGTTCCGCTTCACTGATCTGATTCTTTTCGATCTCGTGTTTGCGTTCCAACTCCATCTCAGCTCGTTCCGCCGCGATGCGCCGCTTTTCTTCCTCCCGCTTATGATCTATCTCCAACTGGGCTTTTTGCTCAAAGGAAAGATCTACAGTGCGGGCCGCGCGCTGCCGATAGAACAGGTAAGCTACAATGACAGGCCAGAAAATAAAGGTTGCCGCCACCCAGAAGTTCTTGTTGGGGACCTCATGTTTTACGGCGTCCTTATATACATAATACGCTACTACGCAGCGTATCCCTAGCTGTGCCAAACGCACCAACAACTGCTCGTCCATGATGCTTAATAACCGGCCCTGCGACGATCAGCAAGTATATTGTAATAAGTTTCTTTTTCTCTGATAAGCTTTTTCAGTTCGGCAATCTTTTCCGGTTCAAACTCTTTTTTGAGCTGGGCCTTAAGGTCCGCAATCTCACTTTTGAGCTGTCCCATACGGTTGCCGGCTAAACTGCTTAAAGCATCTTTTGCCATTTCTCCTTAGCCTCCTAAAAACAGTGCGGCCTGGCCGCTGAATCTTCTCTTAAATCCCGTCCCCTTTTACTTTTCAGGCGCATTGGGATCGGGAAGCGGCACCAGCTCCGCCGCCTGACGTTTGCAGTCGTTGATAGCCATGGAGTTCAGAACGCACATATTGCCGCGCTTTAGAACCAGGTCCAGGCGCGTCAGCAGGCGCATGGTCCGCTGCAACATAACCGCGAACTGATAATCCTGCTTATCCGCAAGGGTGAATTCATTGTAATCCGGGGTTCTCTGCACCAACAGAGCCACATTCTCCATCTTGCTCCTGCATACTTCCCGCAGGCGCTCTACATCACTCCTGATGCTCTCAACGGTATCGCCCAGACGACGTATACGACCTACCGCGTCGGCTAGCTTCAGGCTGCGCCAGTCAATCTGGTCCTTCAGGGCGAAGGCTTCTTCCTTGGTGAGTTCCGTTATCGGTTTCGTGGAAAGCTCATTATACAAAGCATCCGTATCCAAAACCACAGGCACGCCCAGTATTTCATTCAGAACAGCGCCTTCTTCTATCAGGCCATTGTCGCTGTGGTGGGGAGAGGGAACCGTCCCCATAGTGTCAAGCATGCTGTCGCCTTCCTCAGTATCCGGGAAACCTTCAATATGCAGGACCTTGTCCTTTTCCACCTTCTGCGTCATAGTCTTTCCATAAATGGCAAGACTCGTCAGCAGGCCTGTGCCAAGCACATCCCACTGCTGCTCATGAAGCGCGCTTAAAGACGCTGTCATGTTACGTATATCGTCCATCTGCGGACGCCCGGCATGCACACTTTCCATTCCCTTATAGCTGATGAGCCCGGGCGGGTTCGTCATGCGGCTGTAAAGCTGGGCCAACGTGCCAAACTCGTTCCAGATCTCCAGCTTAAATTTACCGTAATCAATAACCGTCTCAAGAACCTGTTTGTTAACGGTATAGTAACGAATCTTCTCGTCATTGTAACGTTCCAAACTGCTTCTGACAATCTGTGCGGTATTGCTTAAAGCCGTATACAACTTAAAACCCGCAACGGCAAGTCCTGCAACCGCAATCACGGCTCCCGGATGCACTGCCATTCTTACACCTCCAGTAAGTTTCCAGACTTTCCGCCTGCAGTTATAAAAACCTTTTTAAGGAAATACTGATCAAGGAAATTTCAGCAAACATTATTACGAATATTTTTATAAAAAAGAGGTTCGCCCGAATATAATTCCGGACGAATCCCTTCTTAAACCTTACTGACACAGACCGACCCCCGGTCTGCCAGGCTCCTGTCAGCGGGATTCCGCCGCCAGCCTTACAGTCTTCAGACGTGCTTCCGAGCGGCGCAGGCTGCCCATGACACGATCCATGTCAATCTCGTCATCCGGATTTGCCAGACGCTCACGGGCACGCAAAGCTGAAGCTTCGGCGCGGTCAACGTCAATTTCATCGGCAGTCTCGGCTGCCTCCGTCATAACCACAACCTTGTTGTCCTTAACTTCCATAAAGCCGCCCTGTATGCACAGGAAATGAGCTATACCCTGGGCATCGCGGTACTTCAGCGGAGCTTCCTTCAGTGCAGCGATCAACGGGGCGTGACGCGGCAAAATGCCGACGCCTCCCCACAGGGTCACCGCTTCCACATAGGAAATGGAATCCGACTTCAGCACATACTTGTCCGGAGCCAGGACTTCAAAACGCATTAAACTGGCCAT